>JBCNVA010000024.1:0-6962 GCA_039630445.1 Armatimonadota bacterium
TACCCCTCTCCCACGCGGTGGGAGAGGGGGTTCGTCTTTATCCCTCACCCCTACCCCTCTCCCACGCGGTGGGAGAGGGGGGGGTTATGCCGATCGGGCAAATCATTCTGTAGGAGTGGTTTGTAACCGCGAATGGTCTGATACCGATTGGCAAAGCAAATGCCGTGATGTCGTCGGCGAGACGCCGATACTGTGCAATCGGGCAGACTTTTCGTAGCGTCGGCGTCCTCGCCGACGATAATGCGGCATCTGATAAGACCGTAGGCTTGGTCGACTAAAGTCGTTCCCATCCAAACGAAGCCAGCCTTCGCTGGCCAAAAACCCCGCGCAGGCGGGGTTTCGTCTGTATCCGTGCGACTTCAGTCGCCTTGTGCCATTTGAAACGCCGATTGGTATTATAACCCAACTTGCTACCTGTCATTTTTGAGCAGGCGAGGTTCCTCGCTTCGCTCGGAATGACGACGCCGACTTTGTGAAAACGAACCTGTCATTCCGAGCCGAAGGCGAGGAATCTGAGACCCCTCGCCCCGCTCGGGGTGACAGACCAAACGCTTGTCATTCCGAGCCGAAGGCGAGGAATCTCAGATAGGTGGCAAGTTGGGTTAAGTTACTTCATCCGTCGGCGCAGTCTTAGCAGCCCAACCAGACCCGAACCGAGCGCCAGCAGGCTGGCAGGTTCCGGCACCTCGCGTACCAGCGTCCAGCCGGTGACCTCCAGCAGTCCGGGTCCCGCATTTTGCCAGCCGAAGCCGAAATTGACCTCGACGGTGCCCACCGTCGCCCAGGAGGTGAACGGCACCGGGCTGAACGGGGTGGGCGAAGGTATTCCGTTAATCAGGTAGACGCGCTGTCCATACACATCGGTAATCGCTGGGTTAACACCCGCGATAATCCCCGCCAGGTTCACGGTCACATTCGTCAGGCGTACCCCGACAGCACCCAGATTGAATTGAATGGGACCTGGCAAAAACTTTTGAGCCTCAACGCCAGGTTGTGAGCCAATCGTAAAGAAACCGCCATCCAGATTTGTCGGCGGGATAAACGGTGGGAGCGCAAAGGGAACTATGAAGTCGGTGTAGCCATTGTCAAAATCGTTACCACTCTGAGTAATGGTGACGGGCACATTGTTCAAGTTAACATTCTGGCTGAACCCCAAAGCAGGCACGCGCACGGTACCTGACAGGTTGAATGTCCAGTCGTTGCCCTGAACGCTGTAGGGCTGTGCAAGGACGCCGTTAGCCGACAGGACAGCTGTCACGCTCAACACAACACCCGCTTTCATCAATCCTCTCATTGTTCATCGAGCCTCCTCGTAGCAAAGTTTGGAATCGAAAGGATGTCCCTGCTGCCAACCACATCCGTGTCGGCAGAAGAAATTGACACCCACTTCTTAATGACTCAAAACTTGCCCGAAATCGGACAGGCTTTTCGCCGGATGGGTTGGAGTTATTATAAATCAGGTGGGAGTTTAGGCGGACGGGTATTTATGCGGGATTTGGCTCTGAATGCGGGGCATCGACGCGGCGCAGGATGCAGAGCGGGGTCTGCTGGGCGCCCTGTCCGAGCGGGTTGTCCCGAAAGAGGGCGGTGACGAGCGCGGCATCCACGCCCCGACTTTTGCCCAGCACCGCCACGCCCAGGTCGTTCGCGTCGACAATCGCCACGGGCACGCCCAGCTGCGCGGCGAGCGTCTGACACACCTGATGGGGGCGATCGGGCGCGAGGCAGGCGTACTGATTATAGGGCGGCAGGGTGTAGGGCGTGGGGCCGTCGATGGCGGCGACCTTGCGCCCCGCCACGCGATAGAACAGCCCGCGAATCCCCAGCGGGCGCGTGATGGCTGCCAGCGCCGCCGCCAGCAGGATGCGCAGAACGCCCGCCTCCCGCAACGCCAGCTCCATCGTCTCTGGGCTGCCAATGCCGATGCCCGCTGGCGTCCGGGTCACGAAGCGACTGAGCCAGCGCGCCAGCGGACGCGGCTGAATCTCCGCCACTGGATAGACCCGTCCCTGACAGATAGCCACCAGCTTCTCGCTCAGCACCAGCAGGTCGCCCGGCAGCAGATGGGGCTTGGCATAGCGCCAAACGATCTCGGCGAGGTTCTCGCGCGGCATCACCACATGGGTGCGGATCGGATAACGCGCCCAAGTCTGCCCACGAAAGGTCTGGCACAGGGCTTTGCCCGGATTGGGCGACAACACCATCCTGCTGGCTCCCCTGCCCAGAGTTTACCCTGTCTGATACCCATAGGGGTTTCAGACGCTGTAAACGCTCAAAGCGAGTCCACTCGCCCGCAGACAAACAAAACTCCACGCAGGCGAGGTTTTTAGCCAGCGGAGGCGGGCTTCGTTGGGATGGGAACGACTTTGGTCGACTAAGCTTACGGTCTTATCAGATGCCGTGTTATCGTCGGCGGGACGCCGACGCTACGAAAAAGGTTGGTGTCGTTGCACAAGTGCTCGTCGTCGCAGGTGTTGTCGTCGGCGGGACGCCGACGCTACGAAAAAGTCCGCCCAATTGCATAGCGTTGGTGCCTCGCCGACGACATCACGGCGTTTGCTCTGCCAATTTATGAGTGGATAGCCGCCTCAGCCACGCGCTTGCCCATCAGTATGGAGAACTTAAACCCGTGCCCAGAGCAGGCGCTGAGGTACCACACGCGCGGCTCGCCGGGCAGGTGCGCCATCAGGAAATGCTCGTCGGGTGTGTTCGTGTAGAGGCAGGTGGCGGCGTAGAGTACCGTCTCGTCCAGGTCGGGCAGGCGGAAGCGTATCCACTCGCGTAAAGGCTGTAAATCGCGCTCGTCGGCAGGATGCGCTTCGTGGTCAGGGTCATGGATCTCGCCCAGCATGTGTTGCGCGATTTTGATCCCCGCCTGTCTACCATCGGCAGGGAAGCCATAAAAGTGCGTGCCCGCTTCGATCCAGACAGGCAGGCGAGTGGGGTCAAATCGCTCCGCGTGTTGTCGAAGGGCGAAATAGGCGTACACCTGGCGCGTGACGGTGAGCGGTAGCGAGAGTTGGGGCAACAGTTTGGGTAGCCATGCCCCCGCCGTCAGAATCACCCGGTCAAATCGCTCGGTTGTGCCGTCGCTTAGATGCAGGGCGATACACGCCCCCGCTGGCTCAAGTCCCTGCACGCGGGTTTGCTCGCGCAGTTGCGCCCCTGCTTGCACAGCCAGTCGAATGTTGGCTTGCACGCAGGCACTGGCGCGCAGGAAGCCGCCATCGGCTTGAAACAGGGCGCACTCACCTGAATAGAGGCGTATGGCGGGGAAACGCCTTTCTATATCGGCAGGGGTCAGAATCTCGAAAGGCGCGTTCTCCTGTTGCAGGCTCTGCATAATCTGCTGGAGTTCTGCATCGTTCTCCTTGCCGAGCCACAGCACGCCACAGCGCACCATCAGCTCCTCGCCTGCTGCTTGCTCCAGCGCATGCCAGAGGGGGAGCGCCTCGCGCATGAGGCGTGTGTAGAAGGGGTCGGGGTAGGTCAGGCGGTAGATGCGCGATTCGCCATGGGAGCTGCCGCGCGTGTGCCCGATTCGGAACTGCTCGAATCCGACTGCCTGATGACCTGCCTGTGCCACGAATCGCAGCGCGGCGCTGCCCGCTGCGCCCAATCCGACCACTGCGACGCGCATCGTTATCGCTTAGGCGAAGGCTCCTTTTCCGCCTGCGTGCCCGCTGCAGGAGCTTTGGGAGCGGGTGACGGCGATTTCTCGCTTGGTGGCTGCTGGGCAGCAGGTTGAGGCTTCTCTGCCGCCGGCTTCTGTTCCGATGGCTTCTGCTCAGGCGGCTTCGGCTGAGCCGCTTGCTGCTGCTTCTTCTTTTCCTCCTCCTGCTGTTTGCGGAAGGCTTCGATCTGGCGGCGGATAGCTTCTTCCTGCGCCTTGCGCATCTCCTCCATCTGTTTCTGGCGCTGGCGCGCCAGTTGCTCCGCCTGCTGCGCCAGGTCTTTGCGCCCTGTCTTCTTATATAGCTCGGCGATGCGATCCAGCTGGGGAAAGTCGTAGGGTCGCCATGCGAGGCTCTGCGCAATCTGCAGGTCATCAATAGCTTTTTCCTTCTGCCCCAGTTCAATCAGCAGCTCCGCCCGCATCAGGCGCAGCGCAATATCTTCACCGCCCTCATTAAAGAAGCGGGTGAGTGCGGTCATTAGGCGTTCGGTGTATTGCTGCGCCTTCTTCTCGTCGGTCTTTTTTGCCAGACCGCGTAGCTGTGCCAGCACCTGCACCTGCAGCCACTGCGCCATGCGCGTGGTGGGCGTCGGCTTGGCAATCAACGGGGTAAGCGCTTTATCGATCGCCTCCAGCTCCTTCTCCTGCTCATGGGGCGGTTTGGGGAACACGCCGAACCACTTCTCATATTGCGCGATCAGGGGGTCTTTGATTTCGGGTTTGAACGCCCCCATCGCCTCGGTGCGCATGCGGAACTCCTCCCGCTGCACCCGCATGTTGATGAACTGGTCCCGATACTTCGCCTTCTCCTTCTCGAAGTCGTTCGGGAGCTGGAGTTCGCGCTTGGTGATGGTGAAGAGGTAGTAGCCCTTGTTCTCCTTGTCTTTGAGTGGCGGCGTAAACGCGCCGGGTTTGAGCGCGAGCACGCCGCTCACATCCTCCGGGCGCAGGTAGCCGCTGAGTTGCTCCTGAATCGTGTAGTAATCGCTGCCCGTCAACCGACCGCCCTGATCAATCAGGGGCTTGGCATCGTCCGAATATCGCTTGACCACTTCGGCGAAGGGTTTGCCTGCCTTGAGCTGTTCATAGGCTTCCTGCGCACGCGCCTGCGCCTTGTCTTTATGCTTCTCCTGCGAGATAAAGATGCGGGCAGGGAAGAGGTTTTCGAACATCAGGCGCAGCTGCTCATCGGTCGGGTTGTATTTCTCGCGCAGGCTCTTGAGATATTTGGAGCGGGTCGCCTCGATCAGGAAAAGGACTTCAGGCACACGCGCGAACAGTTCCTTCTTGACCTGCTCTAAGGAGCTGCCGCGCTCCTTGAGGGCACGATCCAGATCGCGGTCAGTGCCCTTGCCGTTCGGTAGTAGCTGGGCGCGGAGGGCATCCAGCTCCTGTTTCAGGAACTCCTGTTTGACCTGTTCGATGTCCGCTTCGGAGGCGCGGAAACCCGCCTTCTCCAGCTGACTCACAAACGCCAGTTGGTCCCCCAGCGTGCGGAGCGCCTGATAGCGTTGGCTGAGCTGCATTCCCAGCGTCTCGGGTTCCCGTCCGCGCTGGATGAACTGCAGATACTGCTCCAGTTCGCCTTCATTAATGGAGCGGTTGCCCACGCGCAGCACAACCTGACCGCCACCGGGCATGCCGCGCTGCTCTCCCGTTACCCCCATCGGCGGAATATAGGCAAAGAAAATCACCATGCTCAGCGCGACCAGCCCCGCAATCGTGAAGCCAATCGCACGCATCGCCTTGTTCTTTAGCAGATTCCGAAAGGTTCTAACCGACAGTCCCGACATGGCTTCCTCCTGAGTCCTGTGTGTTGGCTGTAATCAATTTTTGTAGTGCGTGCAGGCAGCGGCGGGAGACCTCCGCCTGTGTAAGCCCTTCGACGCGGGCGTGTGTCTCCAGCGAGATGAAGCCGCTGTAGCCGCTGCGGGCAATCTGGGCAAGGTGTTGCGGGTAGCCGATTTCGCCCTCGCCGATAATCACCCAGCGCACCGTGCCGTCAGACTGGCGAATACCGTCTTTCGCGTGGATATGTATCACCCATGGCTGGATGGCGGCGTAGCCTGCCTCAGCCGCTTCGCCCAGCACGAAGGCGTTGCCGGGGTCCCATACCGCCCGCAGCCACGGGGAGTCGATGCGCTGGAGCACCTGCGCCAGTTCTGCGCCTGTGCCCACCTGGCAACTATGCTCGTTTTCCAGCCCCAGGATAACGCCTGCCCGCTCCGCAAAGGGCAGTACGCGCGTTAGCACTTCTATGATGCGTTCCTCGCGCTCCGGAGTTAGTTCGCCTGCCCGCCAGAAGGCAAAGAGGCGCACCAGCGGCGCCCCGAAAAATCGGGCGATTTGCAGGCAGCGCTGCAGCAGCTCGAAATGCTTTTCAAGGGATTGCTCGGAGGCGCCGTGCATCGCGCCCCGCTCGCGCACGCCGAATAGGTCGGTCTTGAACACGGGCGAGGCGATGGAACAGACACCCAGCCCCTCGCGGTGCAGCACTTGACGGGCGCGTGCCAGCGTCTCCTCATCCGCCTCAGCGATGTTCACCCCCCACAGCGTGCGTAGCTCCACCTGCTCGATGGGGAACTCCTTAGCCACCTGCAGCGCACGCTCTAAATCGCTATCGATCTCGTCGGTGATGACCGAGAGTTTCATCGTTCCGTGCCTTGCTGGATAGTGTGAGCAATGATGATGGCTTCTGCGATTTCGCGCATGCTCTTGCGCGTGTTCATGCTCTGCACCTGGATGCGGCGGTAGGCTTCCTGTTCACGCAATCCGTAAGTATCCATCAGAATGCCCTTTGCGCGTTCGATCAGTTTGCGCGTCTCCAGCGCCTCTTTGAGGTCGGCAACCTGCTGTGCCAGTTCGAGAGTGTCGTGGTAGCGCGAAAGGGCGATTTCGATCGCTGGGGTCAAATCGGCTTGCTTGAAGGGTTTGACCAGATAGCCATAGACGCCCGCCTGCTTCGCCCGCTGGATGAGGTCGGCATCACTGTAAGCAGTTAGCAGCAACACAGGGGCAAGCCGCTCCTCATGCAGGATACGCGCCGCCTCGATGCCGTCCATTTCGGGCATCTTCACATCCAGTATCGCCAAGTCGGGCTTGAACTTGCGCACCATCTCAACGGCTTGCGTGCCCGTGCTGGCTTCGGCGACGACTGAGTAGCCCAGCTCTTCCAGCATCTGGCGCAGGTCGAGCAAGATAATCGGCTCGTCATCCGCAATTACGATCCTTAGCCTTCGCATCAGCATCATCTCCGCAACGGTATAGTATACCATCGAGCCTGTTC
>JBCNVA010000025.1:0-8645 GCA_039630445.1 Armatimonadota bacterium
CGCGATAAACGATGCGGATAACCACCCGCGCCATCCAGGAGCGGAAAGGAGTGCCGTGGCAGCGGTCATAGTTGCCCAGTCTGCGCAGAATTTGAAACAGCGCAATCTGCACGATATCCTCGACAAGCTCGCGGTCACGCACGATGCATTGCACCATCTGGTGAACTTTGGGGCGTAGCTCGGTAGCAAGGCGGTCGCGCACCTTTTCCAGTTCCCACTCCATTACGCTTGCGCCGTTTTGCAGTTGGCTCTCCAGCTCCTGTACCTTTTCCACCAGAAACTGAATGGTTTGCCAGTCATCCATAGGGTTCGCCCCCGCCACTGTGAATGGGGGTGACCTACGCGTATTATACTCCAAGGCTCTGGCAGACAAGGCGACAGGAACGACCAGCGCTGTTATTGCCGTGCCGAATTGAAGCATGCTCCAGTCTTGCATAGTTCCACCTCCTGTATACAGGCGGTTCCACTAACGCATATAGGGCACAAGGGCGGCGATTGTGACAGGGTTTTCGGCAGGAAAGGGGGATTTCGAGGGCGAATCAGCCCGTCGAGAGGCAGAAAAGCGATGATTACGGCAGAGAAATGCTATGCGCTGCGCCCGGAGGATGTCGCCTTCTATCACGAAAACGGCTATCTGCACATTCCGGGCATGCTGACACCGGAGGAAGCAGCATACCTGCGTGAGGAGGCACACGCGCTTATCCGACGCTTAGCCGAAGCGCGTGGGGGCGAGCATGCGGTGCAGGCGCAGTGGGGCAGTGCACGGCTGATTACCGAAATGCCCACTACGCTGCTGCACTGCCATAATGTGCAGTTTCATAGCGCGGCGTTTACTCGCTTGATTTGCGACCCGCGCCTGACCGACCGCATCGCTGACTTGATTGGACCCAACATCCAGCTGCACCACACCAAGCTCTTTATTAAGCCACCTGAAAAAGGCGCCCCGTTCCCGCTCCATCAGGACTATCCCTACTTCCCGCACGAGAAGCACACGATGCTGGCAGCCGTTTTCTTTTTTGACGATGCACCACCCGAAAAGGGCTGCCTCTGCGTCGTGCCGGGCAGCCACAAGCTGGGTCCCTTACCTCACGACCCAGAAGGGGGCTGGCATCTGCCTGTGGAGCAGTACCCGCTGGAGATGGCGATCCCTATTCCCGCACGGGCGGGCGATGTGGTGGTGTTCAACTACCTCACGATTCACGGTTCTGGTGTCAATCGCACGCAAGAGGCGCGCACCACGCTGCTGGTGCAGATGCGTGATCCAACGGACCATCCTACGGAAGCGGTGCACCTCTCCCGTGGGCAGGGCATGATGCTGCGCGGTATCGATCCAGAAGCCGATGCGGGTCCCCACACCGACTCAGCGTCGCGCTACCTCAGCATACTTAGGGCAAGCAAGGAAGGAGGCTAAAACGATGCGACAGAGCAAGCAGAATCCCTACGGCACCTTTCGGATGGGTATTCAGAGCTATTCGCTGCGCCATTTTGGCTTTGAGCGGGCGCTGCAGATTACGCACGAGTTGGGGCTGCACCTCTGCGAGGCGTTCCCGATGCACTTTCCCTATTTTGCTCCGCGCGAGCAGTGGGCGGAGATGCAGGCGATGGTGAAGCGTTCGGGCGTGCAGGTGGTCGCCTATGGCGTGGTGGGCTTCGGCGCAGACGAACGGGCTGCCCGCGCTATTTTTGAGTTCGCCAAAGCGATGGGCATCGAGGTGCTGACCGCCGACCCAGAGCCAGCCAGCCTGAGCTACCTCGCGCGGCTGTGTGAGGAGTTCAAAATCCCCATCGCCATCCATAATCATGGACCTGGCTCCCGCTACGACAAGATTCGCGATGTGGAGAGCGCGATGCAGGGTCAGCCCGACTGGATCGGCGCCTGCATCGACACGGGGCACTTCCTGCGTTCAGGGGAGGATCCTGTAGAAGCGGTGCGACGCTTCGGCAAGCGCGTGCATGCCGTCCACCTGAAGGATGTGAAGGGGCGCACTCAGTTCGTGGTGCTGGGCAAGGGCGACCTGGACACCGTGGGCTTCCTGAAAGCGCTCAAACAGGTTGGCTTCAAGGGCTGCCTTGCCTTAGAGTATGAGGAGAAACCGGAAGATCCTGTCGCAGATATTCGCGAATGCCTCCAGGTGGTGCAAGCAGCGGTTAAGCAGGTCAGAGGCTGATGCGTTGTGAACACTTCAGGAGGGTGTTCGATAAATCGCCTTTGGCTATCATGGCTGAAGCCGTTCCCGAGCAGACCAAGCCGACCTGCGTCGGCTGTTTTAGCCCGCGAAGGCGGGCTTCGTTTGACAAGGAACGGCTTTAGCCGTCAACTCAACCACCGATTTATCGAAAACCCCCACACTTCGGGGCTTCTTACCTCCGCCGTGCTGACTGACGCTGTAGGTGGTGGCAGGATCTCAATCCCATATCGCATCCACCATCGCCTGCAAGAATGTCAGCGAGCGGCGGAATCCTGCATCGCCTTCTGCTTGACCGTCCTCGATGCTTAAATAGCCTGCATAGCCCCGTGCGTGCAACATCTCCAGCAGCGTGCGGAACGGCACCTTGCCCTCACCCAGCACGCAGTGCTGGTACTCCCCGGGCTGCCTGTCACCCGCATGCACATGGTGGACCTTATGCACCACGCGCTGGAGCAGCTCCACAGGGTCTGCCCCCACCATCAGCGGGTTGGCAAAGTCGAAGTTAACGCGCACAGGGGTTGGCTCGAGCAGCTCAAAGATGCGCAGGAACCGTTCAGGCAGGAAGGAGAAGTCCTCGCGTGTCCAGCGGCGGTCTTTGTAGTGATTCTCGTAGCAGGGGTAGACACCCATCGGGATCGCGTAGTCGGCGAGTTGCACCATGCAGTCCACGGCGTAGCGGATGCCATCCTCCTCGCTCAGGTCATCGTGCTGCATGCCTGCCGTGACGCGCACGGCATCGGCGCCCAGTGCAGCTGCCCATTCTACTCGCCGATACATCGCCTCCAGCTCCTGCTTGCGCACGGCAGGGTCGGGATGGGTGAAGTCGGGGGCGCAGGTAATCTGGCTCACCTGCAGCCCCAGCGACTGGAGTAGCCGCCTCACCTGCGGCAGGTTCTGATCGCTGAGGAAGCCGTGATAGAGTTCCACGGCGGACACGCCAAACGAAGGCACGCTTTCGAGCCACTCGAAGAGCGACATCCGCCCTTCAACAATTGTATGAAGGTGCCGCACAGGGAGCCAGGCAACGCGGGGTTTAGCCATCCTTCAACAGGCGAGCGATGCGGTCCGCCTGGCGCAGCGAGGGGTCATCCACAAACTGCAGGCGCGGAATGCGCTTCAGGTGCAACCGCTTGCCGAGTAGCCCCTTGATATAGCCTGCCGAGCGCTGCAGCGATTCGATCACATTGCGGCGGTGTGCCTCGTCGCCCAAGATGCTCACATACACGGTTGCATGCGAAAGGTCACGCGCAATTTTGACACCCGTGATGGTTGCCAGTCCGCGATGCTCATCCTGTAAATCACGCAATAAGACCTGACTGATCTCTTCAGTCAGTAGCGCTTCTAACCGCTCCAATCGTCCGCCCATCGGCGTCCTCCTGTTCCTAAAGCAGTTCAATCTGACTCTCTATGAGAGAGATACGAGTTTCGGCAGTAAGGCGTTCCAGGATGGTGTCCAGCATCTGGTTCAGATGGTCAGAGCGGTTGCCAACACAGGCAATTGCGAGGCAGGCACGCTGATGCTTGTCGTGATGATCGACCTCCGCGACGGCTAAGTTGAATTCGTTGCGCAGGCGCACGATCAAGCTTTGCAGCACCTGTCGCTTCTCCTTCAGCGAGCGGCAACCGCCGATGTAGAGTTCGACGGTCATCAGCCCGACTCGTGCCGCCATTCCAGATGAATTGTACCCTATCGGGTATACTGTAGGAGAGCGAGGGGTTGAGAGCGGATGGCGAAAACGAAAATCAGCGTGCAGGACATCGCGAAGGAGCTGGAGGTGCCTGCGGGTCGCCTGCAGCAGATTTTGACTGAGCTGGGCATCTCGGACGAGGAGGCACGGCGCGGACTGGATCCAGACACTGCCCAAACCATCAAGGAGATGGCGCAGGAGCTCGGGGAGGAGCTGCGCACGCTGCTGCTGCCGCCCGAAATGACCGTGCGCGATTTAGCCCAGGCGATGGAGCGCAGCCCCACCGACATTCAGCGCCACCTGATGGTGCGCTATCAGAAACTGATTGCCCCGCATCAGAAGCTCGACAAAGAGACGATCGAGAAAGTCGTTGCCGACTTCGGACTAAAAGTACGCTGGGAGGAGCCGAAGCCTGCTGTTGTGCAACCCCTTGCACCCCCGCCGCCCCCCACTGGCGCTCAACCCCGCCCGCCCGTCGTGACCATCATGGGGCATGTCGACCACGGTAAGACCTCCCTGCTGGACTATATCCGCAAGACGCGCGTTGCTGAGCGCGAATACGGCGGCATCACCCAGCACATCGGCGCGTATCAGGCAGAATATCACGGCAAACTCATCACTTTTCTGGACACCCCAGGGCACGAGGCGTTCACCGCGATGCGAGCGCGCGGCGCCCAGGTGACTGACATCGTTGTGCTGGTGGTCGCCGCCGACGATGGTGTCATGCCCCAGACGGTCGAAGCCATCCACCACGCCAAAAACGCGAATGTACCGATTATTGTCGCCATCAACAAAATCGACAAGCCCGAAGCGAACCCCGATCGGGCGATGCAACAACTCACCGAGCATGGGCTGATTCCTGCCAAGTGGGGTGGTGAAACGGAGGTTGTGCTTGTGTCTGCCCTGACGGGTCAGGGCGTGGACGAGCTGCTGGAGACGATTTTGCTGACCGCAGAGCTGATGGAACTCAAGGCGGACCCGAACGCTCCCTTCCAGGGCACAGTGATTGAGGCAAAGCTGGACAAGGGGCGGGGTCCCGTCGCTACGATTCTGGTACGGCAGGGCACGCTGCGCCGCGGCGATGTGCTGGTCGTCGGCAAAACATGGGGCAAAGTGCGGGCGATGTTCGACCACACGGGCAAAGCTGTCGAGCGTGCCACGCCTGCGATGCCTGTGGAGGTAATGGGACTGAGCGATGTGCCCGTCGCAGGCGACCCTGCCGAGCGTGTGGAGAGCGAGACCCGCGCCCGCGAAATCGCCACCGAACGCCAGGAAGCCGAACGCGAGCAGAAACTCGGACAAATCGGGCGACGCCCCAGCCTGCAGGAGTTGTTCAAACAGCTGCAAGCGGGTGAAATCAAGTCGCTCAATATCATCCTCAAGGCGGATACCTACGGCTCGGTGGAAGCCATTCGCGACGCCCTGCTCAAACTGGAAAAACCGCAGGGCGTCGATATTAAAATCATCAGCGCCAATGTGGGCAACATCAGCGAAGCCGACATCGATTTCGCCATCGCAGCCGAAGCGATTGTGCTGGGCTTCAATGTGAAGGTGGAAGGGAATGCTCAGCAACAAGCCAAGGCGCACCAGGTAGATGTGCGTACCTATCGCATCATCTACGAGCTGCTGGATGAGGTGCAAAAAGCGCTCAAGGGGTTGCTGGAACCCGAACGGCGCGAGGTGCATCTGGGTACAGCCGAGGTGCGCGCGGTGTTCAAGCTCTCGCGTGGTCTCGTCGTTGCCGGGTGCTATGTGCTGGACGGCAAAATCTATCGCGGGCGACCTGCCCGCCTGTGGCGCGACAAACAAATAATCCACGAGAGCCGAATCGCCAGCCTACGCCACCTGAAGGAGGATGTGCGCGAAATCGCTGCCGGCTACGAGTGCGGCATCATCCTCGAAGGCTTCACCGACTATCAGGAAGGCGACCGTATCGAGTGCTACGAGATCCAAGAGGTGGAGCAATAGACGGTGGGGGGTAGCTGAAGCCGTTCAGGCAGGTTCTGCGAGGGCAGGATCACCTACAATCACGAGGCTCATGAGCGGGAGCTGCAAGTAGCGTGCGCAAGCCTGCTGGACAGCCTCCGCTGAGACTGCCTGCACCTTTTCGGGATAGCGATGCCAGTAGTCCATCGGCAGCTGATGCACCACCGTTTGCACGAAACGATCCGCAATCCCTCCCAGTGTGATCCAGCCAAGTGTGTGGCGACCAATTAGGTAATTTTTAGTGGCTTGCAGCTCTTGTTCGGACAGGGGTTCGTGGAGCAGGCAGTCTATCTCGCGCTGAATCTGGCGCAGGGCGTCGCGCGTGTTCTCGGTGGCGGTCTGCGCTTGGGCGACGAATGCCCCGATGCGCCGGTAGAAGTCGATTTGCGCGCTCACGCTGTAGGCGTAGCCGAACTGCTCGCGCACGGTGCGGAACAGGCGCGAGTTGGTGCCACTGCCAAGCAGGCTTACCCCCAGCAACAGCTCAAGGGTATCGGGCGCATTGCGCGGTGGCACGAGCGTGCCTAGCATCAGATGGCTCTGCACAGAACCCTCACGCGGCACAAACTGTTCCCCTGGCTCGACAGGCTTGCTGGGTGGTTCGGGCAGCTTGTCGTGGGGCAGTTCACCCTGCCACGCGCTGAGATGGGCTTCCAGCAAGCGAACCAGCCTGGCGACCCGAAAGTCGCCCACTACAATTAGCGTTGCTCCCGCAGGGCGATAGCGTTGCGCATAGAATGCCTGCAGATGCTCCGAGCGCCACTGCTGAAGGGCATTCTCATCCGGGGCGATCCGATGATAAGGATGTGCCCCAAAGAGCGATTTGCGCAGACGCTCGTCGGCAAGGAAATCGGGCTGGGTGCGTTGCAAGCGCAGCCGCTGCAGGGTGTTGGCACGGTCAATCTCCACCTCTCCGGGTGGGAAAGTTGGGTTCAACAGCACATCCGTTACCAGCTCCACCATCTGGGGCAGGTAGTGGCTTAGGCAGTGCGCCTGCAACAGGGCAGTCTCACTATTTGCGCTGACCGAGAGTGCGCCGCCGTAGCGGTCTGCCTCCTGCTCAATCTGCAAGCTGGTGCGTGTGCGCGTGCCCGCGGTCATCAAGCGAGCCGTAGCTGCCGCCAATCCGACCATCGACTCCTCATCGAAGGCGCGACCTGCAGCGGGAATAATTAGACGCAACTCCACGCGCGGCGCACGCGAGTCGGGGATCATTAGCAGTTGCAAGCGGTTGGGCAGCACATGCTCCTCAGGCAGCGGCAGATGGAGTTCGCCTATCGGATGATCAGGTGGTGGGGTTGAGGGAAAGCTCATGCGACACCTCCTTGTGCGCCTGGAATAATTGTCATGACGGTACGATTGCGGGCGGTGTGGAGATAGCGTTGCGTAGCTTGCTGCACCTCGCGGCTTTCGATGCGGAGCAGCCGCTCCAGTTCCTGATTCACGGCGTCAGGGTCGCCATCGAACACCGTCGCAAACGCCAGCGCTAAGGCGCGCCCCAGCGGGCTTTGCAAGCCGTAGTAGAGCTGGTCGCTCCAGCGCTGGGCGATGAGCTGAGTGCGGATCCGCTCCAGCTCCTCGTCTGGGATGCCTTCCTCGGCAAGGCGCGCGATCTCCTCATACACAAGCTGCTCGATACGCTCTGGGGGCACATCGGGGCGGTGCAACACAAACAGGCGGAACAGGCTGGGCGCTGGGCGTGCTTCAGCGCCGCCCGAAACGCTGACTGCAACCGCCTCTTGCTTCACTAGGCGCTGGTAGAGTCGGGAGGCACGCCCACCAACCAGTACCTCGCTGGCAATCTGCAGCGCATCGTTGTCAGCTGAGTGGCGTGGTGGGATTTTCCACGCAAAGGCGACAGCGGGCACGCTTGCCAGCGGATCGTGAAATACCTCGCGCCGCTCATCACGGTCTGGCTCTGAAAGGTCAACAGGTGGGGGAGGGGACTGCGGTGGGATGCCCTCAAACAACCAACGCACCAATGCCAAATCGCGCCGTAGGTCATAATCGCCTGCGATCACCAGCACCGCATTGTTCGGTGCATAGTAAGTGCGAAAGAACGCCTGCACATCCTCCAGTGTCGCGTTATCCAGGTCCTCCATCGAGCCAATCACCGAGTGCTGATTGGCGAAGTTGTCGTAGGCGATTTCGCGCAGGCGTTCGAGGGCACGCGCATACGGCTGGTTGTCGATGCTCAGCCGCCGCTCCTCCTTGACCACAGCCCGCTGGTTGTCCAAATTTTCCTGCGAGACCTCCAGCGAGCGCATCCGATCCGCCTCCAGCCAAAGCCCCAAGGGGAGCTTAGAGGCGGGCAGCAGCTCAAAGTAGGCGGTACAGTCGTAGCTGGTGAAGCCGTTCAGCACGCCGCCGTTCGATTCCACATATTCAAAGTGCTTGCCGCGGGACACATGGGCAGAACCTTGAAACATCATGTGTTCGAACAGGTGGGCGAAGCCCGTTTTGCCCGGCAGCTCGTCGCGCGAGCCGACCTTGTACATCACCAATATCGCCACCACGGGTGCCACGCGATGGGGCGAGAACAACACCCGCAACCCGTTCGCGAGAGTATAGTCCTTGAACTCTATCCGTGCAAGGGCGGTTCGATCCATCACCCTCCTATCATACCCCAACCTGAGGAATCTCCACGAGGCAGCTGGGTTGGACCATAATAACCCAAGTTGCCACCTATCTGAGATTCCTTCATAATATAGCGTGGCGTCCAAACGGCAGGGGCACTCGGCGAGATCCCTAAGACACCAAGCCCGTAGCGAGAACCAAACCC
>JBCNVA010000026.1:0-4044 GCA_039630445.1 Armatimonadota bacterium
ACTCGTCGTGGGCTTCGCTGCCGAGACGGGTAAAGCCATAGAACATGCTCGCGAGAAGCTGATCCGCAAAGGGCTGGATCTGATCGCGGTGAACGATGTGCTGGAGCCAGCAAGCGGGTTCGAAGTGGACACCAATCGGCTAACCCTGCTCTATGCCGATGGGCGTGTCGAACCGCTACCCCTTCTGCCCAAGCGGGTCGCCGCGCAACGGCTCATCGATGCGGTGGTGCAGTTGCTCCATCGGACAAACCGCGAACAGCGAGTGGCACGGGATGAAACCTAAACGCAAGCGCCGACGACGGAAACGGTGGCTGGCGTACTTAGCGCTGGTCATGCTAAGCCTGATGCTGGGCGGCATGACCTTCGTGGGCGTGCTGTACTATCAGGTCGCCCAGATGATGCCGTCCGTCGATGTGCTGGAGGGCTACAAACCGCGCGAGGCGAGCTACATTTATTCGGCAGACGGCGTCTTGCTGGCGCAGATCGCCGAGGAGTATCGCGAACCTGCAGCGCTGAGCGAGATCCCGAAGCACCTGATCAACGCCACGATCGCCAAAGAGGATCGGCGATTCTGGAGCCATCACGGCATAGACTGGCGCGGGGTGTTGCGAGCCGCCTGGGTCAACCTAACGGAGGGTGAGATTCAACAGGGAGGTAGCACGCTCACGCAGCAGCTGGCACGCAACGCCTTCCTGACCCAACGCCGTACCGTCAGCCGCAAGATTCAGGAGATTATTCTGGCGCAGGAGCTGGAGCGCCGCCTGAGCAAAGAGCGAATTCTGGAGCTGTACCTCAATCAAGTCTACTACGGCAACGGGGCATACGGGGTCAAAGCGGCTGCGCGGGTCTATTTCAATAAATCTTTAGATCAGTTGACGCTGGCGGAGTGCGCCTTGTTAGCCGCTTTACCACAACGCCCTTCCAGCTACGAACCGTTTGGCAACCCGGATGAAGCCCTTCGCCAGCGCAATCTAGTGCTGGATTTGATGGCGCGAGAGGGCTACATCACGCCAGCACAGCGCGAGGCTGCCAAGCGGGAGCCGTTGCGCCTGACAAAGCGTCGTCCGCGGATGCGCTTCGTCGCCCCTTATGCCGTGATGGATGCCCTGCGCCAGCTGGAGGAACTTTACGGGCGAGAACTGCTGCTTCAGGGCAACTTGCGCGTGTATACCACCTTGCACAGTGGTATGCAGCGGGCTGCCGAACGGGCGCTGGAGCGTGGCATCCGCGCCTTCGAAGATCGAGGGGTCAATCAGGGAGCGATTGTGCTTATCGATTTGCGCACGGGGGGCATTCGGGCGCTGGTGGGTGGGCGCAATTTCTATCAGTCGCAGTATAATGCCATCACGCAAGGGCGACGCCAGCCCGGCTCCGCCTTCAAGCCCATCGTCTATGCAGCCGCTTTCGAACTGGGCAAGCTGAAGCCGACCAGCACCCTGCTGGATGCGCCGCTCAGCCTGCCTTCTGGCGTACCGGGCAAACCGTGGCGACCGCAGAACGCCGATGGACGCTTTCGCGGGCGTGTCTCGGTAACCCGCGCGCTGGCATCGTCCATCAATCTCCCAGCCGTGCGCGCCGCGATGCTGGTTGGTGCCGACACCATCGCCCAGTTCGCTCGCGAGCGGTTCGGGTTCGAATCGCCGATGGACCCTGTGCTGCCCATCGCCCTGGGCGCATCGGCAGTGAAGCCCATCGAAATGGCGGAAGCCTTCAGTGTATTTGCCACCCATGGCAATCGCATCAAGCCGATTTTAATACGGCGCGTGGTGGATCGCGACGGCGTGGTGCTGCTGGATCAGAAAGCCGAGGTGTTCGAGGGAGTGCTGTCGGAGCAGAGCGCCCGCTGGATCGACGAGATTCTGCGGGTGGCTGTCACGAATGGCACAGGGCGTGCCGCGCGCCACATCCCCAACGCCCGCGGTAAGACTGGCACGACCAGCGACCATCGCGATGCATGGTTCATCGGCTATACGGATCGCTACTTGGCGGTCGTGTGGGTTGCCAGTGCGCACTATGATGAGCGCGCCCATCGCTGGGAGTACCGCCCGATGCAGCGGGTTTTCGGCGGCACGGTCTGCACTCGCATCTGGGCAGATATGATGGAGGAGGTATTGAAAATCGATGCCCAGCTGGAGCAGGCACAGGCTGCGAAATCTGCGCCAGAGGTGGGTGTACCCAGCCCGTCACCATCGGTCGTGCCTGCAGTGCCGTCAATGCCATCGGGCGAACCGACAGGCGAGGGACTGACGCCCCCCCTTCCTGAGAGTTCGGCTCCACCTCCTGCGGTGAGTGGGGACACCAACGCTACCGCACCTCCAGCGGATAGTGGCGTGCAGTTAGCGAGTCCAAACGCGCCTCTCCCCGTTGCTCAGCCTACGCCGAGCGGTTCCAGCACCTCCGCCGCACCTACTCCAGTGGGCGCGCCTCGCCCCAGCACCCCTCCACCCCCTCCACCGCCACTGCTGCCACCCAAACCACTCCCACCACCGCCTCCGCCACCCAAGCCACCTGAGACCGTCACGGTTGCCATTTGCGTGGATACGGGGCTTCGCGCCACCGACTACTGCCCAGAGGTCGTGCGACGCACTTTCACAAAAGGCTCTGAACCCAAGTCGACCTGCAAAAAACATCGAATACGATAGCCATGCTGACGCGCCCGAAACGCTATTTGGGCATCCGCTCGGAGGATCGACGCCCGATCCAGCCGCGCGAGTACGGGCTGCTGGCTCTGATAGGGCTGGTTTTGATGGTGCTGATCGCTCGCCTCTGGTACTTGCAGGTGCTGCATGGGGAGGAGCTGGCGACCCGTGCCGAGCTGGTGCGCACGCGCCTCATGCGTGTTGCGCCCCCACGCGGGCTGATTGTTGACCGCCATGGGCGTATCCTCGCCACCAACCGCGCCCAGATTGTCGTTAGCGTGCTGCCTGACCTGTTGCGACGCAATCCGCAGCGCATCCCGCTGGTCGCCAGTCGCCTCAAGATGGCGCCCGATGAGCTGCGCGAACTGGTGATGAACCCCCGCATCAATCCCTATGTGCCGCTGATTGTGCTGAAAGGCGCTTCATATGAGCAAGCCGTTGACCTACTGGAAAGCCAGTATAACCTGCCTGAGGTGGAAGTCACGCTGCAGGCGATGCGCTGGTATCCGCACGGCAAGCTGGGGGCGCACGTGGTAGGTTATGTGGGGCAGATTTCCGAGGAGGAGCTGAAGGCGTATCAGCAAGCAGCCCATGATGGTGGACATCACGGAGCGATAGAATCAGGAGCAGCCAACTACCTCTCGCCCCTTGCTATGCGCTCTCTCTACGAGGGCACGGACTTTGTGGGCAAAAGCGGGCTGGAACGCCAGTACGAGCGGGTGCTCCACGGGGTGCCAGGAGGCGAGCTGGTGGAGGTAACCCCTCTGGGCAAGCGCGTGCGCACCTTGCAACAGTTAGAACCCATTCCAGGTGCGCGACTGGTGCTGAGTCTCGATTTGGAGTTGCAGCGGCGTGCCTATGAGCTGCTGCGGGGTCATGTGGGTGCACTGGTTGCACTGGACCCGCGCACGGGCGAGGTACTGGCATGCGCCAGCCAGCCCTCGTTTGACCCGAACCTATTCGTGCCACGCATCCCCACTGGCATCTGGCGCAGGTTGCTAAGCGACTCGCGTGCCCCACTGAATAACCGTGCTATTCAGTCGGCTTACGCGCCCGGCTCGGTGTTCAAGCCGATTGTTGCTCTGGCGGGCTTGGAGACAGGTGTGTTGACCACTCACTCCCATGTTGTCTGCCCAGGCGGCTACCAGTTCGGCAGGCGGTTTTTCCGCTGCTGGCGACGGCACGGCGCGGTGGATTTCTATGGCTCCATCGCGCTCTCGTGCGACACCTTCTACTATAGAGCGGCTCAAAAGTTGGGACCTGAACGGCTGGCGCAGTGGTCGCGTGCCTTCGGGCTGGGCGCAATCACCGGGATCGACCTGCCTCATGAGCGCAAGGGACTGGTGCCCGATCCCGATTGGAAACGCGCCGCTCTGAAGCAGCCGTGGTTTGGCGGCGAGACGCT
>JBCNVA010000027.1:0-7861 GCA_039630445.1 Armatimonadota bacterium
GTTTGAGCTGCGCCCGCGCGACTTCGACGGCTATGCTTGCGATTTGGAGATCGGTGCGGGCAGCGAGATGGTCGCCTCGCTGAGCCATATCGATGTGGTGCCGGCGGGCAAGGGCTGGACGAAACCGCCCTTTGGCGCGGAGATTGAAGATGGCTACATCTATGCCCGCGGCGCCACCGACGACAAGGGCGCGACCTTAGCCAGCATCTACGCCGTCCGCGCCCTCAAAGAGCTGAATGTTCCACTCAAGCGGCGTGTGCGCCTCATCATCGGCTGTGATGAGGAGAGCCGCTGGGAGTGCATGCAATACTATTTAGCGCATGAGCCAGAGCGTCCCGTGTGGGGCGTCAGCCCCGATGCCAGCTGGCCCTTTATCTACGGTGAGAAGGGCATCGTGAACCTGTTCCTGCAGAAGCAGGTGCAGATTCCCGACACGAGCGTGCGCGTGCTACGGGCGCGCGGGGGCGAGCGGCACAACATGGTGCCCGATTATGCCGAGGCACTGGTCAACTGCGCCGTGCAGCCTGCGCATCCCCTGCCTGAAGGCGTGGAGTGGCAGCCTAACCCTGCGGGCTGGAAGCTGGTTGCCCGCGGTAAATCGGCGCACGGCAGCCATCCTGAAAATGGCATCAACGCCGTCACGCGCCTGCTCGAAGCCCTGCAGCCGATGAACCTGCCCGATAACGAGCAGTGGCTGGAGACCGTGCTGGAGTGGTCGCGCGCGCTGGACGGCACGGCGCTGGGGATCGCCCACAGCGACGAACTCTCTGGCAACCTGACCAGCAATCTGGGCGTGTTTGATCACGACGGTTCGCGCGTGCTGTGCGTGTTCAACATCCGCTACCCCGTTACCTGGAGTCTTGCTGCGCTAAAAGAACGGTTGCAGCCGACTTTAGAGCGCACGGGGTTCGAACTGAGCGAGGTGCGCCATACGCCGCCGCTCTATGTGCCGCTGGAGACGCCTTTCCTGCAGACCATCCTGCGCATCTATCGGGAGGAGACGGGTGATCTGGAGAGTCAACCCGGCACGATGGGGGGAGGCACCTATGCCCGCGTGATGCCCAACTTAGTCGCGATTGGCGCCGCGTTTGAAGGCGACGGCAGCGCGCACGAACCCGACGAGCGCATCGCCATCGACAGCCTCAAAAAGCTGGTGCGCCTCTACGCCCGCATCTTTGAAGGGCTGGCGAACTTGTAAGGGAGGCTCCCCTCGTGCCGTTGCCACGCTGGCTCAAAGTAGCAATCGGTGTTGGGGCGGTTGCGGCAGGCGTCAGTTGGTTCCTGCGGCATGTCTGGTTCTATCGCGACCCCAAGCGCGTTCCCCCCGATGATCCCGACCTTATCCTCGCGCCCTGCGACGGCAAGGTGGTCTACATCCGTCCTGTTGTGCAGGGCGCCGTCTTTGCCGAGAAACTGGGACGTGCTATCCCCATCACTGAGATCACCCGCGCGGACTGGCACAACACCGACGAGGGCTGGCTCATCGGCATCTATATGAGTCCCCTGGATGTGCATTACAACTACGCGCCCATCGCGGGTAAGGTGCAGCGCATCGTCTACACGCCCGCTCGTGCCAATCTGCCGATGCTCGATCTGTGGGAATATGTGCGCATGGCGTGGCTGCGACGCGCCGTCGACCTGCTGGGCAAACGCTTCCATCTGGAGAATGAACGGCAAACGCTATTTTTGGAGAACGACAAGGTGCGGCTGGCGATGGTAGAGATTGCCGATAAGTTCGTGAACAAGATCACCACCTATGTGCAGGAGGGTCAGAGGGTGCAGGCAGGTCAGAAAGTCGCTTTCATCGGGCGAGGGAGTCAGGTCGATCTGCTGATTTTCACGCGCCAGGTGGAGATTTTGACCCGCGTGGGTGCGCAGGTCTACGGTGGGCAAACGCCTCTGGCTCGCCTGTTGGGGGGTTAGCGATTAGGGATGTTGTTGCCTACTCGGTTGCTCTGCGTGGCACGGGCAGAATGCCCGTGCGCGAACCGCGCGGTGGTGCATATCCCGCTGGAGGAGCTGGAGGCGCGTCAGCACGAGCTGTCACCGCCCTTTGTGGAGATGGAACTGCTGCAGACGGGCGTGGAAGCCTACTACGCGCTGGGCTGGCTCCATGCGCGTGGGCGCCGCGCACGGCTGAAGCGCGAGTTTGATCTATGCCACGAGGCTCCTTCGGTGCAGGGGGAGCCGAGCAAGGCTGTTGGATCTCACTTGGCAAAGGAGCCATCCCAGAACGGGCGTGGAACGGTTCGCTATCGTCTCTGGGAGCCGAACGAATTCCTGCAGGCGATAGCCCCTTCGCTGTCACCTGGGCGCGCGCTCGATCTGGCTTGTGGTGCGGGGCGCGAAGCGGTCTACCTCGCCGATCTTGGGTGGCAGGTGGTCGCTGTGGACCAATTGCCCGACGCGCTGGCACGGGGACGCGACCTGCAGGCACGCTATGCGCCTGATGCTCCACCTATCCACTGGATCGAAGCCAATTTGGAAACCGACTGGCAGCCCGACGGCAAATTTGACTTGATTCTTTGCTTTTTCTTTCTGCATCGCCCGCTGATTCGGCGCCTTTCAGATTGGCTGCGCCCTGGCGGACATTTGCTCATAGAAACTTTTACTGAGATCCACCGGGCACATTTTGGTCGCCCCGCGTCGGAGGCGCGTGTGTTGCGCTCAGGCGAGCTGCCTGCCCTGCTGGCGCCGAATATGACTGTCCGCCTGCATGAGGAGGGCTGGCACATACGCGGGCATACCGCGCGGCTCTGGGCACAGTGGGTGGGGTAGACTCTTGTTAATGCGACTGGGGGTTTTTAGGGACTGGCTGAGGCGTGTCGGGGAAGCCCTGAGCCGTCGCGGGGTAGATGAAGCACTGCTCGGGGAGCTGGAGGAAGCCCTGATTGCCGCCGATGTGAATGTATACGCCGTCGAGCAGCTGATCGATCGGTTGCGGGAGGAGGCGCGGGCGCAACGCCTGCGCGAGCTGGACGAGGTGCGTGCCCTGTTGCGTCAAATCCTGCGTGAATGGCTGGGCGAGCCAGAGCCACTGCGCGAGCATCCCACGCCGCCCACGCTTTACCTCTTTGTTGGGGTCAACGGTGTTGGCAAGACCACCTCTATCGCGAAAGTCGCCTATATGCTACAGCAGCGTGGGAAGCGCGTGTTGCTGGCAGCAGGCGACACCTTCCGCGCCGCCGCGATCGATCAGCTGCAGATCTGGGCGGAACGGCTGGGCACCGACCTGGTCAAGCATCGGGAAGGAGCAGACCCCTCAGCGGTGGTGTTCGACGCGATTCAGGCGGCACGGGCGCGTGGCATCGACTTCGTGCTTGCCGACACCGCCGGACGCCAGCATACGCACACGCGCCTGATGGAGGAGCTGAAAAAGATTTACCGGGTCTCCGAAAAGGCACTGGGACGCCCTGCCGATGAGGTGTTGCTGGTGATCGATGCCGTGGCGGGGCAGAACGCGATTCGGCAGGCAGAGGAGTTCGCCCGCGCCCTGCCCCTAACGGGCATCGTGCTTGCCAAGCTGGACAGCACCAGTCGCGGCGGCGCGGTGCTTACCATCCGACAGCAGCTGGGCATCCCGATTAAGCTTGTCGGCACGGGCGAGAAGGCGGAACATCTCCAGCCCTTCGACCCCAATACCTTTATTGAGGGCTTGCTTGCTCCTGAGGAGGTGTCGCCATGAGCAAAGCAACCAATGTGGTGGTAATCGCAACGCGGCGCAGCCCCGATTCGGTCGATATCGCGCGTTATTATGCGGAAAAGCGGGGGCTGCCCCCTATCCATCAGTGTTTCGTCGACTGTGTGCCGCAGGAGGAGGTGAGCCTCGCCGACTATCGAGACACCATCGAAAAACCAGTCTACGACCACCTGAACAGGCACAATCTCGCGCTGCGTGTCGATTTCCTGGTGCTGACAAAGGGTATCCCTATCCGCATTCGCGAGGGTGGGTTCTCGGTTGATGCGGCGCTGATGTGCGCTCCGCTGAAGCTCCCCTTCCTGCGCGAAGAGGGGCGCGTGCATAGAAACCCCTACTTCGGTATGGCGGAGCCGTTCTCCCGCCGACGCTACGGCTTTTATTTAGCGACTCGCTTAGACGGCTACTTGATTATGCATATTAAGGCGTTGGTGGACAACAGCCTCAAGGCAAAGCCTGCGAAAGGGATTTTCGTGTTGGACATCGACCCGCGCCGTGACAAAAACGGCTACAAGCTCATCAACGACAGCATGCGCCAAGCCGCATCTCGGCTCAAGAAACGCGGCTACGAAGTATTGCTCGATGAGCGCAACGAGTTTATTGGCGCAGTGCGTGAGGTGATGGGCTACTACTCATGGGGGAGTAACGACGGCAGCTTCAATCTGACGAGCTATCGCAGCTTCCATTTCCGTCCCGGCGCGATTGCCGAGACGGCTGTCTCCACCAGCGCGCGCACCTTCAACTACACGCAGGGCGGTCAATCGCTGATTGCCGATCTGATCGCGCAGGGTGTGACGGGCGTCAAGGGCTATGTCTCAGAGCCGTATGCCGTAGCGCTGTGTCGTGCGCACCTGCTGTTTGACCATTACACGCGCGGGCGCAACCTCGCCGAGAGCTTCTGGTCTGCCACGCCTTTCCTGCAGTGGAAAGATGTGGTGGTGGGGGACCCGCTCTGCGCGCCCTATCACTCGAGTTAGCCTCGACAGCGGGGTGCGAAAGTCTCATGCAAGGTAAATACGGGGGATTTACCCCCACACATGGAAGCGGAACTCAGGAGATGGGCGAACTGAGCGCGAGCCGCCGCATGCGGGTATAATCGGTTATGGTGAAAAGCAATGGAAGAGCTGCATCGACTTGCAGAGCTGGTGATGCAGCGTAATCTGATCGATTATCAGATTGCGCGGATACTCAAAATGCCTGCTATTCAACCCTATGTGGCACGGTACATCGCCGCAGCAATCTTTGGGATTGAACTCCCCAGCCTAGCATGCTCTCGCGGTCGGTTTACCCAGGGTGAGCTGGCTGGGAAGAGTGTAGAAATTCGGTGGCGTGCACACCGCATGAAACCTGTGCGGTTTTCCCCACAGATCCCTAATTTTTGCCTTGTGCTGACAGGCGCCAAGGTGCCTCTTAAATCGCTTGATAGCAACACGCGACCACTGGTGATTGATGCAGTCCATCTTTTCCGTGTGGATGAACTCATAAAGGAAGTTTCACCTCCCTCGCTTGAATGGAGGTTTCGCCAAATCGTTCCTGCATGGCTTTGGGAAGCTGCCGAGGTCTATCCCGCTTCGCGGAATCCGCTCCTGCGCCTCACAGAGGAGCAGCGCGAGTTGCTTGAGTTGTTCAGTTCAGCCGAGTTCGAGAGCGAGCTGCGCTGGCAGGCGGCTCTGGAGCGCTCGCAAGAGATGCTGGCAAGGATGGCAGGGGAAGCGCTCCGGCAATATCGGCGCGGTGAGACAGAACCACTCATCTGCGAGCAATGAAGTCGCGCACCACGAAGGACTTTCGCCAAATGTTTGCCTCCTTACCGCAGCCCGTTCAACAACAAGCGCAAAAGGCATATCAGCGGTTCCAGCAGAATCCAAAACATCCCAGCCTGCGTTTCAAGCGAGTGAGCACCTACAAGCCGATTTACTCTGTCCGCATCAACGAAAGCTATCGTGCTTTGGGCGTTATGGAAAACGAAGACACGATCATCTGGTTCTGGATTGGCAACCACGATGACTATGAGCGCCTTATTCGGAGCCTGTAGCCTCTCTATCGAAGACCGCTTGGCAGCGGCAGTTTGGGGCGCGGCTCAAAGTCGGGCAGGCGCGGCGGGTTCGCTTCTATCTGCTTCAGAATCTCCTCAATCGCGCGATCTAACTGCGGGTCGCGCCCTGCAGCATAGTCCTGCGGCGCATATTCCACCTCGATATCGGGATCGGTGCCGTAGTTCTCCACGCGCCAGCCCACATCGTAGAACCAGAAGGCGTACTCGGGCTGCGTAGTCAAGCCCTGATCGACGAACACCGATTTAGGCCAGATGCCGATCACACCGCCCCAAGTACGCTTGCCGATCAGCACGCCGATTTTCATCAATTTGAAGGCATGGCTGAACATATCGCCGTCGGAGCCAGCCCGCTCGTCCGTAATCGCCACGATGGGTCCCATCACCGAATCGTAGGGATAGGGGATCGGCTTGCCCCAGCGGGGCACATCGTAGCCAAGCCGTTTGCGAGCGATTTTTTCTAACAGCAAGGGTGAGACCATCCCGCCGCCGTTTGCCCGCACATCCACAATCAGTGCGGGGCGCGCCAGCTCCGCCATGAAGCCGCGATGGAACTCCGAAAAGCCCCACCAGCCCATATCGGGAATATGCACATAGCCCACCTGTCCATTCGTGCGCTGATGCACATACTCCCGATTGCGCCGTACCCAATCGCGATAGCGCAGTTTCGTTTCATCTTTAAGCGTTTTGGTCGTGACGGTGCGGATTTGCCCATCCGCCGTGCGCAGCGTCAGCTCCACGGGCACACCTGCCAGATGCAACAACGCCTCGCCGGGGGTCAGCGTGCGTGAGAGCCGTCTGCCGTTGATTGCCAGCAGCACATCGCCCACCTGCGCGTTCACACCCGGCTCATTCAGGGGCGAGTCGACATCCTCCAGCCACGGATCGCCCGAGACGATGCGCACGATGCGATAGCCCTGAGCCGATTCATCCCACTCGAACTCCGCGCCGAGAAAGCCGAGCGCGTATTGCGGGGGTTGGCGGTAGTCACCCCCGAACTCGTAGCAGTGCGAAGTGCCCAGCTCGCCCTGCATCTCCCACATCAAGTCGGAGAACTCCCCGCGTGTGGCGACACGCTCCAACAGCGGATAGTAGCGGTCATACACCTTCTGCCAGTCGACGCCCGACATATCGGCACTCCAGAAAAATTCGCGCTGCAGGCGCCACGCCTCGCGATACATCTGCCGCCACTCCTTGGTGGGCACAACGGCACAGCGCACCCGGCTCAGATCGATCCAGCCGCTCTCACGCGAGGGCGGGGATTGCTCATGCTTCTCATCGGGTTTCTGACCTGCAGGCAGCACGCGCAGCCGCTTGCCCGACCGATACGCCAGCGTCTTGCCGTCTAACGAAAGCACAAAATCGCTGACCTTGCTGGCAAGCGTCTCCGTCTTGGCGTTCTGGAAATCGTACATCACCAGCGTGCCTTTGCCCTCTTCTTCGTCCTCTGGCCAGTGCCTGTCCAGCGTGCCCTCCACAGGGAGCTGGGTGGCGATTACGCGCCTCTTGTTCAGCCCAGCGACCTGTCCATAGATGCCCGCAGGCAGCGGCACCGTAATCACGCGGCGATCGATATCCTCGAAATCGATGGAGATGGGCTTAGTCTCCCCTGGCGTACCCGTGTCGCCTTCTGCTGGGGCAGCACTTGCACTCTCTTTGCCCTCAGGAGCGGACGGTTTCTGCTCCTCAAAGGGGCACGGTGAGGGCAACAGCGGGTTCGGAATGTCCTTGCGCAGCACGACTGCCATCACCCGCATGCCCATCGGAAACGCCAGCTCGAACTGCAAATTGTCGGGCACAGGGTCATAGTCGCGATAGGAGAGAAAATAGAGCATCTCGCCGTCGGGATCCCACGCCGGCAACACATCGCGGAACTCAGGTGGTGTAATGGCATGAATTGTGCCCGTTTCGGAGTCATAAATCTTGAGGATGTGCGTACGCTCGTTGGGCGCGAAGCTGTATGCCAGCCAGCGCCCACAGGGTGACCAGGCAAAACCCTCGATCATGGCGTACTCGCTGCGCTCCACCTGTTTCAATTCGCGCTGCGCGATGTCGAAAATCAGCAGCTCAAACCGATGGTTGCTCAGCGCTACGCGATCCGCGGTTGGGCA
>JBCNVA010000028.1:0-4155 GCA_039630445.1 Armatimonadota bacterium
TGGACACCCTCGGGTGGTTTTCGGTTGATTGGCACGCTGCGCGGGTTCGGCAGTCAAGCGCGTGGGATTTCGGGCGATGGGCAAATCGTTGTCGGCAACTCCGACGGTAGCGTGTATCGCTGGACTCAACAGCACGGGATGGAAGACCTGAACGAGGTCTACTGGCATCTGCTGCGCGATGGCTCGCGCATGACGGCGGTCTATGACATTTCGCGCAACGGGCGTTATATTGTGGGGCAGGGCTACAACGCGCAGACGGGTCGTTATGAGGCGTTCCTGCTGGACACACAGGGCAACTATCGGTGCCAGCCAGCCAACCCTGCGGATGTGAACGGCGACGGCGTGGTAGATGACGCAGACTTGCTGGAGGTGCTGTTCAACTTCGGCTGGCAGCGTTGTCCGTAGTGTCCTGATTACCCCCTCTCCCACGCCGTGGGAGAGGGGGATGCAAACGCTTCACCCCGTCACTGTCGCGCTTAGCGTTTCGCTGATAGGACCCACCTCGCCCCGCGCCGTGCGCCAAAGCAACACATAATGCACCGTCTGACCCGCCACCTCGCCCCCATACACCACCCAATACGGCGAGCAACTGGGCGAGGCAACATTTTCGCACTCGCTCACGATATAATCGTGCAGGGTGAAAACGATGACGCTGACTGTGCGCGCTCGCTATGACGGACGCGCCCTTATTCCCGAAGAGCCGCTGAACTTGCCGACGGGACAAACGCTGGAGATAGAGATACGCCTGCCTGATACGCCCCCACCCGACGCGCACGCAGCGTGGGAGCAGCTCAAAGCCACTGCTGTACGCGGGCTGAACCTGCCTGACGACGCCCTCCGACGCGAGAACCTGTGCTGTTAGCAAGGTACAATAACGGAACGATGCGGCTCACGGTCAGGGCGACGAAGGCAAGCTATCAGCAGACCCCTCTTTGGGCAGCCGTGGTGGGACGAGTGCCCAAAGAGCCGTTGTTGCTTGCTGGCACCGGCGAACCGATCCCCGCTCAGCTCGTTGAGCGGCACGGGACACGCTACCTGGTCTGGGTGGAACCCGATTTGCCTCGTGGTGCGGAGAAGCGGTATGAACTGCGCCCTGCGTCGGTAGCTCCAAAGGGCTTTGAAGCGGAGCGCACGGAGCGCGCCATCACGCTGCGCTATCGGGGACAGCCGCTGACCGCCTATGTGTTTCGCGACGCGCCCAAGCCCTACCTGTACCCCCTCTATGGACCAAATGGCAAACCTATCACGCGCCACTTCCCGATGCAGATCGTGCAGGGCGAATCGATGGATCACCTCCACCATCGGTCGGTCTGGTTCACGCACGGCGAGGTGAACGGTATCGACTTCTGGTCGGAGGGTCCTGGCAAAGGCACGATTGTGAACCGAGCGATTGGGCGCGTGGAGGCGGGTCCGGTGTTGGCGCGGATTGAGGCGCAGAACGACTGGCTGGCTCCCGATGGCAAAAAGGTCTGCGAGGAGACCACAGAAATCATAGCTGTTTGCGCGCCCAACATCACCTGGATCGATTATGCAGTGACGATTCACGCCAGCGAAGGGGAGGTGCGCTTTGGCGACACGAAGGAGGGCACCTTTGGCGTGCGTGTCGCCTCCAGTATGGAGGTCAAGCGCGGTCAAGGGGGGCAGATCGTCAACGCGGTGGGGCAGCGCGATCGGGAGGCGTGGGGCAAACGTGCCGAGTGGTGCGATTATACGGGACCTGTAGGCGGCGAGATCGTGGGCATTGCCATCTTTGACCATCCGGAGAACCTGCGACATCCCACCTACTGGCATGTGCGCGACTATGGGCTGTTCGCGGCGAACCCGTTCGGCATCCACGACTTCGTGCCAGGCACGCCGAAGGGCACGGGCGACTTTGTGCTCAAGCGTGGCGAAAGCTTCACCCTGCGCTACCGCCTCTGCCTGCACAAGGGACGCACCGAGGAGGCGAATATCGCCCAGCACTATCTGGCGTTCAAACACCCCGCCGAAGTCCAGTTTCAGCGCTAACTGGCAGCCGATATCTGCGCGGTCAGGAGCGAAGCCGTGCCTGTAAAGGAGTTGCCGAAGGGCTTAGGCGTCATCCGTCCCCGAACAGTGCTAATCGGGCTGGGGCTGATGACTCTCAACATCTTCTGGATCACGACGATCGAGGTGCGTTGGTACACCCTCGATGTCACCAGCCTGCCGATTTTTATCACCCCCATCTTCACGCTGTTTTTGCTGGCGCTGCTGAATATGGGGCTGGCGCGCTGGCGTCCGGCGTGGCGCCTCACAGCCGTGGAGCTGCTGCTGATTTACATTATCATCGTGACGGGCGCGGTGTTCGCAGGGCACGATATGCTGCAGAACTTGTTCGGCGCAATTGGGCATGCTCAGCGATACGGCACGCCCGAATCGGGCTGGCGTCAGCGTTTCTTCGCCTACATCCCACGGGAGCTGTTTGTGTGGGATGAAACGGTGCTACGCGCCTATTACGATGGCGGCACGCTCCCCTATCGGCTCGACTGGCTGCTTGTCTGGGTGAAGCCGCTCCTGCTGTGGGCAGGGCTGATTCTAACCCTCGTCGTGATGTGCCTCTGCCTGAACTTTCTGGTGCTGAAGCCGTGGACTCAGGGCGAACGCTTGACCTTCCCGCTGATCCAGTTGCCGTTGGCGATGGTGGAGCCGTCGGGGGGCTTTTGGCGATCGCGGGCGATGTGGGCAGGGTTCAGCACTGCGATGGCAATCAGCGGGCTGAACGGGCTGCATGTGTTGGTGCCTTCGCTGCCGCATATCCCGTGGATTAAGCTGTACGATATCGGGCAGTATTTCACCACGCGCCCGTGGAGCGCGGTCGGCTCGTTTCGGATTGCGGCGTATCCGTTCGCGATTGGGCTTGCCTACCTGATGCCGCCCGATCTGGCGTTCTCGGCGTGGTTCTTTTTCTTTGCACGCAAGATGTTTCAGGTCTTTGGGGCGGTGATGGGCTGGGACGCGGCGGAGAATCGCGGCTTCCCGTTTCTGAATGAGCAGGCGGCGGGCGCGTGGCTGATGCTGGGCGTGCTGCTGCTTTGGGGCGCGCGTGCCACCTTGCGTGAGGCGTGGCAGCTGGCGTGGGGACCTGCACATCCCGATCGGCTGATGTATCGGCTCAGCTGGCTGGGGCTGGGGGGCGGCATCGCGGTGCTGGCGTTGTATAACCTCTTGCTGCTGCGGATGGACGCCTGGGTGGCTATGCTCTTTTTTGGCATCTACTTTCTGTTGGCGCTCACGATCACACGCATTCGGGCGGAGCTGGGCGCTCCTCACGAGATCTACTTTGTGAACCCACAGCGCATTCTGTTTGATGTGTTCACCTTGCGGGGATTGGGCGTGGAGAACCTCACCGTATTGCAGTCGCTCTACTGGTTCAATCGGGGCTACCGCTGCCATCCGATGCCCAATCAGCTGGAGGCGTTGCGCATGGGGCAGCACTATGGCATCTCGCCGCTGCGGATGGGGTTGCTGATTTTGGGGGTGTCGGTGCTGGCGTTCGTGATTGTGTGCTGGGCGAACCTGCATGTGACCTATCTGTATGGGGCGGAGGCGAAGTGTCGCGGCTTCAAGAACTGGGTAGGCAGCGAATCGTTTGGACGGCTGAACACCTGGCTGGTGGAGGAGCCGTTTCGCAACCCGAACCGCTGGTATTATCTCTTTGGCGGTGCGCTGATGGTGCTGGGGTTGCGCACGCTGCGGAACGCCTTTGCAGGCTTCCCGTTCCATCCGACGGGCTACGCGCTGGCGGTCAGCTTCGCGGTGGACTACTTTTGGTTTGCCTTCTTTCTCGGCTGGTGTTTCAAGGTGCTGCTGATGCGGTTAGGTGGGTTGCGTGCCCACCGATTCGGGCTGCCCTTTGCGCTGGGGCTAATCCTGGGCGACTTCACGATGGGTTCGCTCTGGTCACTGATTACACTTCTCTTTCAAGTACCCACCTATCGAATCTATATTTGACCGTAGGAGAAGAGTCTGCACTGGCTGGCAAACTATTCTCGAACCACTTGACATGCGTGTCGTGCGCATGGTATAATTGTTGCACCCCTTTTAGGGAGGTGTAAGAACGATGGCTGATGAACGCACAGCGTATATCGAGGGTATCCTTAAGGCGTTTAAGGCAGGTGAGATCGACATGGCAGAGGC
>JBCNVA010000029.1:0-5658 GCA_039630445.1 Armatimonadota bacterium
TATTTTGGCAGCAATCCTGTTTCCTGTGTTTGCCCAAGCGCGGGAACGCGCGCGCAAAACGACCTGCATCAATAACATGCGGCAGATCGGGATGGCCATTACGATGTACTACGGTGACCACGATGAGATGTTCTTTATCCAACCGTGGCCGGGGGGCTGCCCCACCAGTGAGACGGGCTACTTCCAGAACAACCCTGCCCATCCGCGCCAGCACTGGGCAACGCTGGTGCATCCCTATATTCGGAACGCGGGCGTCTTTGACTGCCCCAGTTATGAGGGGGAATGGTATTACGCCTCCTATGCGCTATGGCACTGCGGACAGGGGCGTCCTGCTGATCCGAACCGATGGATTGTGCCGAAGGTGGAGTACGGACTGAACCAGATTCTGATTAACCGCACCCAGACGCTGACCCCCGTCGCACTGGCACAGCTGCAACGTCCTGCGGAAATCGCTGTAGTGATGGACAACAACTATATCTACAGCGAATACACCTGCCTGCGCGGTCCTGCGAACCCAAATGCCTTCATGAAGTATGTGCCCTATGACCGCGAATGGTCGTGGGTGCAGGGCGTTGTGCGCCATCAGGAGGGGTTAGTGTTCGCCTTTGCCGATGGGCACGCGAAATGGGCACGCCGATCACCGCGAGGCGCACCCTACTTCGAGTGGCGCGGAGCGAACTTCTCGCACTACTACCCGGTGCTGCTGGGCGACCGCGAGTTCGCGACAGGCGCGGAGTGCGCGGGCAATTACGACTACGGACAGTAAGGAGACCCCGATGCGAACTGAACTACCACCCTATGTAGCATGGGGCATCATCGTGGCGATTGTGCTGGTGGCGGGCTTCCTGCTGTATCGCGTCTGGACAGGTGGTGTGCAGACCCATGGGGAAAGCGTGCCCAAACCAGGTCCAGGCATGCCAGGTGGAACGATGCCTGGTCCTCCTGGGGGTAGCCCTGCGGGCACCCCGCCCCCATCAGGACAGTAGGCATGGTTGAAGCACGCTTGGTGCGCCCAGTGGATGCGAAGCGACCCGTCGCTTTGAAGGCGCGTGCGCTCCTGTTGCGTGCACGCGCCCCTTTGCTGGCGACTCTGTTGGCAATCCCAAACGCCTACTGGATTATCCAGATCGAGAAAGTGCGCGATGGACCCTACCCCACCAGCATCTCGCTGCTAATGAATGCGCTGCTCTGGCTGATTTTGCTACTGATTGCTAACGCGCTGGTGGGGCGCGTGCGTCCCGCGTGGCGCTTCTCACCTGCTGAGCTGCTCCTAACCTATGTGATGCTCTGCGTCAGCAGCGCGATGGCAGGACACGACTTTACTCCCGTGCTGATCCAGATGATTGCTCATCCTGCCTACTATGTGCGCGAGGGCGTACTCCCACAGCAAGTGCTGGAGGCGGTGCCTGCACCTTTGATTAACACGGATTACGACGCGCTACGCTCCTACTTTGTGGGTAGTTCCACCTTGTATCGATGGGAGCATCTTGCGCCATGGCTTGTACCCGCTGCCATCTGGCTGGGCTTCATCGCGCTGCTCTGGTGGACGATGCTTTGCTTGGTGTCGCTGGTGCGTCGCCAGTGGATGGATTCGGAGCGGCTGGCGTTCCCGCTGGTGGAGCTGCCCGTGCGGATGGTGGATCCCGCAGGTACGCTGTGGCGCACGCGCCTGTTCTGGGCAGGTTTCGCTGTCGCAGGTGGGATCAACCTGATTAACGGGCTACACTACTGGTTCCCCACCATTCCCGAAATCCCCGTGAAGCACCAGGATATTGCGCCCTACTTGACCGATCGCCCGTGGAGCGCCGTGGGCTGGCTGCCCGTCTCGTTCTATCCCTTTGTGATTGGCATCGCCTACCTGATGCCGCTGGATCTGGCGTTCTCTATTTGGTTCTTTTATCTTTTTTGGAAGGCACAGCTGGTGGTGACGGCGTGGATGGGCTGGGACATCACGCCCGATTTTCCTTATATTCGCGAACAGGGTATCGGTGCGTACTTGGGGATTGGGCTATTCCTGTTGATAGGCAGTCGTGGACTCATCGGGCAGTTGTGGCGTCACCTGCGTGACCCTGCGCGGAGCGAGTTGCGGGATGCAGGGGAAGCGTTGCCCTATCGCACAGCGGTCTACGGCTTGGCAGCGGGGCTGCTGGGCTTAGCAGGCTTTTTCTGGTTTTTTGGATTGCGCTGGCACATCGCACTGGGTGCAGTAGCACTCTATCTGCTGATGGCGCTGGTGATCACGCGCATTCGTGCAGAGTTTGGTTCGCCCGTGCACGACCAGCACTTTTCGGGACCTGACCATGTGTTCACGCGCTTGACCGGTGCGCAGGGCTACACGGCGCGTGAGCTGGGCATGCTTAACTTCTTTTACTGGTTCAATCGCGCCTATCGCTCCCACCCGATGCCCTTTGCGCTGGAGGGGCTGAAACTTGCCCAGCGTGTGGGGGCTTCCTTCTCCCATTACTGGCTCTGGATGCTGTGGGCGGGGCTGTGGGGCGCGCTGCTGGCGTTCTGGAGCTATCTGCACAATGCCTATCGGTATGGCACGGGCGCCGAGTTCTTTCAGGGGCAGCTGTTCGGAACGGAGGCGTATAATCGACTGTCGAACTGGCTGGCGTTGCCGCAGGAGGCGCATCGCGGGGCGCAGGTCGCCACCGCGCTGGGGTTTGGGGTTGCCTGGGGTATGATGTGGCTACGCAGCAAGTTGATCGGTTTTCCGCTGCACCCGATTGGCTTTGCGATTTCGGGCAGCTGGGCGATGAACCTTGTCTGGCTCCCGATTGCGTTAGCATGGCTGATCAAGCTGCTGATCGTGCGCTACGGCGGCTTGCCGATGTATCAGCGCCTGCTGCCCTTCTTTCTGGGGCTGATTGTGGGCGAAGCCGCAATTGGCATGGGTTGGAGCCTGATCGGTGTCATGTTCGATATCCCCAGCTATAGTTTCTGGGGACAGTAAGGAGGTGGCAAAGGTGCAGATAAGACGATCCATACGGCGATTACCAAGCGCTGAGGGACCTTTAGACAACCCCCTCAAGGGTTGGGCAGCCTACTGGTTTCCATGGCTGTCCGAATACTATCAGCCGGTGAGCATGAACTTCTGGTATGTGTCGTGGCGAGAGTTGGAGCCGAACCCGCAGGACTATCGCTTCCATCAGTTCGAGCAGCGCTGGGATACCTCTCTCACGCGCAATAACCATGTAGTGTTCCGCGTCTATTTGGATTATCCGAGCTTGCCTACGGGCGTGCCGCAGTGGCTCATCGATATGGGTGTGGAGATGCGTCCCTACACGGAGCATGGGGGCGGGCTTTCGCCCGATTATGATGACCCGCGCCTCGTGCAAGCCTTGGTGCGCCTGATTCGGGCGATGGGGCACTATTTCAATCGTCATCCGCGAGTGGCGTTTGTGCAGCTGGGCTTACTGGGCTTCTGGGGCGAATGGCATACTTGGCCTCGCACCGAGCTGTTCGCCAGCGAAGCGACCCAGCGCATCGTTGTGGACGAGATGCGCGCAGCGTTCCCCGATAAAATCCTGCAGGCACGCACCGCGAATGGCTATTTAGGCGAGCATCCGTGGCTGGGCTATCACGACGACATGTTCCCCGAGGATACCGATGGGGGCGAGCCGTGGCACTTTCTGCCCACGCTGCGCCGCGCGGGGCGCGACCAGAACTGGCGCGTCGCCTGCATCGGCGGGGAGATGGTGCCCAACCAGGCATTGCGCCTGCTCACCACCGACTGGGAGCTAACCCGCACGATGCTGGAACGCGGGCACTTCTCCTACCTGGGTCCCTACTGCCCCGCGCTGGAGAACCACAACAGCAACAGCACCTACCTCAATAACAGTCGCTGGATGGTACGGCGGATGGGCTACGAGTATCGGCTGGATCGGCTAATGTGGACGCCAGAAGTCCAACGCGGGCGAAGGCTCGAAATCTATCTGTCGGGGGTCAACCAAGGCGTCGCTCCGTTTTATTACCCTTGGAAAGTGCGCATGGCGCTGCTCAACGGGGCAAACCAGCCCGTGTTGCAGTGGGATGTGAAGGTGGACATCCGCCAGTGGTTGCCAGGCGAATTCGGGTTCAGCACCGTGTCGCCTGTGATTACCCTTCCGCGTGGACAGTATCGCCTGGCAATCGGGATCATCGATCCGTGGCGGAATGTTCCGCGCGTGCGTTTTGCCAACGCGCTCACGGTGGTCAACGGCTGGACTGTGCTGGAGCAGGTGCGGGTGCGATAAGCCGTTTAACCTAAGTCGACCAGCTGAATAGTGCGCGCGGGCAGCTCCAGAATCGCGCAGGTCGGTCTGCCTGTTAGCCAGCCGCACACCTCGCCGGGGTTCAGCACCAGGCAGCTACCGACCTCGCGAATGTCCACTTTGTGGGTGTGCCCATAGATGACGACCTCATAAAGCCCGCTCCGGGCGAACGCCTCCACTGGCTCTGGCTCATGCACCACCGCCAGCCGACAGCCTTCCAGCTCCAGAAAGAGGGGCTGCACCTGCACATGCCCGATTTCTGCGAGGCGCTTCGCCAGCCCGAGCCGCTCGCCATCGTTGTTGCCGAAAATGCCGTGCAGACGCGCCTGCAACCGCGATAGCTCATTCACCACAAACGGCGCCACATAGTCGCCCGCGTGCAGCACCAGCTCCACCTGAGCCTCGTTCAGTGCATCCACCGCCCGCCGCAAATAGGTCAGATGATCGTGACTATCCGACAGCACCCCGATTCGCATAGCGAGAATTTTACCGCACGCGCGAAGGACGGCAAAAAAGACGCCCGACCCAGCGCACGAAGGCGTCCTTGTAGTTCTTGAGGAGGAACAGCGAGGCACGCAGGGCTAAGCCCACAGGGATCAGGGGACGTAGGTAAAAAGGCGTCTTGCGAGCGTAATGCTTTTTGTAAAACTTGTACATGCTCTGGTGGAAGGTGATAATCATCTTATTTGCCACCAAATCGGTGCTGCGCCCGATCGCATGAATGATGATCGCATCGGGGTAATAGAGCACCTTCCAGCCTGCCTGCCACGCACGATAGCACAGATCCACATCCTCCACATAGATAAAGAACTGCTCATCGAAGCCGCCCAGCTGATTGTACACTTCGCGGCGCACCAGCATCGCTGCACCCGACACCCAGTCCACCTCGCGTATGGAGTTGTGATCCCAGTCCAGCATCAGGTAGTCGCGCGTGTAGCGGTTGTTTGGGAACAGGCGTCCCAGCGGCGTGTTGCGGAAAATCGCCGCGATGGGGTTCGGAAAGCGTCGGCACGAATATTGCAAGCTGCCATCGGGGTTCAGCAGCTTAGGACCGATAATGCCCGCTTCGGGATGCTCCTCTGCAAAGCGTATTAGTTTGGTCAGCGCGTTGCGCATCACCACCGTGTCAGGATTGAGCAGCAGCAGGTAGCGTCCGCGTGCATGGCGTGCCAGCAGGTTATGCCCCTTTGCAAAGCCCAGATTGCGTTCGCTGACCAGCAGGCGTACCTGCGGGAACTCTTTTTCTATCATCTGCACGCTGCCATCCTGCGAGGCGTTGTCCAGCACCAGCACCTCGAAGGGGAAGGTCGGCGCATGTTCAAAAAGGGAGCGCAGCGCCTGACGCAGATCCTCCCGCGCGTTCCAGTTCACAATCTGAACGGTGAGAATAATTTCGGGCGTC
>JBCNVA010000003.1:0-19189 GCA_039630445.1 Armatimonadota bacterium
CCGCCGCTGCCCCCCTCACCCAGAATCACCGCGACAGTTGGTACGGTGAGTTCAAACAGGGTCATCATAGAGCGGGCGATCGCCTCGCTGATGCCACGCGATTCCGACTCGACGCCCGGGTCGGCGGCAGGCGTGTCGACCCGCGTCAGCACGGGCAGGCGGAACTTTTCTGCCAGGCGGAACATGCGCATCGCCTTGCGATAGCCTTCCGGTTTCGCCATGCCGAAGTTGCGCTTCTGGCGCTCTTTCAGGTCGCGTCCCTTCTGCTGTCCCACAATCACTAGGCGATAGTTGCCCATCCGAGCCAGCCCCGCCACCATCGCTGGATCGTCGAAGCCGAGCCGATCGCCGTGCAGCTCCAGAAACTGTTCGCACATCAGGCGGATATAGTCCATTGCGTAGGGGCGCTTGGGGTGACGCGCCAGCAGCACCTTGTCCCACGGCTTCAGGTGCGCGAAAATCTGGCGCAATAGCCGTTCACGCTGGCGCTCCAGCTCGGCAATCTCCCGCGAGCGATCGATGCCCTTCTCCGCCGCCAGCTGGCGCAGCTCCTCAATCGCATTCTCCAGCTCGGTAATTGGCTTCTCAAAATCGAAGATGGTCATCGCACACCCTCCCAGCATAGCGTCGGCGTCCCCGCCAACGAACTATCCCGCGTAGCGTCGGCGTCCCCGCCGACGGCTTGCTCGGCTCGGCAGGAGCCTTGCCCTCCATCCACCATTTCGCCATTCGCCACTTCGCCATTTCGCCATCATGATTGGAACATCTCCAGCAGATAGATGAGCGTGGGGCGGATCTGGCGGCGCGGCACGATAAGGTCTATCATGCCGTGTTCATACTGGAATTCGGCGGTCTGGAAGTTGGCGGGCGTTTTGCCCACGCTGGCTTGCGCGGCGACACGCTGCCCAGCGAAGCCCACCAACGCTCCTGGCTCCGCAAGGATCACATCTGCCAGCGAAGCGAAGCTGGCTAACACGCCCGCCATCGTCGGGTCGGTGAACACGGCAAGATAGGGAAGCTGTGCCTGATGGTGGCGCGCGACGGCAGCGGTGGTCTTTGCCATCTGCATCAAAGAGATCAGCCCCTCTTGCATCCGCGCTCCGCCCGACGCGCAGAACATCACCACGGGCAGCCGCTCCTCAACTGCGCGTTCGAAGCAGCGGACCACCTTCTCGCCCACCACCGAGCCCATGCTGCCACCCATAAAGGCGAAATCCATTACGCCCAGCACCACGGGGATGCCCCCAATCTGCGCCTTGCCTGTGATGATCGCTTCCTGCTCGCCTGTTGCCTGTCGCCCTTTTGCCAGCTTATCGGGATAGTCGGGAAAAGCCAGCGGATCATCCGCCACCAGTTCAGCATCCATCTCCACGAAGGTCTCTGGGTCGGTGGTGAGAGCGATCCGCTCGCGCGCCCGAAGCCGATGATGATGCCCACAGTAGCTGCAGACCTTCAAGGCGCGTTCAAAATCACTCCTGAAGAGGATCTTTTTGCACTTGGCGCACTGCACCCACTGCTCTGCACTCATCTGCACGGCAGCCCGCCTTTGCATGGCAGGGATTTTACCCGACGGGACGCTTTGGTGGGATAGGTTGTCCGTGGGGGCAGGTTTCAGGCTCGTTCATCAGGCGGGCGATGCGCTCCTCGAACTCCTCCGAGATGTGGTGTTCCAGCCGTTCCGCCTCGTCGTGGGCAGCTTCGGGGCTGAAGCCCAGATGCTCGCACAGATAGCGTTCCAGCAGGCGGTGGTGGCGCACAATCTCCTCGGCGTAGGCGCGTCCCCGCTCCGTAAGACGCACACCCCGATAGGGTTGATGCTCCACCAGCCCCTGCTGCGCCAGCGACTTGCACATCTGCGTGACAGCAGCGGGCGTGCAGTCAAGGCGTTGCGCCAGTGCGGTCGTGCTGACAGGCTCGCCATTCTCCGACAGACGCAGAATCGCCTTCAGATAATCCTCCACCGAAACATTTGCACCCGCTCTGCGACTCACCAGAGGTAAGTATACCTACTTTGGTTACCGCTTGCGGCGAGCGTGGAGGAACAGGACAGCTCTGTTGAGGTACAATCCTTTCTCGGGATTCCTCGCCTTCGGCTCGGAATGACGGGTGGCGGGCGTTTCATAATGGGTTTGTCTTTGGCTTGGAATGGCAAGCAATAGGCGTTCCGGCGGGCTGAAAGCCCAAGCCACTGCCTGTCATTCCGAGCGGAGCGAGGTATCTCACCATAGCATCAAAAGAAGGAGCAGCAGGGATGCAGATAGAGGTCTACTATCGGGCGCATCGGTCAAGTCGGGCGATTCGGGAGCCGTCGCCACCACTCAGCGAACTGGGCGGCACTTTCTGGGTCTTTTTGCACAATCCGAAGCGCCGTGCACGGAATGTAAGCGCGCTCTTTCTGAATAAGATCCCTGCCGAAAGCCGCACGAACGGCAACGGACTGAACTGGTTCCGTCTGACCCCTGAACCGATCCCTCCACGCGGTAGCGCGCTGCTGATTTTGAACATGCAAGCCTCGCTGCTGCGCCAATCGCCCATCAAGTTCCGCCTGATGCTGTCGGATGGCGAGCGGCATGAGTGGACACTGCCGACGGAGCCATCGCCCCTGACGCTGGCGAGCGCGTGGCTGGAAGGGCGCGAGCTGACGGTGGTCGTGCGCAATGATGACCCACAGCGCACCTGGCGGCTCGAACGGCTGCGCGTGGAGGGCAAGCCGCTTCGCTTCCGCACGCATAGCCTCAATCTTGCCCCTGGCGAGCTTGCCTTTCTGCACGCCCGACTGCCTTTTGAGCCAGAGCCGTACCAGATTCTAATGCTACAGGTGAACGGGCGCACGCAAGGAGCAACCACGATGACCGCAGGCGTGGTGCGCCCGCTGGCTCGATTCTTTCCGATCGGTGTCTGGCGCACCGAGGTATGGCAGGATGAGAGATGGATGCAGGAGCTGGTAGAGCGTGGCTTCGATACCTTTGTGTTCGGCGCGTCAGACACACCCGATGAGGTGGAGCGGCGCGCCTTTGAGCAGACCTGCCCTCAGCGTGGGGTCAAAGCCCTCGTGTTTGCTGGCTTTCCACGCCCCGCTACCCGCTTCATCGAACGCCACGCCCAGAACCCCCACATCATCGCCTATATGATCAAAGATGAACCCGACTGGACGGAACCGCATGAAGTGGACAACTGGCATCTGCCGACGCTGTGCGAGCGGGTTGCACAGGTGTTTCGCGATCGGCAGGTTCGTCCGCCTGTCTATCTGAATCTGGCGCGTTCGCGGCGGTTCGGCGAGTTTGCTACCATCCCCGATATCGCCTGCTACGATTCTTATCGGGTTGGTGCACCGATGCCCGATTTATCGCCTGCGCCATGGGGCAATCTGCTGGAGTTGGCAGCGACCTACACGGAGGATTTGCGAGCGAACTGCGAGCCGCTGCCCTTCTGGGTCTGGGCGCAGGGAGCGCACCCGTGGGATGAGCGGGTCTGGGTGGAGGGGCAGCTCGGTAGGGCGTGCCCCACGCCTGAGGAGATCCGGGTCCAGCTCTGGCTGCAGCTCAGTCGTGGAGCGAAGGGGGTGCTGTGGTTCACCAGCTTCTCGGAGGAGCAGTTCCGACGCCACTATATGGAGGCGCGTGGGATCCCTGCCCTGCGCCAGATGCCCGAAGCGGAGCGCGCCCCCATCGTGGAGCAGCTGGTGGCGCACGGACGCGAGGCGTATGAGGAGCAGACGCGCTTGAATCACTTTTTGAAAGCGGTGCGCGAGCGGCTGTTGCGGATGGAGTGGGCGGGCAAGGCGAGCGTGGAGCAAGCCAGTGAGCCGAAGCGACTGGACGCCTCGGTGCTGATTGGCGAGCGCGAGGCAGCAGTCTGGCTGACCAATCTGGCATATGAGATGCGTCCGCAGGGGTATCGATTCCGCGAGCAGCGCGATATTCAGGTGCGGGTCAAGCTCCCGCGTTGGCTCGAACCTCGCCGCGCCATTTTCAAAGATCCTGCAACCCAGCGTGACATCCCCTTCCAGCGCGTGGCAGACGGCGTTGTTGTTGCACTTGATGCACTCCCTGAGCATGTAGGCAGTATCTGGCTGGAGTAAGAGTATCGGCAACTGCCCGGCGCCCGCGCCTGCAGTATGCCCTCTATACTTCAAATCGCGGTTAGAAACCGTCCTTTTCTAAGTATGGGCATGCACAGGGGCGTGCCCATACTCAGAACCCGCCAATTTCTTTTCGAACACTCTCCTGACCCCTTGACATCCGTAAAGTTTGTGGGTATAATACGATGCGTATATCTGCACAAGGAGGGTCTCTATGATGATGCACAAGGGAATGCTGTGGCTTGCTGCTGTTGCGTTGGCGGGAACGCTAATGCTGGCAACGCCAGCCCGTGCGCAAGAGACGGAGATGCAGGGCTTCACGGTGTCAGCGGGCGTGCTTTACCCGACCGATGCCGATACGCGTCGAGCAACCCAGGACCTCTGGTTCTACATTGACCTTGCCTACACCTTTCAGACCAGTGAGCCAACCGAAACGGGCTACTACTATGAACTGGGCGCGCTGGTTGGCTTCTATGGCGCAGAGGACAATCGCGTCATCCCCGTTGGGCTGAGCTTCACGGGTTATCTGAATGAGCAATTTTTCTACCGGGCGACCGCTGGGGTAGGCTTCTCCAGCAACGGGGACAGCGAGACGGGCTTTGCGTGGTCTATTGGCTTCGGCTATAACTTCAGCGCAGGCGCAACGCCGATTGCCCTTTTCGTTGGCTTCAACGCGCTGAGCGTCAGAGGCGGCGACTTCAACGGCATTACCGCCACGCTCCAGTTCCGCTTCTAAGCCGCAAACAGATCCCTACAAAAAAAATCCCCCCACCGGCGATGCCGGTGGGGGGATTTGCTACATCAGGAAGGAAGGTTACTCTCCACTCCTTATAGACTCAATCTTGCGCCAAAACCGGACAGGTGTAGCCAACATCTGCCGAAAACATGAGCACCCCATTGGGCACTCTGAATGCCTGCTTGCGGTAAAATAAAGAGGATAGCCCCGATCGCACGGGAGATTTAACGGGAGGCGATGTCTATGCGTGTCGGCATTTTGACAGGTGGGGGCGATTGCCCCGGTCTTAATCCCGCGATACGGGGCGCAACGCTGCGCCTGATACGCGACGGTCATACTCCCATCGGCATCCAGCACGGCTGGCGCGGGCTGGTGGAAGGCATGACCGTCCCACTCAGTGTTGAGCGCGTGGACGAAATCATTCGGGAGGGCGGGACCATCCTGGGCACCTCCCGCACGAATCCGTTCAAGCAAGAGGGCGACCTGCAGCGACTGCTGGAGAACTATCGCACGCTGCAGCTGGACGCGCTGATCGCTATCGGTGGGGAGGATACCCTGGGTGTCGCCACTCGCCTGCATAAAGAGCATGGGCTGCCAATTGTAGGCGTGCCCAAGACGATGGACAACGACCTCAGTGGCACTGATTTTACCTTCGGCTTCGACAGCGCGGTCTCGGTCGCGGTGGAGGCGATAGATCGCCTGCGCGACACAGCGAAATCGCACGCGCGTGTGATTGTGCTGGAAGTGATGGGGCGGCATGCGGGCTGGGTCGCGCTTTATGCTGGCATCGGCGGCGGCGCCGACTGGATTTTAATCCCCGAAGTGCCCCTTAACTTAGAGGAGATGTGCGACTACCTGCGCCAGCTCTATGCCAGCGGCAAACGCTATGCACTAGTGGTCGTCTCGGAAGGGGTGGAACTGCCTTTCGAGCCGGACGGTCAGCCCATCGCGACGGACGACTTTGGGCATCCAGTGTTGCGCGAGCGGGCAGTCGGTGCACGCATCGCGCACAAGATCGAGGAGATGACAGGCTTCGAAACGCGCTACGCCGTGATCGGGCACATTCAGCGGGGTGGACCACCCACCGTGTTTGACCGGGTGCTGGCGACTCGGCTCGCGCTGAAGGCGGCGGAGCTGGTGCATGAAAAACGCTTCGGGCTGATGGCAGCACTGCGAGGCACGGAGATTATCGCCGTGCCGCTGGAAGAAGCGGTGCGCGCCCCCAAGTTAGTGCCGCGCGAGTTCTACGAGCAAGCGCGTCAAATCTTTCAGCGGATACACCATCAGCCCCAGCCACAGGGCAGCCGAGCGCCGTAGGGGTGCCCAGCTCGTCAGCGGACGCGCCGCCAACTCCGCCTCGATGGCTTGCACCACCTGAGGGTGGTAGCGGTCGCCAGCACCTGCGCGCAATGTCGCAAGTGCTGCGTCATAGTCCTGATGATGAGCTATCTCCACGAAGTCACTCAGCGCAGCAAGCAGATGGGCACTCAGCGGCGCATCGGGATGCTGGGCATACACCACATGGTGCAGACGCACCAACTCTGCCACAGCGCTCAGACCAGGGATCTGCTCCACAATCGCCGCGCCAATCTCGGCATGACGCGCCAAGGTGAGCTGCTCCATCGGGGAAAGTGGCGTTGTCTTGTTCAGCAAGGCGTAAGGAATGCCCACCATGCCAATATCGCGCAGATAGATTGCCAGCTCCAGCCGCTTGCGCTCATACCCTTCAATACCAAGCCGTGTGCTAACCGCCAACGCCAGCTGCGCCAGCAGCTCCGTGTCACCATATCGCCCCTGCGTGCGCAGCTCGATCGCTTTGGCGAACGCCCGCAGGCTCTGGCAACGCCAGCGATGGAGCTGCGCGGGCAAAAAGACAAAGGCGTAATAGCCCAGCACGCCCACCGAACCCAGCACAACGCCTAAACCGATCCAGAAAGTGTCCATAGGTTTCAAGAGAGTAGCGAGTAAGTTCCATGGGCTATGCGCCGTTCGCTACTTGCCACCCGCTATTCGGGATAAAGGCAGCCACTCCTGCACGACCTGCTCGAAAACCATCACCACTTGCGGGTCGAACTGCGTGCCAGCCCCACGCCGAAGCTCCTCCAGCGCCTCCTCGATGCTCAGCGCGCGTCGATATTGCCGCTGCTGGCTGGGCGCCTCCCCTCCAATCATTGCGTCAAAAGCATCCACCACAGCGATAATGCGTGCTTCGAGCGGGATCTGGTCGCCTTCGAGACCGTAGGGGTAGCCTTTGCCATCCAGACGCTCATGGTGATAGGCAATCCATGGCACGATTTCATTCAAGAAGGGCACATTGCTTAGGATCTCCGCGCCCAGCTGCGGATGGCGTTGTATCTGAGCCCACTCACGGGGCGTAAGCTTGCCCGTCTTGTTCAAGATACGCTCGTCCAGTACCGTTTTGCCTAAATCGTGCAGCAGCGCCGCCTCATAGACCAGCTCACAGCGTTCAGGGGGCAGTCCCAACCGCTCCGCCACTTTGCGTCCCCACTGCGCGACTCGTTGTAGGTGTCCTCCTGTGTAGGGATGCGCCCGCTGAATCAAAAAGCCAAGGCTGCGAATGGTTTGATGATACAACTCATGCTGGCGTGTGTATAAAATGAACGCCTGGCGCAACGCCAGATAGGGTGCCAGCACAGCCAGTGAGCCGATAAACCCATAAAGGCGCAGCATCACCATCAACAACAGGCTGAGCAGGAACATCGGCAGCGTCTCGCGGGGCAGATCGAACAGCGATTCGCGCAGCACCCAGCGGAGGCGCACACCCTCTGCCAGTGTCACCGTGATGGACACCAGCAGGATATTGATCAGGCTGTAGGCGATCAGGATGCCCAGCAAGGCAAGCGCCAGGTTTAGACCAGGGGTAAATGGCAGCTGGGGGAGAACCACTGGGAGCCATGCACCGGCGCCTGCTGCGCATACGATGCTCTGGGCGGTGTTGAGCCAGACCCAGTGCAGGCACGACTGCTTCAGGCGGGTGGTGAGCAGTCCCGCCCCAAAGGTCACCCCCGCATCGAGCCAGACGCCGATTGGCCAGCCATATAGCAGGATTACAGCTGCTACGATGGGGGTGCTGACGCTCATCCAGATGCCGCGATCGGTATAACCGTGGCGCAGCGGGTAGCGAACCAGCAGGAGTTCTGCCAGCAGCGCCACTCCACCCAGCCCCAACAGCAAGGGCGCATGTCCACCCTGCTGGAGAGGGTTGCCGACCCCGATTAAAATCATCAACGCCGCCGCCGAAAGCAGTCCGTGCCAGAGCCAGTACCGCCTTCGCAGCTGTTCTCTTCGCTCAGGCGACATCGGTCTGTCCTCTAAGCCTGCTGCCAACGGAACCTCGTTGCTGCGAGTCGCTTGCCATTTTCAGGCAGGCGGAGCGCAACTGTTGCCTCTCTGCGCAGCGGGTTAGAGGTTCGGCAGGTTCACCTGCACTTGCTGCGCCTCGCGCTTCAGGGGGTCGTCCCAGCGATGCGGGTAATAGACCCTCTTCGCGCTGGCGACCGCCAGCATGGTCACGAGCGCAGCCATCAGTACGAGCCACCGCTTCATCTGCTGTCCCTCCTTGTATAGGGTGGTCAGCCGCTCGGTTTCGCTTCGCTTCTGCGCTCGCGCCTGCCTGATGGGGCACACCTGCATGCTGTGTGCCCCGTTATACTTCTAACTCGTCGCTTCCTGAGCCAGCTCGGACGCGCCGATGACGACCACCGCATCCGACGCTGGCTCAAAATCGCTCGGAAAGGCGACCACACGCCGATTGATTGCGTCCAAGGTCGCCAGACCAACTGCCCGATACACATCTTGGCGCACCAGGGCGCTACCCACCAGCAGATCCTCCCCATTCTCGCGGACTGCGCTGACCAGCACCACCACCACTGGATGCCCTGCCAGCACCGTGCTGGTGGACACATCTTCCAGCCCAAAGCGTTCACCCAAGCCGTGCGCCAGCTCGACGGCGCGCAGGGTTGCTGTAGCCACCAATCGGGGGAGTTGCGTGCTGGCACGAATGCCCGACACCACACCCCGATAGACCTGGCCGCCCCGCTCCACAAAGACCGAGACGACAGCCCGTGTGCCCTCCTGAGCGATTTGCACATCGAGCCAGCGCAGGCGCGACGCTTGCCAGCGTACCCCGCTCTTTTGCGCCACGCTGATCTTTCGATGGTCGACGCTGATACCAAAATGCGCCATCAGCGCCGATTCGACATCGCGCACCACCTGCTTCGGGTTCCGATCACCCTCTACCAGCAGATGGATTTCCTGAATGACACCTTTTTCGTCCGCCACCACGCGCGCCCCGCACACACCTTTCAGCTCGCGCAGGGCAGCTTCAATCTGCGCTGCACTCCAGCGGCGTTCCACCATGGTCTCTCGCCTCGCCTATCCTGTGGACAGGTGCCTCCAGCTGCACATCCATGTGCCCGCTCATGGGGTTGCGCCTCAAGGCAGCTGCTTCTATTATACACCTGCGGCTTCGCGATTCCTGCTTCGCTCAGGCTGCTCTTTGGAATATTCGCTTCTCAATCGCAGATTCCTGCTTAATGTGGGTGCAGACCGATGTTCCTCGAGTGGTGAAGTTCTGTTCCCGCCCAATGTCGCCCTGCTCGGTTTTAGCAGATCTTTTCCGCCAAGGATTGAGCAGCCTCTTCGACTGGGCAAGGTATAATGAAATGAGCGACCCTATTTTTGCGCCCGGGTGGCGGAACGGCAGACGCGGGGGACTTAAAATCCTCTGGGGCAACCCGTGTGGGTTCGAGTCCCACCCCGGGCACCACCCCCTACCTGCCGTTGCTGCATGCACGATACCCACCACATCCTGTATGCCCTTCGCACTCGCCCACAAGCCCTCCTCAAAAATCCTCAGGGTTTCGCACCTTCTGTGCCTGTTTTTGCAGGCAAACAGGCAAACCCGATTGTTTGGAAGGCTTCTCGCAGGGGGCACTTGGTAGGAGATTCAAAGGCTTCGGGGTTTCTTTCTCCTGCTACCGTAGCCTGCTCCTGCGGTAGCCACGCCTGCCCGTGCCACTCAGTAGTGGAACCGCATCGCTGGGAATGACCATCCACATACCTTTATAGCACGGGGCTTCCAAAAACTGGCAAAAAGTTCTCAGGGGGCTATCCATGCAGGTTCGATGATACCCTGACATTGGTCTAAGCATCAGCGCGCGCTTTGGGTTGCCTCAATGCCTCCACCCAGAGGCATAACGGAGGATGGTTTGCCCAGACGTACCTGCTCGCGCATCAGTTCCTCTGGCGAAACGGCAGGCAACTCAGTTGCCTCTTTATCGAAGCGGGCAGCCATCATGATGCTGGGTACATTGATAGTGAAAAACATCCCCGCATACAGTATCAGGTAGCCTAATACGCCCACACGCGCCAGCGTCCTTACGGTTCGGGGACGATGCTGCCGACCCCACTCAATAATGACCACAGGCGCAATCACCAGCACCAGCTTGGCAAGGGCGAAAGGAATAAGCCCATACCGCAGGTAGTAGCGCATAATTGGGTTGCCTTCCTCCGCCAGCCCGCGCGTCAGCAACACCATCGTGGTCAGCAAATCCGCCAGGCAGACCAGAATAATCGCCCAGCTCTCTGGGCAAAGCCATTCCCGCCATCGCCGCATCGTTCGCCTCCTCAGCGGGTTATTCCATAAAGCAAGGGTTGCGTCAACAGTTTGGGGTATCTTTTGGGCGATGCACTGGTACATTCTGGGCGAGCGGGAGCGACTGCAATCGGGTGAATTCGTGGCGGTCGCCGTCGCCTTCAACGAGATGGAGGCAACGCTACTGCGCGACTACCTGCGTGAACAGCACCTATCTGCCCACATCGTGCCAACGACGCCCCGATACCCGCTGCTCGATAAAATCTTTATCTGGGTTCCTGCTGCGAAGTTGCAGGAGGCGGTCACCCTGCTCCAAACGCTTGCCGCTGAGTGGTGGGAGGAGCCAGCGGATGAGAAGGAGTGAGCCTATCGGGGTGGTTGGCGCTGGCTCATGGGGCACCGCGCTCGCGTGGGTGCTGGGGCAGCAGGGCATCCCCGTGCGCCTCTGGGGGCGTAATCCAGCACAGATCGAGCAGATGGCACGCGAGCGAATAAACCGCCGATACCTACCCGACACAGTACTGCCTGACAGCGTGCAACCAACAGCAACCATCGAAACCCTGCAGGACTGCCCGCTACTGGTGCTGGCAGTGCCCTCGGGGGCGATTCGGGAAGTTGCCTCACGCCTGCCCCACCACGAACGGCTCTGGATCATCGCCGCCAAAGGGCTGGAACCCGACACGGGCAAGCGGCTTAGCGAAGTGGCGCAGGAAGCAGCGGGCATATCGCTGGAGCAGCTCGTGGTGCTTTCAGGACCGAACCTGGCTGTCGAACTCGTGCGGGGCATCCCAACTGCAACCGTCGCAGCCTCAGCTAATCCTATAGCAGCAGAGCAGGTGCAGCAGCTGTTTATGACCCCTACCCTGCGCGTCTACACGAATGAGGATGTGATCGGGGTGGAGCTGGGCGGCGCGCTCAAGAATGTGTATGCGATAGGCGCGGGTGTGAGCGATGGACTCGGCTTCGGGGACAACACGAAAGGCGCGCTGCTCACGCGCGGATTGGCGGAGATGATGCGCTTAGGCGTAGCAATGGGCGCGTGCCCCGAAACTTTTATGGGACTAACAGGCGTGGGCGACCTGTTCGCTACGGCTGCCAGCAAACTGAGCCGCAACTATCGGCTGGGCTACGCGATTGCACAGGGTGTACCGCCCGACGAAGCCCTGCAGCAACTCGGACAGGTGGCGGAAGGCTATCCCACTGCCCTCGTCGCAGAGCAGTTAGCCCGCCAGCATGGGGTGGAAACGCCCCTGCTCAGCGCGATTGCCAGCCTGTTGCGCGGTGCATGCAGCGTGCGCGACGCCCTGCAAAGCCTCATGACCCGCCCACCTAAAGGCGAGCGTGAGTTCCGCTTCGTAAGAGGGTGAGCCGCTCAATCGACGGGGCTGAACTGCTCATACAGACGCGCGTTAATCGCTACCAAAATTGCCCCTACTGACAGATTCGCTGCCATCACCAGCAGCGCAATCAGCAGGGGCGAAAGTTTCAATACCAGCCCTATCACCAAGAGAAGCCCGCCTGGCAGACCCACTAAAACAATCACGGGGAACATCAGCAGTCCCAGCACCAGTCGCTGCGTGTAGTCGTTCGGGTCGGGGTTAAGCAGCGCCATCATCCATATCGCCATCTGCAGCACAGGCGCAAAGGACGCCACTACCAGCCCTATACCCAGCCAGAAGCCCCACGCCTGCGGGAAAAAGAAGGTCGCCACCAGCGCCACCAACGCCTGCACAATCAGAAAGAGGATAGCGGTCGGCAGCGACTCCACTAACACCACCTCACGCGAGCTGAACGGAAACGGCTTCTGGAAATCGACTCGACGGAGCAGGTCTACAATCCCATAATAGCTGCCCAGCGCCGCCATCACCACGATCAGATATTGAATCATCACATAGATCGACTTGGCAATAACGACTTGTTCCTTGATGGGGATGTACCGCACGATGCCCAGTGGTATCGCAGGAATGGCAACCAGCAGCAATAGCATGAACACCAGTCCCCAGCCCTGCAGCCGCCAGGAGAGCAGCAGGTCGCGCCAGAGCAGTGCCCACACCCCGCGCGGGGTCCAGCGCTCCAGCCAGCGCAGGGTGCGCACAGGGCGGTTCCGACCGCTCATCCGTTCCAGCGCACTCTGATACATCATCTGCATCGGGTCGCCACGCGCGGCACGGAAGCGCGCTCCACGCTGCGCCATCTGCGACGCCAGCTCATAAAGCCGTCCTGCATCGCGTGCAATCTGCCCATCTGCCCACAACAACACCCCCAGCCAGAAAAGCAGCCCCAGCCCCATCGCAGGCGTCCAGCCCTGATAAATGATTAGCGCCGCATCGCTTAGCGCCCGCGCTGGCAATAGCCATACATAGGCAAACCACCAGTCCATACTCGCCTGCAGCGCCGCGGCAAACGCCATCTCGTCCTGCCACATGAGGAACCACACGCGCCCAGCGACCAATCCAACCCCCACAAACGCCCAGCTCAACACCCCTGCCCAAAACCACCAGAGGATGCGCGGACGACGCTCCTCCATCAGACGCACCGCCACGCCCAGCCAGAGCAACGCCAACGACATCAGCATGAATAGCGGCGGATAGACCAGCAACGCCCAACCACTCGCCTGCGGCTCCGCCACCATCGCCAACTGGCGTATCGATCGCCCACCCGACAGCAAGAGATAAAAGAATAGAAATAGCATCAGAAACAGCGTGCCAATTGCGCCGCGCACCAGCAGCAAGCCACGAAAAAGGCTCAGCGCACGCACCGGCGTCGGAAACAGAAAGTTCACATCCCCCTCCACAAAGTAGCTGAACTGCCCGCGCAAGAAAGCAGGCATTATCCCCAGCACAATATAAATCAGGTGTAGCCCCAGCACAATCGCCATGCTGCGCATTAGCACCGTCTCAGGATCCAGCATCAACTGAGGTGCGCGAGGCGGACGCACAGGTTCCAGCAAAGCACCGACTAATGCACCGCCCCACGAACAGAGCAGAAAACCGACAACCAGCACGGTCAGCACCGCACGCAGGGGGTTCTCAAACGCGCGACGAAAACTGTTGACCGCTACCCGTACCGTCAAGAAAACCAACACCCGCGCCGTAAGCCGATCCATCAAGGCAATAGGATACCGCAATAGGAGAGAGCCTCCACCACTCTGGGCACAGAGGCACTCCTCCTACTCACTGCTCGGCACCTGGACTTGGCTTCTTGAGGTTTTCATCCATGCAAACAGCCAGAGAAGTCCCGCCACACCCAGCGCGTATAGCCCATACACGGCATATCGCCAGAGTGGGTGATGAGGCGAATCGATCGCGCCCAGCGGCAATAACGGAAGCACAAACAAGGCGATCTGCTGTATCAGGTTCCGCAGCAGGGTCATAACCATTGTGAAAACCGCGATCAGCAGCAAGAGCATCTCCAGTGACTGGTATCCGCCGCTGGCAAGCTGGAGGCGGGCTTGATGGGTAGTGTAGAGCTGCTTGTCGACACGCCGTCGCAGATAGCCCAGTAGGAAACGCGCCCTGAGTGATTGCAGCAGCACCAGCAGGCACCAGAGGTAGGCAGTGGTGAGCAGCCATCGGAGCGGCGCGACCCAGTAGCTGCTCACGAGACCTACGCCCAACCAGATAGCGAGCGCAACGCCCCAGAGCATCGCCCACTCCCATACCACACCGCCCAGTGGCACAGGCAGCGCACGCTTCAACGGGGATGGACGCAACGCAACGCCATAATAGCCCATCAGCCATATCCCCAACCCGACGCCCAGACCACCAAGAAGCAAAGTCGCCCAGAACACGACCGTTTGCGCCGCAACGGGCGACTGAACCGCCTCCGTCGCCAAAATCGCAGCGTTCAATCCCACAAACAGCAGAAAGCTCCCTGTGCCCGTCCAGCGCTGAAGCCGATAACCGCTCTCGGACCACCAGCCCAGCCGTTGCGCCGTCGCCATCACGGCAAGCGCCATACCTGCCAGCGCACTCAGCCCCAGCACCAGTCCCGCAGGCAGCTGCCAACTACCCAATCGGTAGGGCAGCAACACCTCTAACGGCGCAATGAACGGGAATAAGCCCAGCAGAGGAAAGTGAATGGAAAATCCCAATCTCGATGCGATATAACTCGTGGTAAGCAGATATAAAAACAGGCTGAACAACACAATCACGACCATGCCACCAAACTCGGCTCTGGCAAGTCGCTGGCTCCCTTTCGGCGACTCGGTTTCCGATGATTCTGGCTCTGGAAAGATGCGTCGCGACGCGCTTGCCACCAACGCCGCCCAGAGTATCGCCGTCATCCAGACAACCCACAGGCTCGAAAGTGTCCCGACGAGCGAAACGCCCGCAAGGAGTGCCATCGCGATGCTTACAGGCACCACAGCAAACATCGCAACGGCTGTTAGCATCCCCACCGTCAGCAAACGCCCCAGCACGACCTCCAGCGGGTGCAGCGCAGTCATGAACATATCGGGTAGGACGCCGCGCTTCGTGCGATCGCTGAAAATCTGCACGGCAAGCCCTGTTGCCATAACAAAGGCGACGATACCTGGCGCCGCAACACTCATCTGAAACAGGAACGGCTGCGCCTCGCTGATGATCCGTCCGCGCGCAAACAGGGTCGCCAGCCAGAGCGCCAGCGCAGTGCCTATCAGTGTTAGCAAGGCGACGCCCACCAGCGCCCGCCAGAAGGGACGCCAGCGAAGATGCCGCCGATACTCAAACTGGCACACCGCCCAGATCCCATCCACGGTCATTCCCAGTCCTCCTCGCCTTCCACCCGCACCACTCGTTCACGCAGCCGACGAAACGCACCCAGCTGAGCAATCGACCAGCGCGTCATCAGCCAGCTCAGTCCAAGCAGCAGCAGAATCTGCGGAATACCCCATAGCGGATGGAACTTCACAAGGGGCGTAATCCACAAAAATAGCGGCGGAACCAGACTGAGCCAGCAGAGCGGCTCCGTGTGCCACATCCAGACAGGTGGCAGCGCTTTGAGCCTTGAGACATGGGGCAGGAGGGAGACCATACCGAATATAATCGGCGTCCCAGTGGCGACAGGTATTATAAAAACCAGCATCTGCATGGATGTTTCAGAGAGATGCCCCCTGCGAAGCAAACCACAGGCAAGGGCTAAGCTGGTCGCACACAAAAACCAAACCAACAGCAGAAGATACAACCCCACAATCGCTGTGAACCATAGTCCTACCCATAACGAACCCTGCATCGCTGTCCCCAGCAGAAGCAGCCATGGCACGCCGTAAAGCGTGAGGCGTCGCAAGCTACGCAGCAGCGCATGGGTCAGGACGGCGTGCACAATATGCGTGCTTTGTAGGCGCGTCATCCCCGCATAGAGCGTACCTTGCGGCAGAACAAGTTCGGAAAGAGGCGGCATCGAGATGCCTAGCGGAAGCAGAATGAGAGTGATCAGAATGGCAACAAGGCTCGCTATCGGGATGATGAGGATCGACATCGGGTTAGAGAGCGCTTGCACTTGAATGCTCCAGCCCTGATGCAACGCCAGCGCAAGTGTCGCCAGCGCAACGCTCCACATAACCATCAGGAACCATCGCTCCCCTCTGGAAATTACCCACACAGGCGGCATTTGCGAAAGGGGCGGGCGCTCCACTCGTTCCGCCTCCGTTTGGGCAGCTGATGAGGCGAGTTCGCCTGAGGGCACGGATCGCTCCCCTTGACGCGCCGGCTTTTTGGCTTCGAACCGGTAGATCTTGCTGAGGAGCCACGCGATGGGGTTGTCCAGATAGAACTCCTCACGCCAGTACTGCCATCGCTCGCGAAGGGGACGCCATCGGCTCATAGCGGTGCCTCCCGCCTGAATTGAACCGTTGTGATGTCCAGTTGTGCCTTCCCCTGCGTCTGCAAGTGTACCTGCATGGGGGGCAGGTAATGGATGCGAGTGTTCATCTCCAGCAGGGGCATATCCTGAATAGTGAGCAGATAGGCATCGGGTTCCAGCCTGAGCGTTTGCGCACCACCCGTCAGCGTGAAGCGATAACGGCTGAGGATGAGCGTGTGCAGCAGGTTCGGATGGCGAATCGTGTGGCGTTCTACTTGAGGTTCAGAGGACAACTTAGGGCGCGGCGTGGTTAGCACGAGGGCAATCCCGCTGATACCCACCAGCGCGAGAATCGCAAGCGGCGCGTAGCGCAACCATCTCAGGCGACGCATCACGCGCCACAGCGGCAATAGTGCCAGCCAGTAGACGGCGAACAGCGTGCTGACGGTTGCTGCCTGTCGTAGGGTAATCAGTTGCCAAGGGCTGCGTCGGGGCAGTGCATCACGCAGCTTCAGTGTGGGCGGTTCAGGAACAGCCGTCCAGTCGCTTGCCAGCAGCGGAGCGCTCGCCCACCCCCGCCAGGCAGTCGCTGTCCAGTCACCCCAGAACAGCGTCAGCATGCCCAGCCCCACGCGCGTCTGACAGGCAATCAAATGGTCACCGCTGCGATAGGTGCGCCAGCCAGGGGGCGACTGCGCCTGCACCAGCACAACCGGCTCTTTCGGGGGCGACAAGCCAAAAGGGCGGATCGGCTCCAATAAGCGCACCCGCACACGCTTGCCTGTCGCAGGCATCAGCGAACGCAAGGGCGTCTGGTTCAACGAGAGGCTTAGCGAACCGGCGGACACAATCAGATGCCCGCCACTGAGCATCCAGTAAATCAGCGCATCCCACTGCTCTGTGCGCAGGCGCTCACAGCCCTCGGTCAGCACAATCGCGGGCACACCGCGCAAGGTGAGCGGATTGGCAGGCGCTTGCTCGGGGCGCAGATAGACAGGCGTCCAGCGCCAGCCCTCGGACGAATCCACAGGCACGCCCAGAAAGCGATACTCCAAGGTGTAAGTCGCACGGCGCCACGCTTCGAACCCGCCCTGCACATCGCCAATCACCACGAGCGGCAGACGGAAGTTCAAATTGAACGGCACAGGGAGCTGCACCCCTTTTTTGCCTGCCTCGCGCCAGAACAGTTTCGGCACATCCGGAACAGGGTTAGGCTCGCGCTGCTTGGATGCGGTGCGCTGCCAGGCGTTGACAGGCACGGCGAGTTCCACCTGCTTGCGTGCGTTGGGTGGGAGTTCGACGGGAATCAGGCAGAGGATGTCGTCGGAAAGCCGCCACTCCAGCGCGCCGCGCGTCGCCGTGCCATGATTGCGCAGCTCCACACGCACGGGTATAGGCGCGGTGATTGCTTCCTTACCTATCAGCGGCTCCACGCGCACCTCCACCTGTGCGCACATGCTGGCAAAACCCAGCATCAGTCCCCAAGAAAAAGTAAAGAATCGCTTCATTTGCCCCCTTATACAATCGACAGAGCAAACGCCGTGATGGCATCAGCAAGACGCCAACGCTACGAACACGCCCCGCATCGCGGCGGCGAGACGCCGCCGCTACGAACACACCCTATGTAGCGTCGGCGAGACGCCGCCGCTACGAACGCGCTCTGCGTAGCGTCGGCGTCCCCGCCGACGATGACAGCCCCCTGCAAACAAGGCCAGCCTTCGCTGGCTAAAGAACCCCGCCTACGCGGGGTTTTTGCTTGCCTACGGGCGAGTTCACTCGCTTTTGAGGATTTACGGTGTTTGAAACCCCGATTGGTATTACCTCAGCAGGCATTAATTCCTCAGCGGTTTGCCCTTCTCCAGCATGTGGCGCATGCGCTCCCAGGTCTTGGGTTGTTGCGCCAGGAAGCCCACCACCTGCACCTCCAGATTGTAGAAGTACGATTCGGGCATCTCGGTTGGCTGGGTTATATCGCCCCCTGTCAGTACATACGCCAGCTTGGAGGCAATCAGCAGGTCGTGGTCGGTCATGAAGTTGCCACGGCGCAGGTTGTGCAGCTCCACCAGCAGGCGCGAGTAGATGGCATCCCCATACGCCATGATTTTCGGCTCCTCAGGCGGTTGATAGCCCACTTCAGCGAGATGCAGCACTTCTTGCTTCGCTGTCCACAGGATGCGGTCGGGGTTCACGATGATGTGGTCTACCCCCTCGCGCAGGTAGCCGAGCTGCACGCCTTCCAGTGCGCTGGTTGCCACTTTGCCGAAGCCGAGCGTCTCCAGCACACGGCGGATGGCTGGGTAGGGGTCGGCATTCGGGGGTAATGCACTCAGTGCGCGGCGTAGCATCGTGGTGGTGCCGCCGCCTGCAGGAATGATGCCCACGCCCACCTCCGGCAAGCCGATATAGGTCTCCGCGCTGGCAACCACCTTGTCGCAGTGCATCGCCAGCTCGCACCCACCTCCTAAGGTGTAGCCGAACACCGCTGCTACCACAGGCACTTTCGCATAGCGCAGGCGCAACAGCGAATCCTGGAAGGCTTTGTCGCCCATCATCAGCTCGTCGAAGTCGCCCGTGCCGATCATCATCAGAAAGAGCTGGATGTTGAACCCCACGGAGAAATGCTCGCCGATCCCCGTGATGACCAGTCCCTGTGCTTCGCGCTCGGCACGGTCGATGCTCTTGTGGAGCATCTCCATCACGCCAGGACCGAGCGTGTTCATCTTGGTATGGATCGCCATGCAGTAGACGCCGTCGCCGAGGTCATACAGCGAAGCGTCGCTGTTGCCGTCCAGCTTGGGTTTGTGGCGTGCCATATTCAGGGGTGTGAGGAACTCCTCATCGGGGTGGTAGGGCGCAATCTGCCCGCTGCCGAGCCACACATAGACGGTGGTCTCGCCTGTGTCGGCAGTCTCATAAAATCGGCTGCGCCCGAATCGCAGCAGGTTCTGCACCAGTGGCGGCACAGGCTTGCCCT
>JBCNVA010000030.1:0-15286 GCA_039630445.1 Armatimonadota bacterium
CCTTGGCTTACCTCTGCCCGAAAACGCGAATTTAGAGGGCTATCTGTTCCCCAGCACCTATCGACTGCCACCTGGCAGCGGCGCGGAGACCGCCATCCGCACGATGCTCAAGGCGACGCTCCAACAAGTCTATCTCCCCTATAAAGCGGTGATGCAGCAGCGCGGTCAAAGCCTGCACGAGGTGCTGACCATCGCCTCCATGATCGAAAAGGAGGCGTTGCACGATACCGATCGCCCCTTGATTGCTGCCGTCATCTATAACCGCCTCAAAAAGGGCATGCCGCTGCAGATCGATGCGACGGTGCTGTATGGGATGGGGCAGTGGAAGTCGCGCGTGCTGTACAAAGACCTGCAACATCCTTCGCCCTATAACACCTATCGTCGTCGGGGGCTGCCGCCTGGTCCGATTGCCAGTCCTGGGTTGGCAAGCATTCGCGCTACACTTAACCCTGCGAAGGTGGACTATCTATTTTATGTAGCCCAAGCAGACGGTTATCACCGCTTCACCCGCACCTACGAGGAGCATCTGCAGGCAATTCGGGAGGTGCGGCGTTCTGCGTCCGATGCCCCCTACAAGAACTGATACTCCGCGCTGGCGAACACGATTTGCAGCGCGCCGTTAATCAACTCGCGGTCGCTGGCATGCAGGGCGTCCAATCCACCCTTTGCCTGCAGGTAATCGATCAGCTGGCGGCGGGTCTCCTTCTGCAGGCGCACATCGAGCGTTTGCTCCAGCCTATCGACGAACGCTTCGAGGGTTTCTGGGGGCGTATCGCCAGCTAAGGCACGCAAGGTGGTCAGCGCAGGGCGCGCCACACGCCCGCGTCCGCCTGCACCAATCGCGGGACCTGTCAGCATCTGCGCAAAGCGCATCCGCTCCAGCATCGTCGCGGAGCTGATCCACGCCGTGCCCCACTCCCAACCTGCTACATCAGGGGGATAAAGCAGCGCCTGACCCATCCGGCGCATCCACTGACCCGCTAACCGCAGGAACGCCAGTAGCGTGCGCTGCCCCTGAGCCGCACTCAAATTGACCTCGCGCAGCCGTTCACCCACGCCCACCTGCCGCAAAGTGCCGATCACAAACTCCACAGGGCTTTTGATCCGCTTACGGAACGCTCGCTCACTCCAGAACACCGTAGAGGTCAGCAACCGACGCAGGAGAGCCTTGATTTCGTAGCCCGATTCGGTGAAGGTTTTCGCCAGGGCGGCGATGGCTTTCTCATCGGGCGGATCGATGTCGTTGACGAAATGGCGATAGAACTTGCGGGCGATGGAGGTCGCCGTGGCAGGATGCTCTACTGCCATGCGCACGATGTCCTCGCCCCCGAAGCGCCCGCGCCTGCCTAAAAAGACCTTCTCACCGTCATCATGCTGGGCACGATTGAACACGAACGCGCCCGTTACGCGGCTGTAGGTCCAGCCTGTAAACGCACGCGCCGCCTCCTTGATGTCCTGCTCGGTGTAGTGCCCGATGCCCATCGTGAACAGCTCCAGCAACTCGCGGGCAAAGTTCTCATTCGGCTTGCCCTTCACATTCCGAAAGCCGTCCAACCACACCAGCATCGCGGGATCGCGTGCCACCTCCAGCACCAGCGTTCCGAAGTTGCCCACTCCCAGCCGCTGAAACAGCTGGATCTGCATCAGCATCAGGCGTCCGTCGTTCACTTTGGAGGCGGAGGTGGCAAAATGATTGTGCCAGAAAAGCGCCATGCGCTCCTGCAGCGGGCGGCGCGTGACGAGCATGCGATAGATCCACCAGGCACTGACCATTTGGGGCTGCAAACGCAGGCTATCGCCCCGCAGCAGGCGCAGAATCTCGGCATCATCGATCGTCTCTGGCTCCTGATCATAATGGAGCAGCGCATCGATCGTGCCCTCGATGCCTAACGGCAGGTAGCGCTCCACTTCCGCTCGGCTGGCACTCAATCCCGCTCGCCTCAAAAGATGCGCCAGTCGCTCCCTTAGCAGGCTCTGCATCACGCCCACCACTCTATTCGACGCTTCGGCAAGGGAAGGGTTCGCTTCATCATTCAAAACCCTCATCCAGCAAACCTAACGCCTCACTCTGGGGTTCTAAACGCCCCTAACCTGCAGGAATCCCCCTTTGCCTGACGAATCCTCCCACCAAGCGAGGAGGTGAGAGCCAGGCAACGCGGAGCTGGATCCCTCTCACGCAACGAGGCGTCTCCTTGCCCCCTGCCTTTTGAGCGCGGATGGCGCACGCTATGCCGCAGCAGGCAGAGCACCTGTTGACGGATGTGCCGCACAGGGCAAACCGCCTGTGTCGGCAATTGGGCAGGAGCCAGCGTGGGCGGTTAGATGCAACAGGGAGAGTGGCGGAGCCGTTTGAGGTGGTTGGTTGGGCATCAAACGGCAACGGGTTTTTGCGTCCTGTTGATCCCCTCACACCCTTTTTGAACTCAAAAAGTGCCCAAGTGCCTTTTCCAAAGACCCCCCTTGACAAACCCCGCTCCGATGTGCTATAAATAGAACTGGCAATTTTCACAGGGAGGCGTTGACCATGCGAGGGCTGACTTTGCGCACGGTGCGCCAATCGCTGGCGCGAAAGGGAACAGCGAGAGCGTTTGCGGCTCTCTTGTGCATGTCGCTGGTGCTGCCGCCGCAGTTTGGAGTGGCTTCGACACTCGCCCATCTTCGCTCTATGCGGGGGGGGTAAATAGTGTCAATAGTTTCATAAATGCCTATCTCCCTGCTTCTACCTCTTTCTTCTCCTCATGGCGTTTATGGCTGCAGGCAGAATGTCTTCCTGATGTGCCCCTGCTCGTTTTGCCCAACGGCGATGCCAACCGCGACGGCATCATCGATGATGCCGACTATGATTTCGTCGTTGCGCGTCTCGGCACCCCTGATCCCCAAGCAGACCTGAACGGCGACGGCGTCGTCAGAGACGATGACTTAGCCATCGTGAAAGCCAATCTGGGCGAACGCTCGGCGCCCGCGTGGCAGGGACAGAGTGTGCCTGCCAGCGGCTGGTTTGAAGTGCCGCTGCAACTTGCGCTGGGCGACTATCAGGGTGCCCCTCGCTCCCTCACGCTGCGCCTGCAATTGATGGACACCCCGAACAGCCCCATTTACGAGCAGACCATCTCGGTGGCGGGTCAGCCGATGCTGGTGCGCGTGCCAGTGCCCCAGGCAGGCGTATATGTGGTGCAGGCGTGGGTAGCAGGCGGCTCGTGGGTGCGCATCGAGCGCGTCAAGACGCAGGCGTATGCCCCTGTGCCCAACACCTATGGCGCGCCGTTCCCCTGGCAGGGTAGCTTCCCTGTGCCGTACGGAGTGTATAATGCCTGGAATGGGAATGTGCTTTTATGGTTCACGCTGACGAGCTGGCAGGGGCAGGGTCCGAGCGTGTCGTTCACCCTGTTTTATAACAGCAACGATGCGCGGGATTACGGCTTGGGCGTGGGCTGGCGGCACAGCGGTCTGGCGTCGCTGCAAGTGGTTGGTTCCCTGGTGCGGGTTCACGAACCGGACGGGCGCGTGCTGGAGTATGCGCTGCAGCCCGACGGCTCGTATGTGGCGATGCGGGGCGTGTATGACCAGCTGCGCTATGATGCCCAAACGAATCGATACCTTTTGGTACGCCATTCGCAGCTGAAGTGGGTGTTTGCGCCGGTGCCTGGGCAGCAGATGTGGCGGCTGGTGCGGATTGAGGAGCCACATGGGCAGGCGGTGCGCTTTGAATACAACGCGGTAGGGCAGCTGGAGCGGATTGTGGATGCCACAGAGCGAACATTGCAGTTGCGCTACTATACTGAAGGTAACTATGCGGGCTATCTGAAGGAGATAGAGGATCCGGCGCAGCGCGTCTGGCGTTTGGAGTATGCAGGTGGTGGGGAGGAGGGCTTCCCTGTGAGGCTGGTGCGGGTGGTCTGGCCCGATTTGACCCTGGGCAATCAGGTGGAGGCAACAGGGAAACATTATCAGTTCGACTACTTAGGTGGTGGGAAGCTGAACCTGGTCACCGATCGGGAAGGGTATCAGGTGGCGTACAGTTATCAGCACGATGCCCTGCACAGCTATCAGTATCTGGGGCGCGCCGACGGCAATCAGATGGTAATGATTTGTCCTGCCATCGAGCGGCTGGTAGATGCGCAGCTGGGCGGCGGCTCCGGGCTGCGCGTGCGCTTTGCGGTGGGGCTGAATGGTGCGAGCGAGTTCAGCGACGACGGCTGGCTGATTTACCAGTTTGATGCGTGCGGGCGACTGGTGGGCGTGCAGGATCCCGATGGCGTGCCCACTCTGCTGGAATGGAACGCGCTCTATCAGCTGATTGGGGTGCAAACGGCTTCGGGCGCCCGCTGGAGCTTTGATTATGACACGCGGGGCAACCTGCGCTGGGTGCGCGACCCGCTGGGACATCAGACGCTGCTGGAATGGACCGCGCTCAATCGGCTCAAGCGCTTCCGCGATGCGCTCACGCCTCCGGGCTTCTATCGGATGGAATACATCTACGGCACCGATGCAAACGGGGGCACGACTACCGACCTGATCGAGGTGAAGGAGCTGGCAGGGGTGCCAGGTGAGGGCACGCCCTTCTATGTGGTATCGCGCTATTTCTGGGACACTACGCGCGGCTTGCTGATGGAGGTGCGGGACGCGAACGGGCATCGGAGCCAGCAGTACGAGTACGATGCGCATGGGCAACCTATCTCGGTCAAAGACGCGCTCGATCGGGGTGGCAGGGTGCAACGGGATGTGCTGGGGCGCGTGGTGCAGGCGACCAACGGACGCGGGCAGACGCTGAGCTATGTCTACGACAGCTGGGGGCGGCTGCGTCAGAAGGTGCTGCCCGAAAAGACGGTGGTCTATCAGTATGACCTGGAGGGGCGGCTGGAGCAGATGACCGAAGGCGGTCGGGTCAGCCGCTGGGTATACGACAACCAGCGCGGCGACGGGATACCCGACACAGGCTGGCTGAGGGCAGTGCAGACGCTCGAAGGCACGGTGCAACTGGGCTATCAGCGTGGGGTGGTCACGGAAGTGACCTATCCCGACGGCTCAGTCTATCGGTATGCCTACACGCAGGCGGGGCGTCTGCGGGAAGTGAAGCGGGTGACGGGCAACACGGAGCAGCTGGTGGCGTTGTATGAGTACGAGGTGCGGAACGGAGTGCCGCTGGGGCGGCTGCGCGCCGTGCAGTATGGCAACGGGACGCGCGTGGAGTACGAGTACGACCAGGCGGATCGGGTGAGGATTACGCGCTACAAGGCGGGCGGTATCGAGTATCGGCGGCAGGAGCTGGTGCGCGACGCGCTGGGGCGCGTGCAACAAGTACGGGAGTACCTGAACGGGAGTTCCACGCCAAGCGCGGTCACAGGGTATACTTACGACCATCAGGGGCAGCTGGTGCGGGAGGAGCGCACTGGGGCGAATGCCTATTCGGTGCGTTATACTTACGATGCAGTGGGCAACCGGTTGACCCGCACGAAGGTAGCGAACGGGCGCAGCTGGACGGATAGGATGGAGTACGATCAGGCGAATGGTTTGAGCCGTCTGAATGGTCAGGCGTGGGCGTATGATGGGGATGGGAGTGTGGTTCGGCGGGTAGTCAATGGAGAGGCATGGCAGTTGGGGTACGATTCGGAGGGGAATTTGGTGAGCGTGCAGTGTGAGGGGGCAAATGTAGGCTGGGTGTATGAGTATGACGGGTTAGGGCGTCGAGTGCGTGCGGTGCGCGGAGATTTGGTGCAGGAGTATGTGTATTTGGGAGATGTGCTGCTGGCGGAGAAGGTGGCTGGGGAGTGGGTGGTGAATGTGTATGGAGGAGTGATGGTTCAGCGCGGGAACGAGTATCAGCACTGGAATTGGCGCGGGGACCTGGTGGCGACAAGCAGTGCTACTGGCTCCTTCACGCCCGCGGCGTCGACCGACGCTTTTGGTGATAGCGTGTTGGGCAATCGTTTGGTGTACGACTGGAACGGGGCGTGGGGGTATCGGAATGAGTTGGTGGAGACAGGTGGTTTGGTGAAGGTTGGGGTGCGTTGGTACGACCCCTACACAGGCAGGTTCCTGCAGCAAGACCCGTGGCTAGGGGATATCTACGCTCCGCTTACGCTGAATGCCTATGCCTATTGTGTGAATGATCCTGTGAATGCGGTGGATCCGAGCGGGATGCAAGTAGGAGTGAAATATAGGTCAGCTGATCAAGCGGCTAAAGAGGCTATTAGAAATTCTGGAGGCTATGCAGATGCTGCAAACCGGGAAGTGGGTGGATGGATATATAGGAATTCAGACGGGACCTACTCATATACTCTCGTGATGGGACCGAACGAATGGACTGTGAATCCCGGGCTGCCGCCTCAAGGGGCAGTCGGTGCTTGGCATGTCCATGTAGTTGACATCCCTGCTAGCGAGTGGTTTTCCAAACAGCCCAATCCATGGGGAGGTAACGACTTGGGGCTTCTTAACTGGTGTATAGGAAATCTCCTAAACTTTGAAGGAATATATCTCGGCACACCCAGTGGTGTTATTCGGAAATGGACCGACCCAAACCAACCATCCCAAGCGATTGGCAGGTGGAGGTGAGTGGGATGCTCCTCCAAGTGCATTCGGAGATTCTCTGGACGGGCGATAAGGATTGCTCTGCAAAGCCCAGTGATCGTGCTGGCTTTTGGGTGATGCCTCCTTGCGTTGGATTTGACAATATACCCGGACACGCCTTCGCCCACACACCTGACAGGTTCTTCTTTTTCCTTGATATAGAGCGCATCGTGCGCGTCCAGATAACCACGCGAGAACAGAAGGTTTTCCCCTCTTTAGGCTCCTTTGGGGGCAGCTTCGCAGGCATCGCTTACTTGCAGAATAAGGTTTATACCTTTGTAATGAGTGGTTCCAAAGATTACCTGATGGTTATGGACAAGGTAGGAACCCTGCTGCAGCGACACGAACTCAGGGATAGGCAAGGCAAACCGCGCCCCCTTTTCGGGAGGCGGATAAGCATTAGCGGACCTGTATATCCCTTTAGAACAGTGGCAACTCCCTCCCACTCCTTGCTTATCCTGGAGCCTCACATGTGGCAGCAGCTCTGTGAGTACACCCTTTCAGGGGTGCTGAAACGAGAGTGGCTGGGTGTCACGGGATGTGCGCTGGGGCGTGAAGGACAGATTTATGTGAGCGGGCAGCCCCAGCCTGCCTCAGGTGTCGCTGTGGCGAAACCTCCGCGCGAGCTAAAAAAGGGTGACTGGCAGTTAGTAGGGATAGATGTACATAACCGATTCTATTGGCGCTCCTTTATTGAGCGGACTATACCTATTAAGCCGTCATCCAAAATGACTTGGACATGGGCGTTTAGCCGACTTGCGTGTGGTTCTCTGGATGGTCGGTTGTTCTGGGAAATCGCATTAGACGGGCCGGACGGTGTGTTAGCGCGTTATGACCCATATCTGCATGCGTCGGGGGGCGCAGGGGGAGGCTGGATAGAGATTGAGCCGGAGGGATCTATTCTGGCATTTTGCGTCAGTCGTTCGGAGAAAGTCAGACACGGTGTGGGATTATATCGGGTGCGGGTGTCTGCATAACGGGCAGGTCCGCTTCCGCTTGGGGTAGTCTTGTTATCCCCAGCGTGCAAGAGACCGTAAAGCTTAGGCGAGGAGAAGTAGTATAGAGTTGTCTGCCTGTCAGGTCGCAGGCAAATTCTTGAAGTTGTTGTTTGAAAGGAAGTACGATCAATTGGCAGGTGGGGGTGAAGAGATAGAGATACCCAGAGGACCGGGTTAGTGATTCGCTTCTAAAGCAATGCTGCCACCTGCGTGCGCAAGAACTCCAGCTGCTGGTCGGGGGAGGGCAGGGCGAGGATTTGATCGGGGAGATTGCAAGGAGGCGAATGGGTGTATAATAGTGACGGTGCGGCGATGTCCCAGTGGAATGGTGTGTATCCGCACTGGAGTTGGCGTGGAGATTTGGCGGTGACGAGCCACGCTACTGGTTCCTTTGCGCCTGCGGCGTTGACCGACGCCTTTGGCGATAGCGTGTCGGGCAATCGTTTGGTGTACGACTGGAACGGGGCGTGGGGCTACCGGAATGAGTTGGTGGAGACGGGCGGTTTGGTGAAGGTTGGTGTGCGCTGGTATGACCCCTACACGGGCAGGTTCCTGCAGCAAGACCCGTGGCTGGTTGTCCACTATACATAATCCACCCATGTCCAGAGTAGAAATTTTCGATGAGTGGATGCAACTAAAGGTGCCAAGCGCGGGGAGAATTAGCCCTCTGGCTGGTTCTCCTGACGAACTTTTGCACATACTTGAAACTGAGAAGGAGATAGCTACGAAGCAGGCAGCCCTGCTTGGTCTGGCTTTTCAACACCCCCACAGTAGCCAGCTTTTGCATGCACTGTCCAAGCTTTTGAATCATCCAATATTAGATGTTGTAGCACTGGGTATTATTGGATCTCAGCACTATAATGAATTACTGCCGCAGGTGAAGCAAATAGTCACTGCCCAGACGTCTCGCAATCCTTTTGCGATTGCAGCAGCCATCCGTGCGTGGTCCGAGCTGTCAACCGATGAGGATCGTGCAGAACTCCAGCAATGGCTTATGAAGTACCTTCGCCATCACCACCTTGGCATCCGAGTGGCTGCTGCACGCGGACTTGCCAAGTTAGGTGAGTCGTTAGGATTTGAAGTGCTTGAGCATCTGCTAATTTCGCCTGTGCTGGAAGATCGCTTGCTTGCGCTCACGCATTTGGATGGGCTAACAGAAAAGCGGGTTACGGATCTCATAGTCAAAAGTTTACAGTTCGATTTTTATCTAAAAGAAACAAACGAAAGATGGCGTTATCGTTATTTTGCTATACAAACTCTTGCAACGGTTCATTCGATAAGTCGTACTCATTGGCAGGCGCTGCAAGCAATTGCTCGCGAGTGGAAGCAGGAATCGGATGAAGGGTTCCAGTCCCTAATTCGTATCTTACGCCATCAATGGGATAAACTGCAACAATCCAAGAAGCGCTATGATAGCGAGGTACCGCGTAAATTGCAGCAGCGTTTACGGCGTGTTATTCACATTTTAGAAAACATATGATTTGATATGAACTCGTGAGAGGGGGAATTGATGGAGGATCTACTGAACTTGATCATGGTCTAAATGGGACATCTCTATGCCTACTGAGGAGTTTCATCATGCATGTCAAGTTTATAGGTGCTCTGATTGCTAGCGCAGGAAGTTTGATCCTCATCATAAGCGATGCGAGCAGATATACGGGTACCGGAAACGGGAGCGGTCGCGCTGGAGACGGCGGTGCTGACGCATGGGTTGCCGCGCCCGCTCAACTTGCAAGCAGCCCTGCAGATGGAGGAGGCGGTGCGCGCTGCTGGCGCAATCCCTGCTACCATCGCCCTGCTGAAGGGTGTCCCGACCGTTGGGTTGACTCGTGAGGAGTTGCACTGGCTTGCCCAGCAGCCCGATGTGCCCAAAATCGCCCGCCATAACCTGACGCTAGCCATCGCGCAGGGCTGGACAGGGGGAACCACCGTCTCCGCCACTTTGCTGATTGCCCATCGCGCTGCGCGTATCCCGATCCTGGCAACAGGGGGCATCGGCGGCGTTCATCGAGGCGAACGCCATGATGTCAGCGCGGACCTCCTCACGCTGGCGCAGACGCCGATGCTTGTCGTCTGTTCGGGCGCGAAAGCGATTTTAGACCTGCCTGCCACTCGCGAGATGCTGGAGACGCTCGGCATTCCCGTCGTCGGCTATCGCACAGACGAGATGCCCGGCTTCTACACACCCCGCACAGGCTTGCCCGTCGACGCCGTGGTTCACTCCCCAGAGGAGGCGGCGACGCTCTGGCAGCGGCATGTGGCAACAGGTTTGGGCAACGGAATGCTGCTGGTGCAACCGCCGCCTGCCGAGTTCGCCTTGGACGCTGGGGAATTAGAAGTGATGCTACAACAAGCTGTTTCAGAGGCTGAGCAGCGGCACATTCACGGGGCGCAGCTCACCCCCTGGCTGCTCCATCGGCTGGGCGAGCTAAGCGGCGGGCGCACGCTGCAGGTGAATCTCGCCCTGCTCGCGGCAAACGCCCGCCTCGCTGGGCAAATCGCCCGCCTGCTGAGTTCAGGTAAAATCGAATAGCCATGCCAAAGGTCGCGCTCACCACGCTCGGTTGCAAGGTCAACCAGTACGAGACCCAGAAGATTCTGGAGAGTTTGGAGGCGCGCGGGTTCGAAATCGTGCCCTTCGATAGCCCTGCCGATGTGTATGTGATCAACACCTGCTCGGTCACGCAGTCGGCGGAGGCGAAGTCGCGCCAGACGGTGCGCCGCGCCGCGCGTCAGAACCCTAATGCCATCGTGGTGATGACAGGCTGCTATGCGCAGTTTACACTGCGGCGCGGTGAGCGCGTGGAGGAGGCGCACCTTGTTGTGCCCAATCCCGACAAGCTGCGAACGGCAGACATCCTGCTGGCAAATTTTCCAGAGTTGGGGGAACGGCTCTCGCGCGCTCGTGGTGCAGTGTCCGCCACAACTTCGGAACTCCTCGACGCCGACACGGATGAGCTTAGCCACGAAGTGGGTTCGCATCCGCTGCGACGCACCCGCGCCGTGTTGAAGATCCAAGATGGCTGCAATGTGTTCTGCTCCTTCTGCTCCATTCCTTACACGCGCCCGGTGATGCGCAGTCTGCCCTATCAGGAGGTACTGGCGGAAGCGCGTGCGCTGGTCGCTCGCGGCTACAGGGAGATTGTGCTGACGGGCGTGCTGATCGGCGATTACGGTGCCCACACAGGCAGCGGCGGACCCGACTTGCCCACGCTATGTGCCATGCTGAGCGAGATCGAGGCGCTGGAACGCATTCGCATCAGCTCCATCGAGCCAACCCAGGTCAGCGACACGCTGATCGATCTGCTCGCCACGAACCCCAAGATGTGCCCCCACCTGCACATCCCACTGCAAAGCGGCGACTCGCGCATCCTGAAGGCAATGAACCGCCCCTATAATCGGGAGGATTACCTGCAGCTATGCCGTCGCCTGCGCGAGCGGATACCCCACTTAGCGATCAGCACCGACATTATGGTGGGCTTCCCAGGCGAGGATGAGGAGGCGTTCGAGAACACCTGTCAGGTGGTCGAGGCGGTCGAATTCTGTCGAGCGCACATCTTTCGCTACTCGCCTCGCCCGGGCACGCCCGCAGCGGAGATGAAGGCGCAGGTGCCAGAGCCAGTCAAGGCGGAGCGCTCGCAGCGGTTGCAACAGCTCTGCCGTGCGGTGCAGCTGCGCTATGCGGCACGCTTCATCGGGCAGATCGAGCGGGTGCGTGTGGAGACGCGCTCCAAGCTGTCAGGGCTGATGATGGGCACCAGCGACCACTACCTGCAAGTGGAGTTCGCTGGCTCACCCTCGCTGGCAGGGCAGCTGGTGCCAATTCGTATCCTGAGTGTTTCCCACGAGGGGGTTATTGGTGAGCTAAGCGCGCCAGCAAGTGGATAATCTGGCAGGAATCGCTCCTACAAGCGGCGTATACTCTCTACTGGGTGAACAACGATGCCGATGGAAGATGTGGAGCAGCGGCGCATGGTGTTGCGTGAAATCAACAAGCGGCGCATCGATACCTCACTGATGGATGTGCATGTCATCCACGGTGTGGTCTACATTCGCGGTGTAGTGCGTCCCCTGCGTGGGCAGCCCGTAGACCTCAACCAGGAGCTGGAGATTATCCGCCGCATTTTGCGTCAGAAGCCGGGCATTCGTGATGTGATTATCGATGTGACTATTCGCGGCTAAATGCTGCAGTGGCTGCTGGATGGGTTCTATCCGCGCCGGTGTGTGGGGTGTGGGCGGTTTTCGCGGGAGCCTTTCTGCACACTGTGTTGGGATCTGCTGCCGCGCATCAAGCCTCCTGCCTGCGAACGCTGTGGTGCCCCGATGGGTGAACTGCCCGAATGCACCTTCTGCCACAGCTTTAGCTATCGTTTCGATCGAGCGGTGTGCGTCGGGCTGTATCAGGGACCGCTGCGCCGCGCGATTATTCACCTCAAGTTCCGACGCTGGTTTAGGAGCGTTCAGCCGCTGAGCGCACTGGTGGTGGAGACGCTCTTGCATCCTGAGAACGCCCCGCTGCGCGAGGTGGACGGGCTGATACCTGTGCCGATTCATCCGCTGCGACGCGCCATGCGCGGATTCAATCAGGCAGAGGAAATTGCACAAGCGGTCAGCGCCCAGCTGGGCATACCGCTGATGCACCATCTCTTGCGTCGGCGGTTCTATCGTCGTCCCCAAGTAGGGCTAACTGCTGCCCAGCGCTGGGAGAATGTGCAGGGCGCGTTCGAGGTCGTTTACCCAGAGCGTGTTCAAGGATGCCGCGTTCTGCTACTGGACGATGTATTCACCACGGGCAGCACCTTTGATGCCTGCGCCGATGCGCTCAAGCAAGCAGGCGCGTCGGTGGTGTTTGTACTGGCGATCGCGCGCGAAGTGGACGGCTCTCCGCACAGATAGATGGTGTCGCTCGCTTCATATACCCGTTCGCCTATCAGCAACTGCACATAGACCGTGTGGAAGCCCGGCTCATGGGGCAGTCGCCAGCGGAAGCGCTGGGCAGGCGCATGCCACTCGCTCCACGCGATGCCATCGTTGGAGAGGCGCATTAGGCGGGCGTGTTCTGCACCGTGAATATACAGCTCCACTTCGGGCGTGTCGGTCAGTGGGGCATCCAGATTGATGATGAGGGGGTACACTTCGCGGCGCGCGCCCAGCAGCTGCGCCCAGCAGAACCCGTAGCGGCTCCCCTCCAGGCGCGTGTACCCAAGCCCCAGCTCGCGGTAGGCAGGGTGAAGCAGGTTCTCCCGGTGGCTTGGGCTGTTGAGCCATGCCTGCAGGGCGCGCTCCAGCGAGGATTGCCCTGCCGCAAGGTTCTCACCCAGCCACTCGAACTCATAGCCCACCATGCGGGCGCGGGCATCGGCACGGCGCCCCGCGCTGTCCACATGCCCGAACCTGCCCGTGAGCAGGATCTCGTCGCTCATCCACTGCGCCGCGCGGCATAGCTCTGCATTCAGCTTCAGTGGGGGCAGCCCATGAGCCACTCGAACCCGATTGATCGCAACCGCCATCTCGTGTAGGCGGAGCGCATGGGCGCTCCATTCACCAGGAGTGTGCGCGAAAGCCCCCGCCCAAAGCCAACCCAGCACGCCTACCCAAAACCCAAACGCTCGCCCTCTGCGCTCCACGCGAACAACCTCCTCTGCAGGGGGTTATTCCACAGAAGCGCAGGCGAGCGACAATACGAATGCCAATTAGCAGAGCCAACGCCGTAATGTCGTCGGCGGGACGCCGACGCTACGCATGGTGCGTTCGTAGCGTCGGCTGGACGCCGATGCAACTACGATACTTGAAATCCGAATGTATAAAAGCCTGGGGCACTGAGCCGCTATCGCTTGGGGGCAGTCGTAGCTCCTCTTTGGGTGGCTAACCGCAGCACCTCGTCCAGTCGGGGGTCACGCCATCCGTAGTCGATCAGCTCACGCGCCAGCCGCTCAGCTTCTTTCGGGCGTCCTTGTGCAATTAGCAGCTTTCCCTTCACATACGCCAGCGCCACACGGTCGGCTCCCAGCTGCTCGGCACGCTGGCACAATCGCTCGGCTGTGGTCAGGTCGCCCTGCTCAATCATGCGCTCTGCCGCCGCGAGCCACCGTGCAGGCTGGCGTGCCTCGCGAAGCAGCTGTTCAGGCAGCGTGCCTTGCGGGAAGGGCAGGGCTTGCAGCGCGCGCTCCAGCTCCAGTTCCGCCCGATCGGGACGCCCCTGCTTCAGGTAAAGGATGCCCAGCGCCTGATGTCCCATAAACCGCGGTGTTCGTCCCAGCACATGCTGGTACACGATACGCTCCGCCTCCGCAAACTCGCCTCGCTCACCCAGCATAATTGCCAGATTATTCCAGCCAATGACATTTTCAGGCTCCAGCTCGGTCGCCTTGCGAAAGTGCGCCTCTGCCTCCTGCGGATGTCCTAACTTGAGCAGGGCAACACCTTTATTCACCCAGCCCATTCCCGACCAAGGTGCAATCTGAATAGCGCGGTCAGCCGCTTTCAGCGCCTCCTCGTGCATCCCCAGCTTGTTATAGACATCCGCAAGGTTGGAATAACCTATGGGCGAGCGGGGGGCAGCGCGCGTCATCCATTCCCAGAGCGTGCGATTCTCCTTCCAATTCGGCAAGTTGAGCTGGATCACAATCACTGCGCCGATCAACCAGCTCGACACGACGGCAATTCCTAATCGTTGTAGGAAGGTGGCTCGCCTCTGCTGCCCCTTTTGGGAGAGGGAACCTGCGGGCAAGGCTCGAACTGCCTTCTCAAACCAGAGGCAGACCGCCGCCATCACAAACAGCACCAGCGGAAAGGTCAGAAACCGCTCGGCTGTGTAAAGTCCTTTGGCGATCTCCAGTGGGCGAATGTTCAGCACAGGGAGAAGGCTCACTACGCCCGCCACAAGCAGCCAGCCCACCGTGGGCACGCGCCGTGTCAACCACACCAGCATCACCATGAAGCCACCCATCAACCCCAGTTGCAGCCAGGCGAGCCAGTCGTTCAATGGGATAGGTAGAGGCGAGTGATGTGCGGGCGACACGCTGAAAAAGGGGAAGACCACCAGCCCGATCAAGGTGGCGAAAGTACGCCCCACAAGCAACAGGTGCTGGATGGGCGAGCCTGCTTCGATGCGACTTTCTGCGCTGGGCGACTGGTGCAGATAGCCCAGCGCGGCATAGCGCAATCCCAGATAAAGCACAGCTGCTATGACCAACGCCAGGTAGCTCCATCGCTCCACACGGAAAATCTGCTTCACGCGCTCGCGCCAACCCAATTCTGGATGGACCCGATGACTCTGCGCCAGATGCCATGCGGGTAGCAGCAGCGGCAACACGACCGCCATCTCCTTGCAGAGCGCCGCCATCAGAAAGCAGAGCGCAACGCCCACAGATCGCCCACGCCACGCACTTGCGTCCATCAGCAATGCCAGCAGTAGGAAAGTGGTGACCGTGAGATCGTAGCGTGAAGCAACAAAGGCAACGCTCTCCGTCAGTGCGGGATGCAAGCCATAGAGCAGCCCTGCAACCACAGAACTCCACCGATGCTGCAGCCAGCGCCATGCCAGCGCCATCACAAGCGCCGTGTTCAATCCGTGCAGCAGCACATTCACCAAGTGGAAGGGCAGCGGGTTGTCCCGCCAAAGCCAGATCTGCACCAGCAGCGTGCTGAGCGCAAGCGGGCGAAAATAGTTCGGCGAGAAATCGAGCGGTTGACGCACTGCCTGCAACCACTGCGCAGGG
>JBCNVA010000031.1:0-12881 GCA_039630445.1 Armatimonadota bacterium
CAGTGTGCTGCCCGCTCCCGCACTGACGCACTTCGCTCCCCCTCAATCTACAGAAGGAGGTTCAAGACCATGAGACGCACGATGATGTTCGGTCTCGCCTGCATGGCGTTGATAAGCACAGCGTATGTGCAGACGCGCGATGACTTTACGGGAGGCTTTAGCCCTTCGCTGCGCTGGTCATGGAAACTCCCCGGGAACAACCCTCTATGTACCTTTGATCCAAATGATCCAACAGCGGTCTCCTTCACTTCGAACGAACTGGTGATTCAAATGCGCGATGGCGGTATGTTCTCGTCCGTTAACGCCCATCGCAATGTGCCCAGCTTGACCGTGACAGGTTCTATCCCCAACAACTGGTACATCGAAACCAGCTTCCGCATCGACTGGACTCCGATCGGCGTTGACTACTATGTGCAAGCCGGCATTGTGATTTTCACTAGCGCTCAGAACTACTTTCAGGTGCTGGTGACGCGCGACGCCTTCAATCAAACCACCAATGTCTACGGCTCCACCAATCTGGAGGAGAACGACAGCTTCGAGTGGGGCAGGCGTGTCACCAATCCCTGGGCACCTGATAGCGACTTCATCGGGTTGCGAATTGCGCACAACCCGACCGATAACACTATCGAACTCTACTTTCGCCACTCGGGCACGGGTGGTTGGAGGCTGTTTGATGGGTTCAACGGTGCAGTCTATCCATCAGGCAGTCGCCAATATACCTTCATTCAGCAGTTGCTGAGCACTCCGGGCGTCAAAATCGGCGTCTACACGGATAACGCGGGCGGCGGCTATCGGGACCCGTTCTACTTCGATTACTTTGAGACCAACCTGTCAGTGGCGCCTGCGGGGGATGTGAACGCCGACGGCTGCGTGGACGATGCTGACCTGCTCGCGGTGCTGTTCAGGTTCGGCAATACAGGCGACTGTCTGGACGAGGATGTGAATCTGGATGGCACCGTGGATGACGCGGATCTGCTGACCGTGCTGTTCAACTTCGGCAGCGGGTGCTGATTAACTGCCTCACCCTGATCCGTTCCACCAGCGGGGGCGGGTCAGGGTGAGGGGCACACAACCCAACAGGAGGGATCACGATGAGGGCTAAAGGCTTTACACTGATTGAGTTGCTGGTCGTTATCGCGATTATTGCCATTCTGGCGGCAATCCTGTTTCCTGTGTTCGCGCAGGCGCGGGAGAGTGCCCGCAAGACGCAGTGCGCCTCCAACGCACGACAAGTCGGAATGGCTACCAATATGTACCTGCAGGACTACAGCGAGGTGTTCCCGATTGGCTATCTGGATGCGCGTCCGCTGATCGGGCGTGAAATCATCTGGCACTTTCTCATCTCGCCGTATATGGGTGAGGGGCGTTTCGAAAGCTATGCCGATGGTGCAACCTTTGAGCGTCCTGCCCCTCAGGTGCGCAGCTGCCCCTCCGCTAAATATCGGAACGCGCTGGCATTTTCGATGAGCGAGCGTATCGGTGGCAGCGGGCGCATGCAGGGTGCTAACGCGGTCTGGCGTTGCTCGAGCAATCTGGATCCATGCCTGCCTGCAGCCTATTCGATGCTTACCCATCCTGCAGAGACAATTGTCTATGGCGATGGCACGCAGAATCAGGAGTGGGCGGGCAACTGCGGTGCGCTTTATTGGTGGACGCCCGGCTTGCTCAACGGCTGGGGTGGCAACCCCGCCCGCACCGATGCGGAGTGGGATCTGATTGACCGCGACTTCAACGGGCTGAGTACAAACCTGCGCACTGCCTTCCAGGTGCGCTACCGACACGGCGGTAAGACCGCGATTGTCGTCTGGACGGATGGGCATGTGAAGGCGATGCGCCGGGGTACCATTCAGATACCCTGGCACTGGCAACTGGGCGGCGACCAGCCCGACCCGAACATCCGATAGGGGCGATGCAAGGGCGAACCATCCAGTTTTCGGGCTTTACATGGCGCGTGAAGGCGAGCCGAACGCCCGTCGGACCCGGGCCGAACTACTTCTCTGACTCGGACTGCAATGTGTGGCTGGATGCACGGGGACGACTCCATCTCAAAATCACCCGTGTCGGCAGTCGCTGGGAGTGTGCCGAGGTCATCTGCACACGCTCGCTGGGCTACGGAACCTACCGATTCTATCTGGACAGTGAGGTGCATGATTTAGACCCGAATGTCGTGCTGGGATTATTCACCTGGAGCGACACGCCTGCATATGGCTACCGCGAAATCGACATCGAGTTCGCCCGTTTTCAAGGCGTGTCTGGACCCAACGGCTACTACACGATCCGCCCGCATGACCCGGGACACCCGCAATTCAGCTTTCGGTGGCCCGCGCTTGTGCGCCAATCAGTCCACCTCTTTCGCTGGGAGCCCGGACGGCTCTCTTTTCGCAGCGTGCGCGGGCATCGCCCTGAACCGTCCAGTCCAAGTGCGATTGTTGCCGAGTGGACTTATACGGGCGGCTTTGTGCCTCCGCCTGGTGACGAAACGCCGCGGATTAACCTCTGGCTGCTGGGCGGTCAACCGCCTGTGAGTGGGCGTGAGGTAGAGGTTATCATCAGCAGGTTTGAATATGCAGGGCTATAGGCGTTATTCTGGCATCATGTGGGCTGTGGGGGCGAGCCTGCTGTGTGCGTTCGCTGCCGCCCAGCCACAATTTGACGACTTTCTGGGGAGATTCGATGCCCGCCTGCGCTGGAGCTGGCAGGTTCCCCACAATAATCCGCTCAATACCCACGACATGACTCGCGTCAGTTTCACCAGCGATACGCTTACAATCACGGCGCAGGGAGGCACGCTGTATCAGCAGTACAATAACATCCGCAACCTGCCAAGCTTGGGTGTACCTGCGCTGCGCGGCGCATGGAGCATCGAAACGCGCGTGCGCCTGCAGCGGAATGGGCTTTCCAGTGCCTATCTGCAAGCGGGGATCGTGCTGCTGCGCGATGCCGATCACTACTTCAATCTGCATCTGGTGCACATGCCTGAGCAGAATAACTGGCTTTCAGTGAGTGGTGGGCACGAATGGAACGGTGTTTATCAATGGACAGGACTTAGTGGGATCGTCTGGAACCCGAACGAGGGCGACACAGTGCGTCTGCTGATTCGGTATGAAACGGACAGCGGGCAGGTGCGCTTTTTCTACGATCGCGAGGACGGCACATACTGGCGCGAGATGAGCGGTTCTCCGAAACCACTGAGTGATTTCCCTGCGCTTCAGGTGGTGGCGCAACAGGGCGGGCAGATAGGGCTGTATGTGGATACCGCAGGCGGCACGGGAACGCCCGCCCCTATTGCCTCCTTCGATTATCTGCTTATCCTCAGCGACTATCACCACGCCGATATAAATCAAGACGGCATCGTGGACGATGCCGACCTGCTAACCGTGCTGTTCGCCTTTGGGGAAACAGGCTGCAATCGCCCAGCAGATATTGTGCGCGATGGTGTGGTGGACGACGCCGACCTGCTGGAGGTGCTGTTCGCGTTTGGCGGGTCATAGGCGCGGTATAATTCCCTGCGATGCGCACGGACTACTTTCAGCAGGTGCTGAGCCGTCTGCAGGCGGTGATGGTCAGCCAGCAAGGGGTGATGGAGCAAGCAGCGCAGTGGATCGCGGACGCCCTCGCGAGCGACCATCTCATCTGGGTGTTTGGCGCGTCGCACGCGGGCATCCTGACAGAGGAGCTGGTCTACCGTGCGGGCGGACTGGTACCGATTAGCCCGATTTTTATCCCTGGGCTGACCTGTGATGTGCGCCCAATCACGCTTACCTCCACGCTGGAGCGGCTGGACGGCTACGCAGCGTCCGCCGTGCGCGAGGTGCCCATTCAGGCGGGTGATGTGCTGATTGTGCATTCAGTGTCGGGGCGGAACGCCGCGCCTGTGGAGGTCGCTCTGTACGGCAAGGAGCGCGGGGCGCGGGTGATTGCGTTGACTTCACTGGACTATTCGCAATCGGTTAGCCCGCGTTCCAAAACGGGCAAGCGACTGTTTGAAGTGGCAGACCTGGTGATCGATAACGGGGCGCCGCGCGGCGATGCCGTCGTGCAGCTACCCGACTTTCCGCAACCCGTCGCGCCTGTCTCCACCGTGCTGGGCGCTGCAATTCTGAATGCGATTATTGCAGAGGCGTGTGCCCTGCTGCTGGAGCGTGGCATTCAGCCCCCCGTGTTTCTATCCGCCAATCTGGAAGGGGGCGACGCGCATAACGCCCGCCTGATGAGCCGCTATCGGGGGCGAGTGCTGTACTTGTAAAGCATCTTGAAGGAAGCCTCTGGCACGCGCGAGATGCTTAACCAAGCCCTCATCGCTAAGGGGTATCATACGGCTGAGTCATGGCTCATCTGGAATGGCTGGCGGAGTTGCTACAGGTCGCTGCGAGCGGGGCAAGCACCGAAAGCCTGGCGAAGTTATTGAGGTGCATCGCGGAACGAACGGGCGTCTGGAACGGCATCCTCCAGCGGCGTACCGACGCCACCCCCTTAGTGCTGATGCAAGCGCCGACGCTCCCTGTGCATAAGCTGCCCGACCAGCTGGATGAGTCCAGCAGGCTCTGTTCGGATGATTTGGTCTGTTGGCGCGTGGAGCCGCTGCCCTTGCCGAACACCTTCTATGCGTTGCGCATTCCGCGGGAACAGGCAAACGATCCGCTCTGGAACGTCCTTGTTGAGCTGGTACGGCTGCTCTGTCGTCAGGAGCAGCTCCACCAAGAGATTGATGACCTGCGTCGCCAGTCGGAGCGACGCCTGCTCACGGTGGCGACCTTGTACGAAACCGCCTTAGCCTCGTCCCAGCAGGAGTTGGAACGCTTCCTGCAAATCGTTACGGAGCGCGCCGCACATGTCATGGAGGCGCAAGCCTGCACCCTGATGCTGCTTCAACCCGACCAGAACACGCTGACTATCGCTGCCAGCTATGGGCTACCGTCCGAGCTGGTGCAGCAGGTACGCATCCCGTTAGGCGAGGGAATTGCGGGGCGCGTGGCGCTCACGGGCGAGCCAATCATCCTCACCGATCCCGCGCAGCATCCCGAACTTGCCCATATCACACCCCGCCCTGAAATCAGCAGCTCGATCTGCATGCCCTTGCGCAATCGGGCGGGCAACCTGCTGGGTGTGTTGACCCTGCGCCGCCTCCACCCTGCGCCCCCCTTCACCAGTGAGGATCTGAACGCCTTCACCATTTTCGCCAACCAGATTGCTCTCGCTATCGAGAACGCCCGCCTCTATGCCGACCTGCATCGGCGTGTGCAGGAGCTGACCACGCTGGTGAACCTCTCGCAAGTGGTCAGCGCAGTGCTGGACATCGAGACCCTGCTGGAGCTGGTGGGGCGGCAGATCGAGCAGGTAGTTGGCTTCTCCCGCTATGCCCTCTTTCTGCAAAGCGAGTCGTCGCGTGCCTATCAGCCCTACCTGATGCGCGGCTACACCCGTGAGATGTTCCCCCCGCGCGGCTTTCGCAAAGGGCAGGGCGTGATCGGCATCGTCGCCAAAAAGAAAATGCCTCTCGTGGTGCAGGATGCCCGTAATGAGCTGCAACCGATACGCGGCTTCGGTCGCACAATCGGCGCTAACCGCTACTGCGTATTACCCATCGTCGTGCACGGCAGCTGTATCGGCGTCGTGCTTGCCGATAACGCCGATCGCAGTGGTGTGTTCAGTTCCGAGCAGGTGGACCTGCTCAGCGTCTTTACCATGCAGGCAGGCGTCGCCATCGAAAATGCCCGCCTCTATCGCGAAATGGAACAGCGCTATCGCGAGATTCAGAACCTTGCTGCCTTCCGCAACAATATCTTGCGCAGTCTGGGGGCGGGCATATTTACCTTGAACGCAACAGGGTACATTACCACATGGAATCGTACCGCTCAGGCTATCACGGGCGTTCGCGCGCGGGATGTTCTGGGCACGCACTACAGGGAGCTGTGCCATTGGCTCAGTGAACAGATTGATCAGGACGCGCTCCAGCGACTGCAAAATGCGTTTGACGAGGTTTTAGAAGGCGGCGGCGCCCGCACCCTCTACCGAATCCCTTTCCGTAAATCGCTCAACGGGCACGACGAGGTGCGGATCCTCAATTTCACCGTGACCCCTCTCATTATGAGAGGCAGTGAGGGCACAGGGGGTGCCGTGGTCGTGTTCGAGGACATCACCGAATATCACCGCCTCGAGACGCGCCTGAGCCAGATGGAGCGCCTGGCGGAGATCGGACAGATGACCGCCACTATTGCACACGAAATTCGTAATCCGCTTACGGCACTCAAAGGCGCTGCCGACCTGCTCGTGCAGGAAGAAGGGCTTCCAGAATCGGTTTATGCCTACATCGATATCATCCGTCAAGAAGTGATGCGCCTGAACGAGATTGCCGAAGAGTTTTTGGAGTTCGCCCGACCGTTTGTGTTGAACCGACGCGAGATTGCCCTGCGTCCCCTGCTGGAACGGCTGATGCAAGCGCTCGCGCTCTATTTCAAGGAAGCAGGCGTGGTCGCCCAGTTAGAGGTGAGAGGCGAGCCAGTCGCCATGCTCGATCCCGCCCGCATCGAGCAAGTGTTGCGCAATCTCATCCAGAACGCCATTCAAGCGATGCCAGATGGTGGATACCTCTTTCTGCGCGCCGGCGAGGAAGATGACAGGGTCTACCTGCAGGTGCAGGACACGGGTGAGGGTATCCCGCCAGAAATCCGTGAGAAAATTTTCTCTCCCTTTTACACCACACGCACGCGGGGAACCGGACTGGGGTTAAGCATCGTTCAAAAGATTGTGCAGGCACACCAAGGCGAGGTGCGCGTCGAGTGCCCTGCCGAAGGAGGCTCTATCTTTACCATATGGCTACCGAAAATGGAGAGAGGAGATTAAAGAGGGAGGTTCTGTCCCTCTAATTCTCTCTCCAAAAAGAGGTGAACAGGATGAACGCAACAGTGCTGATTGTAGATGATGAAGAAAACATTCGTCGCGTGCTTTCAATCGCATTAAAAAAAGATGGTTATCATACCCTTACCGCATCCGGTGGACACCAGGCGTTAAAGTTGCTGGAGGAGACCACCTGTGATGTGATGGTCTCCGATGTGGTAATGCCCGACATGAATGGGTTGGAGCTGCTGCGGCGCGCGAGAGAGAGACATCCCGACCTGATCGTAGTGATGATGACCGCTTACGGCACGATTCCCGCCGCGGTGGAGGCGATGCGCCTCGGCGCCGTCGATTTTTTGACCAAACCGCTTGATATGGAGGTGCTGCGCAAAGTAATTCGCAACGCACTGCGCGACCGTGAACGCGCCCCTGCCGCGCCGGGCGCACGCAAGCGTGGCACACCCCGCAAAACAACCGAATTCATCGGCAATAGTCCCGCCATCCGAGAGGTGCTGCAAATCGTGGAGCGCGTTGCGGACACCCGCACCACCGTGCTGATCACAGGCGAGAGTGGCACGGGGAAGGAACTGATTGCCCGTATGCTGCATGAGAAAAGCAGCCGTGCCAATGGTCCATTTGTCGCCGTCTCCTGTGCAGCGATCCCCGAAACCCTTCTGGAGGTGGAACTGTTCGGCGCGACTAAAGGCGCCTACACTGGCGCAGAGACCGACCGCATCGGCAAGTTCGAAGCCGCGAACGGTGGCACGCTCTTTCTGGACGAAATTGGTGATATTCCGCCCCTGATTCAGGTGAAGTTACTGCGCGTGCTGCAGGAACGCGAGATCGAACGGCTTGGCAGCAACAAGCCCATCCCCGTCGATGTGCGCCTGGTCGCCGCTACCAATCGCGATTTAGAGCAGGCGGTGCAAGCAGGTAGTTTCCGTGCCGACCTGTTCTATCGCCTGCAGGTGGTGCATATCCACCTGCCGCCCCTGCGCGAGCGTCCCGAAGACATCCCGCTACTGGTTGAACACTTCATCCGTAAGTACGCGGAGGAGAATCGTCGCGCGATGCAAACCGTGAGCCAGGAGGCGATGGAGATTCTCAAGCACTATCCATGGCCGGGCAATGTGCGCGAGTTGGAGAACACCATCGAATCGGCAGTAGTGCTGGCACCACCCGATGCAACGACGCTGTTGCCCGAACATCTGCCGCCGCAACTCCGACGAGCCATCTCGAGCAAGTAGCAAGCAGCCCCCTTCAGGCGCCAAGCATTTCGGCGCGGAACCGCTCCAGCCCCTGCAGGAATGAATCATCGATGCGGTAGGTCATCACCTCGCGCAGGTAGCGGGCACACAACTCGCGTGGCAGCCCTGTGCGCCGCGCCTCGCTTTCGATAATTGCATCCAGATGGGCTTCGCCCCACGCGAAGGCAGTATGCATCAAATCGGTTAGCAAGTTCATCGGCGCATCGGCATTCGCCAGCCAGACCGCCCAAACAAAAGGCAACCCTGCCCACTGGTACCACGCTTCACCTAAATCCAGCACATAGAGTCCCTCCCCGCTCGCGCACAAGCCCGCATCACCAATCAGCAGCGCAGCGTCCGCTTGCCGCAGCATCGCCTGCAAATCAGGCGGATGGTCTTGATAGCGTGGGTGAACGCCGTAGATGCGCGCGAGCAAAACACGCACCAGCGCCGAGGAAGTGAGCGAGCTTTCATCAAGGGCGACCGTGCGAATCGCAGTGAATGGCACTTTGCTGAACAGGCGCACGCTCAGCGCCTCGCGACGGGTGGCAATCGCCAGACCGAGCACAAACTGCACGCCCGGACGCCGAAACAGCTCCACCGAGGAGACCAGCGCGACATCGACCTCGCCCTTTTCCAACCAGCGTGCCAGCACAGAGGGCGCAGCATAGCGCACCGTCGCCATCTGCTGACCCGCCTCCGTCTCGAACCAGCGCGTGAGCGGCGCAGCGTTCATGTAGGGCACACTGCCAATCACAAAGCGGTGCATGGTTAGATTAAACCCCCTTGCCTCCTTTACCAGAGTGATCCACGATACCGAAGGCGGTGAGGTTAGCAAGAGAAAGCATCTTTACAGGATCCGATCCAGCAGGCTGAACACAAATAGACCGATGCTCACATAGCCGTTCATCGTGAAAAAGGCGATATCAAGCTTGCTCAGATCGTCGGGCTTGACCAGCGACTGCTCATAGGCAAGCATCAACGCGGCGAAGGCGACTCCCGCATAGTAGAGCCAGCCCGCCTGTAGTGTCCAGCCCGCCAGTGCAAACAGAATCACGCATAGCAGGTGCGATAGGCGTGAGACGACAATCGCCTGCGCCTTGCCCAGTGTCTCTGGCAGGCTGCGCAACCCGTGCTGCCTGTCAAACTCATAATCCTGCAGGCTATAAAGAATATCGAACCCCGCTACCCAGAAGGCGACAGCGAGCGTGAGCAGCATCGGTGGCAACTCCAGCATGCCTCGAACGGCGATCCAGGTCGCGCTGGGTGCAATCCCTAATGAAAGCCCCAACCAGTAGTGAGAGAGGGGGGTGAACCGCTTGGAGTAGGAGTAGCCCAAAATGATGATTAGAGCAACAGGACTGAGCCAGAAGCAGAGCCAGTTCAGCTGGTAGGCGGCGTAGACGAACGCGACGATGGCTCCCAGCATCAAAGTGGTCATCTGGCGCACGGTCATCAAGCCAGCGGGCAGGGCGCGGTTGCGCGTGCGTGGGTTCAGCGCGTCTATGTCGCGGTCTACGATACGATTGAACGCCATCGCTGCCGTGCGCGCCCCCACCATCGCCACCAGAATCCAGCCCAGAGTGCGAGCAGCAGGCATCCCTTCCGAGGCGTACACCAGCCCCATCAGTGCGAATGGCAGGGCAAAAATGGTGTGTTCAAACTTGATCGCCTCCAGCACGATCCGGATCTGCCGCCATGTCCGCTCCAACCGCCCTGCCTGCTGCATCACAACGAATTGTACCTCCTAATCCCCAAAGGAGAGCAGCATGCGCACGATTAGAAGTGAAATGGTTCCCCCTTCGGAAAGTAAGGCTGGGTCAAATCGGGTATGCTTTGGGCGGTGAAGCGCCATGCCCAAGACCGCTGTGCGAACCGAAGCGACGAAGCGCAGGAAGGCGACGCGCCCGCGCGCTGAAGCCGCCTACCTACCCGACCTGGAGTACCTCAAAAATCTTGAACTGCCTGAAGGGGATGGTGAACCGTTGGAAAGCGACTGGCATGTGGTGCAGATTAGCCTACTGGACGAGCTGGTGCGCCAGCTCTGGAGCGGACGCACCGACTTCTTCTGTGGCGGCAACATGTTCATCTACTACAGCCTCGAGCAAGCCGAGAGCATCATTCGGGGACGCCCGCTGTACAAAGGTCCCGACTTTTTCGTGGTCAAAGGGGTGGATGGCAGCAAACCGCGCAAGTCGTGGATTGTCTGGAAGGAGGGTGGGCGCTATCCCGATGTGATTGTGGAGCTGCTTTCGCCCACTACTGCCCGCAAGGATAAAACCCAGAACAAGGCGCTGTATGAGCAGGTGTTCAACACAACCGAGTATTTCTGGTACGATGTGGACACGGGTGAGTTGCAGGGCTTTCGGTTGCGCGAGGGGCGCTATGAGCCAATCGAGCCGAACGAGCGCGGCTGGCTGTGGAGTGTGGAGCTGGGTGCCTATCTGGGCGTGTGGGAAGGCGACTATCGGGGGCGACGCTACCCGTGGCTGCGCCTCTATACCGCGGAGGGAGAACTGGTTCCCACTCAAGCGGAAGCGGAGCGTCAGCGTGCCGAGGCGGAACGCCAGCGGGCTGAGCGACTTGCCCAACGCCTGCGCGAGTTAGGCGTCGAGCCTGAGTAAGAGCCACAAAGCCACAGGTACGCGCATCTATGGGGGATGAATCGATGCTTGACGCAGCGCGCTCACGGTGGGAAAGCCTGGCTCCAAAGCAACGCCTGCTTGTCTTTCTGGCGGTGATGCTTGTTGCCACGCTCCTCACTATTTGGCAGGTTCGCGATCTAAATAGGGCATTCTACTGGATTTTTACTGCCCTTGCACTATGCATTACCATGATGATTCTCCTCAGCTGGAGGCAATTAAATTCAAAGCAACGGCTTGGTTCCAGTTTGTTGGCTGTGGGCTTTCTACTCGTGCCTGAGAGCATTGAACGCCAGCAGGCCTGGCTCCAAGTAGTGGCGGTCTCTTTGCAATTTGTGGGTGGAATGATTCACTGGCATGGGCTAATGGAACAGCCGTTCAACCCTGATGAGTTTGAGGAGGAATCGGCTGAGCCGCGGCAGGCTCGGTAGCCGCATGTTGCACATCCACATCGAGCGGCTCCAGCGCCTGCAAGTGCGCAAGCAGCAACGCACGCAGCTCCATGAGGGCAGCGCGTTTGCGTGCCTCCAGCGCTTCGATTTCGCGCCTGAGCTGCTGTACCTGCTCTTCCGCTTCACGGCGCACCTGATCGGCTTGCAGGCGTGCCTCACGCAGAATCAACTCCGCCTCGCGATGCGCGTTCGCCCGAGTCTCATCCGCGCTCTTTTGCGCCAGCACCAGCGATTCCTTGAGCGTGTTCTCCAGTGTGCGGTAGCGCTGTACCTCCTCTCGCAAGCCAATTAGCTCCTCACGCAACTGGTGGTTCTCGGTCAGCACCTCCTCATAGTGGGCGGCGACCTCCTGCAAAAAAGCATCCACCGCGATTGGGTCATAGCCGCGCAGGCGGCGGCGGAACTTTTTCGTTTCTATCTCCAGCACCGTGAGCCGTTTCGCTTCGTTCATCGCAGTCCACTTAGCAGGCTAATCAGTAACTGAATAAGGATAATTGCCAGCATAGGGGAAAAGTCAATGCCCAGCGGATTCGCCCCCAAACCGCGCAAGAGCCGATCCTGCAGCTGACGGAAGGGTGCCAGCACGGCGTCCGCGACGCGCTCGATAAAGTGCACCACAGGGTTATAGCGCGGCACGCGCCCACCTAAAAACCGAATCCACGAGAAAATCACATCCAGAATGATAATGACACTCAGTGCCCACAGGATCCAGATCACGAGGTCGATTGGCGATATCATCCCTGACCACCCTTGCCTTTTTCGCGCTGCTCCTGCAATTTCCTGCGCACACGCGCCATGTTGAGATCCACCGCACCGTCGTTGGGGTCGAGCTGCTTCGCTTTCTCCCACGCTTCGAGGGAGCGTTTCAAGTCGCCCATCTTTTCGCAGGTATGCGCCAGCGTTTTCCACACAATGATCGGGGCGTCTTTGAAGCTCACCGCCTTCTCCAAATAGGCACGCGCTTTCTGATACTCGCCCTTCTGAGAGTACCAGAAGCCCGCCTCATAGTAGAGGTCATACTGGTTGGGGTTGGCACGAATGCCGCGCTCATATACCTGAAAGGCACGCGCGGTGTGCCCATAGCCGTCTAGCAGCCAGCCCAGCACGGCGTAGCTCTCCACATCCTGCGGGTCATACTCGATCAGCACGAAGAGCAGCGCCATCGTCTTATAGTGTTGCCCCGTGTGCCAGTACTGGTCGCTGAGCTGCACCAGGCGGTACTGGATCAGGTCGCGAATCGCGTTCAGCTTTTGCTGCGTTTCGCGTGGAGGCTGCGCTTGCGCCCAAGCAGACCCTACCAGTCCAACAAGCCCCACCGTTATCCACAGGTTCCGCATCGTAGTACCGAAGGCATTATACCTTCTAAAAGGGCACAATCGCCCCCGATTCTCCCTTTGGTCGCTTGCCGTGAAAGGTGCCGTGCCTACGAGAGAGAAGGAGGGATATACCGTCTAACGGTATAATAACCCAAGGCGGCTTCCTGTCGCTTTGGAGCGGGCGAGGTTCCTTGTATAATACAGCGTGGCGTCCAAACGGCAGGGGCACTCGGCGAGATCCCTGGAACACCAAGCCCGTAGCGAGAACCAAACCCCGACCCACTGAAACAGACCGAACAGAACCGTAGACCACCAAGCTTGAATCACAAACAGGGGCGCTCAGCCCGCCTCAGCATACCCGAAGAAGGGGCAACAAGTCAACAGACG
>JBCNVA010000032.1:0-16431 GCA_039630445.1 Armatimonadota bacterium
GGGCAGACGCTGGTGATTGCGCTGCTCGTCACCTTCGTGCTGCTTGTTCTGGGCGGGGTGTTCATCGTCACGATTGCCCGCAACCTGTTGAATGTGCAGCAGGCGCGCGAGGGGTTGAGTGCGGACTATTTTGCCGAAGCGGGGCTGCGCTACGCCATCGAGCAGCTGGTCCACAGCGAGGAGGGTGCCGACTGGCGTCCCATACCTGACAACATCACCAACCCTAATGACCCCGATTACTTCTGGCTGAAGCCCTACAACCCTGCGGACGGCACAGGCGGCTTCACCCGCATCAACTTTACGAAAGGGCGTGCCCTGATTCGTGTGAGCTATCAGGCGTCGGGTCCTGTCCATCGCCATCCGGTCATCAAGATCGAGTCGGTAGGTCGTCCAGGGTTGGTGGATCCGAATGACCCGACCACGCTGGGCGGTGCCGACATCACCCGCCGCCGCGAAAAGGTTGCTTACCTGCAAATCGGCACCATCGATTATCTGCGCTTCGTGATGAACCGTGACCAGCGCGCCACGCTGATGGACTTTGGCGCAGAGGATGTCGGGTTAGGTGTGCCCTATCGGCTGATCCTGGGCAATCCAGTGCGCGATCCGAACCATTCCGACCCGACACGCCGCGAGATCGGTTTCGCCCCTATCCATGTAAACGGCAACCTGCGCTGGAGCGGCAATGTGCAGATTGCGCTGAATCCCGATCGAGGCGAGCGGGTCCATGTGGCGGGCGAGATTATCCACCACGAGAACACCACCGTCACGCTGATCACGCCTGCGGGGCAAACGCCCCTGCTGCCCAGCCGCGACTCTGATTTCATCACAGCGGGCGGTCTCTATCGTGACGGCAAGCCAACAACGGCGATTGACGGCTACCCACGCTCAATTGCCTATTTAGAGCCGCCGCGCATGGATACAGTGGACCCTGCGACGGGACGCTCCCGCTACATCTCGCTCACGCGCGAATCGGGCATCTGGCGCCAGCGCCCCAACGGCAGCTGGTACAACACGGGGCAGTATGGCTATGGACGCGGTATCTACATCAATAATGCCCAAGACATCCAACAGGAGAGCCGCAGCCTGATTGGGGGCTACAGTTTGCGCAGCGACTGGCTCAAGCCTGGCCACTCCCGCTACTGGAACGGTCCCTTCTATGAACCGCCGGGCGTCTACATCGAATTGATAGAACAACGCAACGGAAATCAGATTACGGCACAGGGCTTCCGCATCACGCGCAACCAGAGCGCTCCCAACGATGTGTGGTACGATCCGCTCACAGGCACGCCCACCAACATCAAAACGCTCAGCTTCTTCTTCCTCAACCCGAGCAACCCTGCCGATAACACGCTGACCAACGAGTTCACGCGCAACAATCGGCAGTTCGATGTGCCGTTTAATGGCGTTATCTATGCGGAGGGGAATGTGCGTGTGCGCGGGATTATTCCCTCAGGGCGACAGATTACGATCGTCACAAACGGCACGGCTTATATTGAGGGCAACCTCGTCAAGGGCGACGAGCGTTCCGCGTTGGCAATCATCGCCAAAGATTATGTGTGCGTGAACACGACGCAGTTCCTGCGCCGCACTTGGCAAAGCCCATCAGTGGCGCAGGGTGACCCAGCCAATCGCGAGGCGCCCTTCTACTTTGAGACGTTGCCAAACCGCCCGATGCAGCTCCAGTTCAGTTTCGGCATCGATCCGCAGGAGTACACGGGCAACTTTGGTGGACTCAAGCTCTATCTGCGCCACGCAGCGGGCGGCGCTGGGTCGTTCATCAATCTGTTGGTGAACCCCTCGTTTAACCCGAACCCGTTTTATAACTTCAACCTGCCCGGCTTCCCACCATATATGTACCCGCTGGGGCGATTCACTTTTCAGGTCTATCCGAACTTTGAGAAGATAGCCTTTACTCTTGTGCCGTCGCCTGACGGCTCAAGCTATCTACTGGACGCAACGCCGGGCGTGGAGAACCTACTACAGCTACAGCTTCAACCGCTGGTCAATCCAAGGGATGGCTTCCGCTTGCCTACGGATAATGCGCCCTACCACCTGAGCGCGGCGGCAATCCAACCGCTTGATATCCGCATCGAGGCAGTGCTGTTTGCGCAGAACGGCAGCTTTTTCGTGATCCCCGGCTACTGGTTCAACACCGATCCGCGCGACACGCGTGAGAACGCCCAGCAGAACAACGGCAGGCGCACACCGGGTGTCGCCTCACCAGAGTTTCCCTTCTACGGCGAGCCGCTGGACATCAAGATTACCATCGTCGGTGCGATTGCCGAAAACTTCACGGCGGCGCTGGGCGACCAGACCGAATGGCTGCGCAAGTGGGGTTGGATTCCCATCGAGTACGGCAACTCTGGCTTCACCATCCCCGACCAGCATCAGGAGTTCTTCCACGACACGCCCAGTGGGCGCGGACGCTATGCTGTCAACCTATTTATGCGCTATGACCCGATTTTGCGTAATCCATTTGTGAACGGTGTACCGATTCGTGTGGCATACGATGCGACGCAAGACCCATCAGGACAGCATCCGGGACGGGTCTTACCCCCCATCCCGAAGCTGCCTGTGTGTCCCAAACCGATCTACGAGGGCGAGGCGAAACCTTGAAGCAGGGGTGGCGACTATTATGAGAGATGCGAGAGGCATTGTGCATGTCGGAATACGGATACTGAGCCTACTGGTGATAGGCGCACTGGCGTCGTCGGCGCTGGCGGACGGGCGCAACTATGACCCGCGTGTCGCGCCCATCAACGCGGGCGTCATCGCCTTTGGTGAGAATGACGGGGCTGTGCGCGACATCTATACCTTCTATGCGCTCGACCAGCGCACCGATCTTAAGCCAGCGGGGCTGTCGTTCCAGAACCCGCTCGCACCTGCAGGCACCGGACGCGATCAGGCAGCCTACTGGCGAGTCAATCTGGAAAAGGTAACGGATGCGCAACTCTCCCGCTATCGCATCCTGCTGCTTAGCCGCTCCAACCTGAGCGGCATGACCATCGAGATGCGTGAGAAGTTGCGCCGCTTTGTGGACAGCGGGGGTGTGCTGTGGGTGGACATGCCTGCAGGCGGCAGTAGTGGGGAACTCTTTTTCCCACGCCTCACCTTCGGGGCAGGTGGCGGAGCCATTAACTTTGTCAACCTGAACCATCCGCTCCTGCGAGGATACTATACGCTAACGCCTGCCGATGTTGCACGGCTGGGGGCGCGTGGGCGCGGTTTTGGTGGCGGGATCGTGAATGTGCAGGAGCCAGTGTTGCAGCCTGTGGCAGGGGTAGACGCCTCTCGGATTGTGATTGCGGCGGGCAACTATGGCGCTGGGCGCATTATCGTCAGTGCAGCAGGCATTGCTGCGGCGATTAATGCGCCCCTGACGCGCTCTGATGGCACACCACCCAGTCGGGTTCGTCCCCTTCGCCTCGAAGCAGTGCCTGCCCTCGAGATCAAGTTCGCCTATAACCTGCTCCGCTGGGCGAGCAACAGCACCAGCGAGGCACTCAACATGCGCCGCTCGAATGCCATCCCTGAACGCTACGGCGCACCGCTGGGCGTCGCATGGAAAGACGAAGGGACAAGTTTTGGTCGTCAAGATGGCACGCCCATCGTCTATGGTGGGTTGCTGCTGATGACGGCAAGCGGACGGCTCATCTGTTATGATGCGAACCCCAACCGCGACCTGGATAGTGACGGGCGCACCGACGACGGAATCCGCGACCTGGAGGAAGGCGAACCTTACGATAAGGTGTGGGAAGTGGAAGTTGGCAGCCGTGTCTCCCCACCGGTGATTGTGGAAACCAGAAAGGGCATTCAGGTAGTTGTTTCAACGGGCAGCGAGGTGGCAGGCTACTGGCTGATGCCCCGCGATCCGAACACGGGCCTCGTTTTGCCTGCGGGTCAGCGTGTGTGGCAGATTAGTGCACCTGTACCCGCCAGCTCGCCTAAACTGGCGAACTATCCTGTGCCCGCACCGATTGCTACAGAGAATATGCTGATTGTGCCCGTTACTCTTGTGATCACCTCACGCCCAACGGCGGGCTTCTATGCGATAGACCTCGGCGAGGGCGACAATCCGCGCTACATCGTCACCGACCTGCCCAATGTATTGAATCCCCAGTGGTATCAGCCGCGCGTCAGCACGGTAGGGGAGTGGCTCTTGCCTCCTGTAGCGGGCTATGTGCCCAATCGGGCGCAGGGCGGCGGAAGCGATCTGATGATCTACTTTGGCACGCGGCGCGACATCAGCGGGCAGGGCACCCAAACGATGGACGGCGTGCAGGCGTTCTGGCTGGGCGCGAAGGGCGAACAACTCATCCCGCAGCGCAACCCCGATGGCACACCAAACGGCTTCCTCCACTGCCGTATCACGGGTCAGGCGCGAATCTACCTCCCCAGCGACCCTAACAGCCCGCTGCGCCCACGTGTGTACGAGTTGAACCTGCAAACGGGCACGCTTAGGGATATTACCTCCGACTGCAACTTCAACTTCGGCTCCCAAGGGCGCGTGTACTTCAGTGACGTCGCCGATAATCGGATCTACTACATCGATTACTTCATCGACTGGGCTGTAGCGAACAATGTCGGCACAATGATGCGCAGTTTCATCCATCTGCCCGCAACGACTATCAATCCAGGGCAGCCGCCTAATCTGCTAAGGGGCTTCACGCTTGGAGCGAACGGCATCCTCTACATCACCACAGGCACTGAGGCGGACGAGCCTGACATAGCCAATGGGAACCTCTTTGCCATACAGGAGCAGTGGGCGTCATCTGGGGCGCGCAGCGGCGGCTCCATCCTGCTCTGGCGCTGGCAGTCGCACGGTGGCTATCAGCAGCGCGTCCCCGTGGTGACGGGTCAGGATCAGCCCGGAGTGGTTATAATACCCGCTGCCACGATATGGCAAGAGCCGAACGAATATCTCTACAACTTCCTATCGCGCATTCTGGACTTCGGTCACGAGTACCCAGGCGGTACTCGACTGGGAATGAACTTCCGTTTCACCGAAGCTCCTATCTATGCGAATGGCGTGGTCTACGCACTGGGGCAAGGTCTGGTGCGAATTGCTGGAATCATCCGCATTCCCTACCTTATCGTGCTGGCATTTGATGCGGAGCCAGAGCAGTTCATCATCGATCTGGGCGCACCAATTAGCCAATCAAGCCAAATCACCATCACCCAGCGCGACTATGCCCGCTCTGGACCTGGTACACTGCTGAATGTGCAAGCGAGCCTGACCTACTCTCCCCAGAATCCCGATCCGCTCATCAAGGTGGATTACAACCTTGGGCAGATACGCCTGAGCGGTTTTCGCCAGTCGCAGGCGGGCGGCTCGCTCGATCTGCTCAGTGCGATCAGCATCTCGCAGCCTGTAATGATCTCCTTTGGCACTTTCAATCGGCTGGTCGATCCCGATGCAGACCCATCCGATCCAGCGAGAAAGCTTTATTCAGGCAATTGGGATAACCTGCTTTGGTATGCTGTTCTGATTGGGCAGGAAGCTCTGGGACCACCCGTTGTGGCAGGCGATATTCTCTATCTGCCGGTCAAGGTACAACTACCGCCCGGCTTTGGCGAGCGGAGAGTAGCCAGTGGCATTTTGGGGCTGGCGACCGACCCGCGCCGCTACCAGCCCGATATTGCGGCACGGCATGCCCAGGCAGGCACAATCCCCTCCCGAAGGCTTGGCTACGGCTCGGTCATCCGCTGGCCATACATTGATGACTTAGTGAATGATCAAAATGTGTCAGACGAGGATCAGGCGCTTGTCTTCCTGCTCGAATTCTTTATTCGTTTTGCCCAAAGCCTCCCCTTCGAAAGCGAGGTATCTCCTATCGCCATAGGGGACGGGCTTCTGATTATCAGTGGCAGGGGGCTGCACGCTTATAACCGCCAGACGACCATCATCGCCGATGAAGGGCGACTGGTGGAGGTGGACATGGCTAGCCAGGTGGTCTGGGCGAGCGAAAACACGCAACTGGAGTTTGCTACAGGCTCCTTTGTGCCCTCGTTCGCCAAATATCCGCTCACGCCGAATGCCCGCGTCTACCGCTACGGCGAGAATCAGTTCCTCGTCGTGGAGCCAGAGCGCAACCGAGTGGCGATTCTGGATCGCGCGGGCGAGGAAGTGCGCACTATCACGGGCTTCCTGCCCGACCTGCTTCCTATCCGCGATAGTGCGGGACAGGTGTCAGGGGTGGTTAACTTGCGCGACCCGGTCTACGAGCAGCATCAAGGACTGCTCGGCTCCAACTATGTGAGTGGCATGCCCGCGACGCTACGCAACCCGACCGATGTCACCGTCTGGACCGAGTTCGTGCCCAAGGTACGCAACCCGTTTGCTGTAACCAGCCCCACCGGGTGGGAATATTGGATTCACTACACCATCACCGACGCGGGCAACAACCGCGTGGTGGACATCGTGGATCGGTTCGTGGTGGATCCGACCACCTTCGCGATCGGCGAGCCAGTATGGCATCCGCAGCTGAACCTGCCGATGACGGGCGTGCTCTACTGGATGACGCCGACGGTCAAAGAGGGGCAGGGCTATCGCTATGTGGGCGCGCAACGCTTCGAATACTGGGATGGTCGCCAAACGCGCATCGGGTTTGTGACCCTGGTGCAGAACGCCTCTGCACGCGGCGACAATCCCGCGATCGATCCCGCCACGCCCGAAGCAGGAATGATTATTATCCAGATAGCGGAGAATGTGGGCGGGCGCGCGGTCGATCGCACGCTCTACATCCGTAAGATGCGCTTGCCTGACGGTACCGATCTACCTATTCTCGCACCTGTCTCAATTGACACCTCCAAGCGCAGCGTGCTGGGCAACGCCACAGGGCTGTTCCTGCTGGTAACCACCAGCACTGGGGTTTATGAACTGCAGGTGCCCCTCACAGGCGCCATAGGCGACACCCTACCTGTCACCTGGATGTTCACGAACGAGGCGTACAGCTTGGGCGTGCGGCGGTATTTAAACGGCTCCCCGCTGCAGACAGAGGATGGTCGTTCTTCCAGCCCGCCGCTGCAGCCCATCCTGTTTAAGCCGCGCCAAGCACGTTATCTGTTTGCTGGTAACTTGCTCATCGTGAATGGCTACAGTGGTAGCACTTTCGTTGTAGATAATCGCGGCAACCCGCAGCTGGTTGACTTCCCAGGGGAGGTACTCGAACTTAGGGCGAGTGACTATAATCCTAACGATAATGATCCCACAGATGGCTCGCTGCTGGGCTTCAGCTACAACTCGATTCTTTGGAGTACAGCCGATCGACCAGCGATGGCTGGCTCTTATCCGCTGCGCAAGCCCAGCTCCGCCGATCGTTAGCGGCTATAGTTTGCTCAGCCTGAACAAGCATATAGATTAGGCTATGCGGAATGGTGCAGGAGGATGCGACAGGTATGAAAACGGTACGGATGATCGGGGTTCTGACGGCGCTTTTTGGCACAGTTGCTGCATGGTTTGCCCAGGTTGATCCAGAGAACAGCTGGGCGACGCATCGGGGCAACAATCAGCGCACGGGCGTCACACGCAACTCGCGCAACAGTGCTGTCAAGATGCTGCTGGGCTGGACTTACCCGTTTCTGCCCTTCGCAGGCGAGACGCGCCAGCCCCAGCTCCGTGCGCCTCTGCTGATAGATAATGATGATACGGGTGGGCGGGTCAGTTTCACCGGTAGCTGGATCGTGCCGCCCGATGCGGACGCTGCGCGCGACCCCTGGCGGGAAAATCCGACCACTCCTGAACCGTACCGCTATGCCACAGGCACTCTCGGGCGCCCCACAGCCACCTTCGAGTGGCGCAGCGGACCGCTGTTCGCCGGCTTCTATAAGGTGTTTGTGTACATTCCCTCGTCAGGTACCCGGGTGGGGGGGCAAGCGCGGCAGAATCTGCAGCGTGCCCACTATCAAGTGATAGACAGCGAGGGCACTCATGATATTTATCTGAACCAGACGGGAGCGGGCTGGCGGCAGCTGGGCGAGCGAACCTTTATGGTGCGCAACAATGGCGACCAGCTCGTCATCCGGCTGGACAACGGCATCGACCCAGCAGGACCCGACGCCAATGTCTCGCCCACTCCTATCGTAGTGGCGGATGCGGTGCGCTTCGTGCCCGATTATGGCACGATTCAGGCATCGCCCGTGGTCATTCGCAGCCCGCTCGACCCGAACCGCCACTTGGTGTTCGTAGCGAACGGCAACGGCACCATCACCTGCCTGGAGCATGTGCACAATGACGCTGCGCTTGATGTGCGGGTACGCTGGCAATATCGTGTGCAGGCAGACCCTGATCAGGCAGGAGTGGTTATCATGGATGACACAGACCCCAACTTCGCCGCAGCAGGTTGGGAGCCACGCACTGACACTGCGGGCAATCCATACGAGAATTCCTACTACCGCACTCCCCCCACTGATGACCCGCTAAACGCGCTGCGCGCAGTATGGCGCTTCCAGGTCAGTCGAAGCGGTCGTTACTATGTCTATGCGTGGTTCCCAAGCCCCAGTGGGGGCGTGACCCATGCCCGCCGCGCGCGCTACATCGTGGAGGATGACATCGAGACCGCCACGCTGGAAATCAACCAGTCGGTGGGTGGACGCTGGGTGCTGCTGCGCAACACGCCCTTCACTTTCACGCAGGGATCAACCTACGAAATTTCAGTCAGCAGCTACTCTCCCGAGGATGCGAATGTGCGCGGACGCTATGTGGTCGCTGATGCAATCAAGGTTGTACCCGCCGATTTGCAGGCAGAAGCCGCCTTTTCTACGCCTGCTGTTGGGCAGGTGCGCGTGCGCGACGGAGGAAACACCATCGTGCGCTGGGTGCTGGTGTTTGGTGCGCAGGATGGCAACATCTACTGCCTCGACGCGCTGGGGGATGGTCTTAACGGCACCACACCGGGCGAAACCCGAGTCTACTGGCGTATCAAGCCCGACACCGCAGCACCTTTCAGCTATGCCTCGCCTCTCATCCTGGAGGATAAGAACCTGGTGATCATCGGCAACCCTGGCGGGTCTGTCTATGCCATTAACACCCACTGGAACCCGAATAATCCGAACGGATGGCTTCGTTGGGAGTATCGGGTTGCCAACGCGGCGTTTGTGGGCGCGCCGGCTTATGACGCAAGTCTTGACACGGTGTTCCTCGGCAGTGCAGAGGGAGGCAACTTCTTTGGACGGCTCTACGCGCTGGATCCCGACGCACCCGATAATAGCCGACGGCTCAAGTGGGCGTATCCCCCGCTGGATCAGGACCCCATCGAGCCAATTACTGCCACACCTGCCGTCGCGCTTGGCAAGGTGTACATCAGCACGGGCGGTATCGACGGGGGACGCACCTATGCAATTAACGCCAGCAACGGTCGGCTGGAGTGGCGGCAGCCTAGCGTGCGGGTTCCAGTGCTATCGTTTAACTATAGCTCGCCACTGGTGGTGCCAGGCCTCGATTTCGACAACAACCCCAATACACCCCCTGTGAACGCGGTGTTTGTGGGCAACAGCTTGGGACGAATCATAGCCTATGATGCCGATGCAGGTACCCTTCTACGCGGACCTGACGGGCAGAACTTCAGCGAACGGCTTAGTGGCGCGATTTTCAGCTCGCCCGTGTTTACGAATGTGAACGACACCGATCCAGAAGGGATCGATTTTGGTGCGAAGCCGGCGATTGTGGTAGGCACGAACGCAGGCGAGATTGTGGCGCTGCATGCGACGACAGCGCGGAACGCCCGTGGTGGCTGGCTCTTTGAAGGCTGGAAACTTTATGGTGATACCCTGTTTGCCTCACCCGCCGTGCTGGATGACTGGCTCTATGTCGCAGATGACGCGGGTGTGGTCTACGCCTTCAACCTGCGTGGTTTGAACTCCACCCAGCTGCCCGGTGATCTGGGTGGTTGGATCGACGAGACAGGACCTGAGACTCGCCCTGAGCGGGGTGACTTTTCACACACCAAAGTGACGGTCACCCTGAACAAGCAAGATGCGGACGATGTGCTGGCAGGTAGAAAGAAGCCAAGCGAGGTGCCCGGCGACTGGCCCAAAGCGCTGGAGTGGGGTCAGACATTCTATGTGATTGTGTGGGACTTTGAACTGAGCGGCACGGAGACGCGGCGCGACCAGCTCGCCGTGCAGGTGGTCGGTCCAGGGATTACGCGTGTGCAGTATACCCTTGCACCGCGCAAGACCGACGCGCCGCCTAACCCGAATCGCACCTATATTGCCGTGCAGAGCATCACCATCCAGGCGTCGGGCAGCAACTTCTGGACTCCCGGCACTGAATACGAGCTGCAGCTGCAAGTGCCCGGCATGAGCTTCACTTCCGACCTGAATTTGGAAACTGTCGAGATAGATCGCCCAGATGGGAGCGAGGAACGCGGAGTGGGCTGGAAGTTCGGCGTAGCGAACCCACTCAAGCTCTGGAGTCCCTTGGGACGGGTGGGCGACGGAGGTGCTGAGCAAAACCTCGTGAACGGTAACGGCGGTGTGCTGGTGCCCGTGCGCTTTGAGGCGAGCGGAGTCGCCGAGCATGGCAAATCGATCGATGGTGACTTCAGCGTGGCGGATCGGCGCCCTGTGAGCGATCCAACGATCACGCCGTCACCCATCAGCATCCGTGCGTGGGTTGAGGATCTGCGCTGGCAAGGGGGTCCAGCCGCGGTGATTGCCCCGCTACCGTGGGAGGTTCCACCTACGTTGCCTAATCGTAGTCCGGACTATCCTGACATCGCCGCGCGCCGCATGCGGGTGCTGTTTCAGGGTGGCACCGACCTGCGCCAGAGTGCGGTACGCCCGTCTATCGCTGGTGACCCCGTGGCGGTTCAGGTGGATGTCCCGCGCTACCAGCCCGCGAATAACGCCGGTTATAGCTCCCGTACCTTCATCTATGTCGATTCGAACGGCAACGGGCGGTTCGATGGGCTGGAGAGCGTGCTTACACCTGGGGCGAATCAGGCACGACAAGAGGCATATCGTGAGGTCAACGCTACCATTCGAGTGGCGCAAGACCCGCGCTTCCTGATCGAGGAGGAGACCATCGATTTCGGCTCGCTGCCAGGCGGGTTCGGCTTCAACTTTGGGGCGCTCTTCCCAGGTGCGCTCACTTCGTGGTTCATGCCAGAGGACCCTGCTACGACACGACCCGATGAAGCAGTACCTCACCCAATCTTTGGTCCCTACTGGAAAACCTTCCGGGTGCGCAACGAGGGGAATATCAACCTCTATCCGCTCTATTTAGGTAAGGCGTTCGGTAGCCCATCCAACACCATCTATCTCTTCTCCGATATGGTCAGTTTCTTCGCTGGCATGCCCGCGTGGACAACGGTGGTGAGTACACTCGATCCGCATTTCTGGAGCCGCAACCATCCGCTGTATCACATCTATGCGAATAACCCCTACTGGCAGCCGAACCCGAGCTGGTCAGGGTCCGTGGTTATACCGGGCTATCAACCGTATCCTGTGTTGCAAAAGGCGCGGGCAGGCGACTTTACAGGGATGCGCCTGTCGCTGCCAGCTATCCCTTACGGCGAATCGGCGCCACGGAGCATCAAGCCGCGCCTGCCGCAAATCAGTATCGCCATCCCACCGTTCCAGCCGATGGGCGTCTACTCGCAGTGGATTGGGGTGCATCGGGCAAGTGGCACGCCTGGCGTGGTCGGCAATAGCGACCCCATCACTATCCCCTCGATGCGCATCGTGGTGCGCGTGCGCGAGACGCAGCTTACAGGAGGCGTCAACCGAGGCTCGCAGGTGCAAATAGATCCGCTCCCTGACCTCAACACCACGCGCATCAGCAATCTGACGCCTGCGGCTTTCCGCGACCCGCAAACAGGTAGGCTCCATCTCTACTGGAGCAGTAATCGCGATCCGAATAACCCGAATGGCTTCTGGCTCTATAAAGCGATGCTGAATTGGAACGGCGCGGCGATGCTGCGCGATAATGTGCCCGTCGCGGGTGGCTGGATGCCTACCACGCTGAACGGGCAATGGTGGCAGGGTCCTGCGGGACCCTTCCCGAATGACCCGAACGGCGACCTGTTTGCGCAGGCGCTGGGGCTGGGACGCGCCCTGAGCACAGAGGAGCGACGCACCATCCGCCACCATCAGCCTGTGGTGCATCTAACAGCGGACACGCGCGGCGGCGTGCGTGCCTGGCTGTTCTGGACAGGCGAGTTGCAGATTCGGGGCATCAACTACTCACTGCTGTTCTACACGCAGCTGAACCCGCAGACGGGCGACCCGGTTGGTCAGATTACTGCCGTGCCCGTTGACCCCGCGCTGCCACGCACGCGCCCGCATATCACAGGCTTGCCCAGCATCGGCAACTGGCTGTTCTACATCTCCGCGCCCGGCGGTAGGAACCAGATTTTCTACCTACCCTCCGAAGGCGATGCCTTTGCTAATTGGCGACGCGAGCAGTCGCTGCCCCTCTCCACCCTAATTCGCAGCGTGGATAGCGTGGCGGCGCAGGTCTATCGCGTCGCGCTGAATCCAACTCGTGCTGGCTCGCCCTTCGTGCTGCTGGCGGATGTGGTCATCACCGGCACGGTCGGCGAACGCACTGAGCCGGAGGTGCTGCTTGCCCGCTACTATGTGAACCCGCGCAACGGCACGCTGCTACCACTCGACAGCCGTCAGGCGGAGCGCGCGTTGGGGGCGATTCAGGCGCGGCTGCTACCTTATATCGTTGACGAAGTCGCCTCGAAGGATGAGGGGCGCAATGTGTGGCGCGTGCGCCACCTCGACTGGACACGACTGGGCAATGTCTGGAATGAAGATCCCCAGAACCCCGATCTCGATATCAAGGTCAATGGCAAATCGGTGTTAATTGACCCCACCACTCCGGGTCAGCTGCAAGAACCTGTGGAGGACGAGGCGACGGGGCTACTTACCTTCCGCTACATCCTCCAAGGTCCCAACAATGCGCTTATTGACGCAGGTGCAATCGTGGTTGACCCGTTGAACGGCACGATCCGCTTTGTGAACCGAGCGCCGCGCCTCAACGATGTGGTCTCGGTGACCTATCGTCCGCGCTTGCTGCGTCTGAACCCCTTCGCGCCGGGCAGAGTCGGTGGCTATTCGCAGGTGTTCACGGTGCTGCAGCGCACGCTGAACCCGCGCCATGATCTGGGTAATCCTGCAGACTCCTTCGTGCGCAAGGGGGAACAAAACGGCATGTGTGCTGCTGGCGACCGACCGCCTGTGGATCGGCAGTGGGTGCTATTCCGACGCGGGGGCAGCGCGCCGAACAGCCCCGGCAACTTCTACTACAAGACGCTGCGACCAGGCGTGCGGCTCAATGCCCCTATCCTGAGCTGGCGAGGCAGACTGCCGTTGGAACCGAACAGTTCCACCCTTGGCGTCGGCGCGAACCATGCCACCGTGTTGCTGACCCCTAACAACCCTGCTGGCGGCGGACTGGGCTTCTATGAGTATGACCCTGTTCGCGGTACCATCTACTTCACCACCGAGGATCTGGGCAAAGAGGTCGAAGTGCGCTATCTTACCTGGAACCCCACCACCCGCCAGGTAGAGACGCGCAGCGAGATACAAACCGTCCGCTGGATCGATGAAGGCAACCTGCCGGGCAACATCACCGAATATGTCTCGCCCGTGCCGATGGATCTGCCCACTAATGAGATGCATCTGTGGGCGTTCCCGAACCTGGAGTACCGCACGGCGGCCGCGCCGCTGAACGCCTTCGGCGGGTTCGACGAATCGCTGCTACTGTTCTGGAGCAGCACGCGCAACGGCGTCGCTGATATCTACGCTGGGGCAATCCAGCCGCGCTTCTACATCAGCCCGTTCGATCCCGATGCGGACTAACAACGATGAAGCGCACGGCTTTGTACGAGGTGCATCGGCGCGCGGGCGCCCGCATGGTAGCGTTTGCGGGCTGGGAAATGCCCATCCAGTACCACAGCATTCTGGAGGAGGCGCGCGCCGTACGCACCCGCTGGGGCATCTTTGATGTGAGCCATATGGGGCGTGCCCGCTTTCACGGTGAGAACACCCTGCCCTTTCTCTGCCGGCTCACACCCAGCGACCTGAGCAAAGTAGGCGACTATGGCGCACTTTACACTGTGCTGACCAATGAACAAGGCGGCGTCGTGGACGACATTATCCTCTATCGGCTGGCGCCTGACCATTGGCTAATGGTGTTCAACGCGGCAAATCATGACAAAGATCTCGCATGGTTCCTACGCTGGCAAAGCCACTTCAGCCCGCCCCCCACTATCGTGGACGAGACCGAGCGGACGGTGATGATCGCGGTGCAGGGACCGCAGGCAGTAGCGCATCTAACCGAGCTGCTGACGCCGAATCTTGCCGAGGTGCCGCGCTTTGGCGCACTTGCGTTCGAGTGGCAGGGCATCCTAGTGTTTGCTGGTCGCACAGGCTACACAGGCGAAGATGGCTTTGAGCTAATCGTGCCTGCCGAAGCGGGCGAAAGGCTCTGGGAACAGCTTCTTGAGGCAGGGGCAACCCCATGTGGGCTGGGTGCGCGCGATGTGCTGCGGGTGGAAGCAGGGCTACACCTCTATGGGCACGAACTGACGGACGAAACGAACCCTATCGAGGCGGGGCTGGGCTGGCTCGTCAGCGACCGAGCCGACTATCTTGGCGCAGAAATCATTCAGCGGGTCAAGGCGGAGGGACCCACGCGCAAGTTGATGGGCATCATACTGCAGGAACGCGGCGTACCGCGCGAGGGCTACCCCGTGCTGATTGAGGGACAAGTTGTGGGACACTTGACCAGCGGGGTCTATTCGCCCACGCTGGAGCGCGGCATCGGCATGGCGTATCTGCCCAGCGAATGGGCAAAGCCCGGCATACCCTGTTCCGTTGAGATTCGGGGCAAACCTGTGCCCGCCCTTGTGACCACCCGACGGTTTCTAAAACAGCAGGGCACCAGTTAGCGCGGTCTTACTAATACAGGCTCAACCCGATCTACCACTTGGTAAATAATAAGCCCATTGTCTGCACGTAGCACAAGCCGATACTCATCATCTTGGCGATACTGATAGTCTAAGAGATACCTGCGGTCCCAACTATACAGGGACGTATTCCGAACTATTTTTTTCTCCCAACCGACAATTGGGTTGCCTGACAAGCTAATAGTGAGCGTATCCCCTAAAATTTTTATTCTCTCGCCCGCACGCGCCACGCAAGCCAGCCCCTTGCCATCGGTTTGCACAATCCACACCTCGCCCTTCAGGCTGTCGTACAGCGCGACCAGCTCACCATCGGGTGAAATGGTGGCGAAATCAACCCTACCAAAGTTCTGACCGAGGGTTATGAGTGCCGAACCATACACCTGCAGAAAGACACGCTCATAGGTTTCGCCGTGTTCCGTCATGTAGGACTGTTTGTAAACCGTGCAGCCCGATGTACTCGCCAAGATTTCCTCTGGGCTTGAGGCAGTCCACACAGAGGGTGAAGCGGTGCCGGAGTATTTCCCTGAACGGCTTCCAAACCCTCCCTGCTCATCGATCGTCCAGAGTCCCCACATGACCAGAAGTGCCAACGACGCCAGGATAAGCAATAGCTTGCGCCGCTTGTGGCGTCGTGCGCGTTGCGCTTGCTCCTGCTGCAAGGCTTTTTGACGCTGCTGGTGTTGAAACTCCGCGATGGCACGCTGGAGCGTCTCACGGGGGATACCCGCCTCCTCGGCGATCGTAATCAGCTGCTCTTGCGAGAGATGGCGGTCATGCAGCTGCGCAGCCAGATTGAGAATTGCCCCCGCTTCCTCTGCGGTGAACATCGGCACTTGCTGAGCGGAACTCGCTTCACTGCTTACATGCTGCGTTTGCATCGCTTGACCTGCCTCCTGTTATATATTACCGCACTCCAGCAGCCATTCTTGCACTAACCCTCAGGCAATTGACACCACTCGTGTAGGACCCACTCGACACCACGCTGCTGCACCCATTCATGCAGTTGCACCGATTCGGGGTCGTTCGGGTCATAGTAGTGCAGCGCGGCGAGAATCGCCCGATGGAATGGCTCGCTGTCCTCATCCTGTGCCTGAAGGAGCCGATATGCGCCCACCAGGCGGTCCTCGGGACGCAGCTTGCGCAGCGGTTCCCGCGCCACGCGCGGGATGGGGTCATCCAGATAGGGATGCTGAATCCGCGCCACAATTTCCGCTACCGCCTGATGATGCTCATCGGGGTCAAAAGGGAAGGCTTTCAGCAGGGCGCGTTCCAGCGCGTGGGCAGCCCGTTCGAACAGGGCGCGAATGGAGGGGTCACTCAGCGCTTGCTGAATCGTGGCGTAGCCTTGCTGCGCCCCTAAATAGGCAGTTAGCGCGTGTAGCCCGTTATGCACATACAGCTTGCGTAGGAAATAGATTTCAAAGGGGCGCACAGGTTGCAGCCCTTCGATAGGGGGCAGTTCACCCTGAACGGCGTCAGCATCGATGAGCAGGCGGTCATAGCGGTC
>JBCNVA010000033.1:0-17534 GCA_039630445.1 Armatimonadota bacterium
GTTACACCACCTGCTCCTGTACCCCTTGCCGCCGCACGCACAGAGCCGCTGAACCGCCTGCGTCAGATCACGGCGCAGCGCACCACCGAAGCCAAGCAGACCATCCCCCACTTCTACCTCACGATGGAGATCGATATGGAAGAGGCACTCGCCCTCCGCGCAAAGCTCAATAGCCTCGATGAGAACCTGCGCCTCAGCGTGAACGATTTGATCATCAAGGCGTGTGCCGTCGCGCTGGAGAAGCACCCCATGGTGAACGCCTCCTATCGCGATGGGCAAATCGTCTACCCCGACGGCATCCATATCGGCATTGCCGTGGCGGTGGAGGAGGGCTTGCTGGTGGCTGTCGTGCGCCACTGCGAGGGCAAGTCGCTGGTGCGCATCGCGCAAGAGGCGCAAGCATTGGTACAAAAGGCGCGTGAGGGCAAACTGCTACCTGATGAGATGACGGGCAACACCTTCACCGTGTCCAATCTCGGCATGTTCGGCATCGACGAGTTCGCGGCGATTATCAACCCGCCTGCCGGCGCGATTCTGGCGGTCGGCGCGGTGAAAAAGCAGCCTGTGGTGATGGAGGACGGCTCCATTCAGCCACGCGCCCGCATGAAGGTCACTCTCTCCTGCGACCATCGCATTCTGGATGGTGCAATAGGCGCTCGCTTCCTGCAGGAGCTAAAGCGCGTGCTGGAGAACCCCGTCTTGATGGTGTATTAGCGTATCGTTTGGCTGTTTGCGCTCGAGATAGGCTGCGAGCGCCTCAACAAACTCACGCGCTGAAAGAAGCAGGCTATCCGCTTCCTCGCGCGTAATAATACCGATCGGGTTTTCAAATAGTGCAAGGTCCGACGGCTGAAGCCGTTCCTTAGCAAACCAAGCCCGCCTATGCGGGTTAAAAAACAGCCGATGCAGGGCAGTCGGGGCGGCGTTTGGGGCTGGGGGACGGCGTGTGGCAGGTGGGGAACCGCGGGTGGTGGCGGGCGTTGGGGTTGGTGGTGTTGCGTGCGGTACGGGTGTCGGCGCGGTATCGGGCGGTGTGGAGGGGTTTAGTGGCGCGCGGGAAAGCGCGGAAGGGGGCATTGGTGGTGGTGGCGCGTTGGTTAGCGGCGTTGGTGTATGCGTGGCAGCGTGCGGGTCGGGATTATGCCCCATCGTGGTTGGGCAAGGAGTTGACTTGGCAAGACAGGATCTCGCTTCGCTTGGAATGACAACGCTGGCTTGGTGAAAACGAGCCTGTCATTCCGAGCCGAAGGCGAGAAATCCCAGATAGGTGGCAACTTAGGTTATAATAATCCAAAGCGGTTTCCTGTCGCTTTTGAACGGGCGAGATTCCTCGCTTCGTTCGGAATGAGATTATGCAATTATGCACACCTGCTGGGGTAGGCAAAATGCTGCAGGCGGTCATCACTTTGATAATTACTATTCAATTTGCTATACTTTTTATCAATTTGTTTTACATTTACCGAAGCAAAAAGAGAGCCGACCCATGTTCGCAGTCCCTCTCCCTATCGATCCTGATTCCTGCGAGGAATGAGCGAGACAGGCTCCCGATGCTTTTGGAAACGCTTTGTGGTCAAGGGATAGATGAAGGAATTGAGATCTGGGTCTGCGATGATCAGTCCACGGATGGCACGGGAGAATGGTTGGCAGAGCATGCGGAGCGATATAGTGTCCGCTGGTTTGTCGGGGCGGAGCTGCCGCCAGGCTGGATTGGCAAGAACTGGGCATGCTTTCAGTTAGCACAGCGAGCAGCAGGGGAATGGCTACTGTTCATCGATAGCGACTTGACTTTTCGCCCAGGAGCATTAGAGTGGATGACCAACCTACTCCGCTGCACCGACGCGATGCTGGTCACCGCGATTCCGGGGCTTGATTCTCCCTCGCTGGGCGTTCGCCTGCTCAAGGCGATGCTTCCTTTTTCGGTTCTGACGCTCTTGCCCCTTCCATTAGCCGAAAAATCGCCGAACCCAGCGTTTGCCTTCGCCAACGGGCAATTCCTGGCGATTCGCAAGCGCGATTATGATTCGTTGCAGCCCCATTTGCAGCTGCGTGGGCAGGTGCTGGAGGATGTGGCTTTTGCGGCGCTCGTTAAACGCGCAGGCGGAAGGGTGTGGATTGTAAGCGCGCGCGACCAAATCAAGGCGGTGATGTACACCACCCTCGCGGAAGCGGTTCGTGGGTTCGCAAAGAATGCAGTGGCTATTTGTCGCGGTGTGCCGAAAGCGCTGATAGTGATGTTCCTGCTGGGGCTGGTTTATGGGTGGCCCATCATCAGTCTGTTAGTGGGCAACTGGTCTTCTTTGTGGCATTGGTGGGTGGTTGGACAAAGCGCCCTTCTGTTCGGACTCGCGCAGCGTGTGGTGGGGCTTGCGTGGTATCATGCGCTTCTCTACCCCATAAGCGTCGCTTTGGGCATCTGGACACTGGGGTATTCTATCTGGTGGTATCGATGCGGAGTTATCCAATGGAAAGACCGCTCCTACCGCTTGGACTCGACCAGCTCGCCGCCTCGCTGACCCGCTGGCTTATTGCACGAAGCTTGCGCACCCACTTCCGTTCAATATACCTGTATCAGCAGGTCGACTTAGCGGCAGGTCAAAGCGCTATCCTGTTTGCCAATCATCACTATTGGTGGGATGGTTACTTAGCCTATTGGCTTGTGTATGAGGTATGGCATCGTCGGGGAATCACATGGATGCAGGAATGGCGTCGCTTCCCGCCGTTCGGGTTGCTGGGAGCGTTGCCCTTTCCACCCCATCAGCCGATGAAACGCATGGCGACCATCCGCCGCACGCTACATCAGCTACAAAAAAGCGATGTGGTGCTGGTTCTCTTTCCAGAGGGTATGCTCCATCGTTCTGGGACAGTTCTACCCTTCCAGCGCTCCCTCTACTGGTTAGCTCAGCAGGTGAAGGGGATCCCCCTCCTCCCGCTTGCTATCTATATTGAGCCGCGCTATCATCAATATCCGTGCGCGTACATGAGCGTGGGCGCACCGTTTCATAGCGATGCACCGCAGCAAGAGTGGTTGCTGCAAGCCCAGGCAACGCTTCAGCACGAGCTAAACCAGCTATGTGCGCGCGTGGAGCGTTTGGTGACGCACGAGCAACACGCAGAGCAGGGATTCAAACTGGTGTTGCAGGGTAAACTATCGCTTAATGAACGCTATCCCGACTCATGGGGAGTGAGCAGGGATGGTCCAAACATCCAAGCCAAGCCTGGATCGCGACTATGAATTATGCCGCCAAATCCAGAGGCGGCATAGCCAAAGTTACTACTTTGCCACCTGCTTTTTCCCGCGCGAAATTCGTCCTGCCGTATTCGCCCTTTATGCCTTTGTCCGCTATCCAGATCAGTGGGTGGATTGTCCTGAGGTCGCCGATGTCGCCTGTATCCAGCGCCAGATCGACGAATATGAGAGCGATCTACTGAGGGCTTTGAAGGGTGAGTCTGTTGAGCAAGCCGTGTTGCGCGCCTTTGCCGACACGATGCGTCGGTATGAGATTCCATTACGCTATCCGCGCGAATTTTTGAACGCAATGCGCATGGATCTGAGCAAGCATAGATACGCCAACCTCAGTGAACTCCAAGAGTATATGTGGGGAAGCGCCTCAGTGGTGGGCATTATGATGTGTTATATTATGGGCGTCACAGACGCTGAGGCACACCATGACGCCAGCCTGATGGGACAGGCGATGCAGATGACCAATTTCCTGCGCGATATTGGTGAGGACTGGCAACGAGGACGCATCTACTTACCTCAGGACGAGATGGCAGCCTACGGCATCACCGAAGCCCACCTTAGCAAGCGAATGGTCGATGATTCTTTTAGGATGTTTATGCAGTTTCAAATTGACCGCTGTCGGCAGTGGTATCGGCAGGCAGAGGAGGGGATCTGTCGGCTCCCGCGAAACGCTCAGTTTGCCGTGCTGTTAGGGGCGCGCCTGTATGCCCAGATATTGCGCTGCATCGAGCGTCAAGGTTATGATATGTTCCGACAGCGCGCCCACACGCGCTTGCCCGAAAAGCTGTTGCTAACATACCGCACTTTCAGGGAGTGGCGTCAGCGCTGGCATGCCCGCGTGGCATCCTGAACGGCAGCAGCAACCAGCTCCGAAGCGATCAGCACCATCGGGATACCGTTGCCCGGGTGCGTGCTGGCTCCCACCAGATAGAGGTTTTCGAAAGGAGAACGGATAGAGGGGCGAAAGTAGGTAGATTGGAAAAAGGTAGGGCTTATGCCGAACGCGGCGCCCTGCCACAAGCCCAGCGACACCCAATCATGTGGGGTGCGCTTCTCCACAAACTCAATTTGACGATCATCAAGATTTAGACGGGCTATCACATGCTCAAGGAGCTGGTTCTCCGACGCACTGGCATCAACGCCACTCAGGTTCGGCACAGGTATCAGGATGTAGAGATTCTCGCCATCAGGGGGTGAGTCGGTGGGGTCTGTCCTGTTCGACAGGCACGCATAAAACGATGGGTCGCATGGCACGACACCAAGTCTGAAAATCTCGTCAAAGTTCCTTTCCACATTCTCAGCGAAAAACACATTGTGGTGCAAAAGATGTGGAAGGCGTTGGCGATAGCCGATGTAGAACATCATCGCGCTACACGAGGCACGCCAGCGCCTGTGGGCGAAGCGCGAAGGGGGAAGCATTTGCGAATAGGCGGTTGGGGCGTCCACATTCAGCACCACGCAGTCGGCAAGCAGCTTCTCGCCCGTTAGGAGCTGAACGCCTACGGCTCGGTTGCCTTCCGTAAGCACCTTCGCAACGGGGGTGTTAGTCACTATCGTAACCCCTTCCTCCTCAGCAATCGCACGCAGTGCCCGAATCAGCTGATACATGCCGCTGCGCGGATACCAGATGCCCTCGCCCGATTCCATGTAGGTCAGAATAGCGTAGACCCAGCGAGCCTGCATCGGCGAGATGCCTAAATACATCGTTTGGAACGAGAAAAGCGTGCGCAGCCGCGGGTCGCGTACATATCGCCCTACCCTTCGCCAGAGGTTGTCCAGAAGGCGAAAGCGAAAGAGTAGCCCTATCTGCGCTGGTGAAAGCAGATCCCCAAGGCGACGATACTCACGCCGCACAAAGGCAGGGATAACCGCTTGATACATCGCGCGCAGATCTGCCATAAGCCGCAGATAGCCCGCCACCTCTTGAGGGGCTATCTTTTCTATCTCGCGCACCATGCGGGCGATATTCGTCGAGGAGTCGAAGACGGTGCCATCGGTAAAGAAGACGCGATACGACGGTTCTAAAAGGATCAGGTCTAAGTAGTCCTCTAGGCGGCGGTGCAGGTCGCTGAATAGACGCTCCAGCGGTTCCAGCATCATCAGCAGCGTGGGACCTGTGTCGAATCGATAGTCGTCGCGCCTCAACTCACCGATGCGCCCTCCAAGCTGATCCTGTGCCTCCAGCAAAGTCACTTGCCATCCCTGATGCGCCAAGCGAGCGGCGGTGGATAGTCCGCCGATGCCAGCACCAACCACAATCGCATGCTTATGAGCCTGCCCCATGCGCTCTTCTCCCGATTAGCTTAGGGACATGGGCATAGCCCACTACCACGACGATGGCGCCAACTATCCATAACCATGCGGCTATTGGACGGTCAAGAACCCACGCTAAACCTGCCATCATCCCGCCCTGAACAAGCCAAAGGGTTAGGGGAATTGCCGAGGCGGAAGGTCGCCAGTGCGGATGCGATCGCTCGAAAAGTTCGCAGACAATCCATCCAACTGCCAGCCAGCCTGCCCAATTGTACCACGGCATCCCATAGAAATCGCCTGGGCTGTACCATACCCAATAGGCAAAGCCCGTCGTGACAGCAGGGTCCATCGCCACATCCCAGAGGGTCAGAATAGAGGCTGCCGCCATCGGGCGCACGGGGCGAGCCAACCCCATATGGTGGGCTATGTGGAGCGCAGGATAGAGCATCATAAACCATGACAACGGGATCACATAGGGCACCTGATCCAAAAATTTGGGTCCTAAGCGGTGGGTGTAAGCATAGTGCCCAAAGGGGAATCCCGTGGTGGTGCTTAGCAGCTCTGCCCCTCCCGCGATAACAATACAAAGTCCCATCAACATCACCGTGGCACGCGCCCCTTGAGCGAGCATCATATGCCCAAACGCGACCAGAATGCCAAGCCCGGTGCTCGCCAGCCCCAGCCCATAGGCGAGCTGATCGTAGTTCCAAGGGGGCAATTTCACTCCCGAATCAAAAAGCAGCCAGCTGCCTACGATAATGGCAATCCCGCTTAGCGCATTCAGTACCAAGAATAACTTCACCAAATAGTGCAAGGATCGCGCAATCCCTTTTGTCCCCATGCCCGTAAATTCTACCCCCTAAGCGAGCCGAAAAAAGTAGGGGCGTTAGGGCAACAGCAGGCTTCTCAGGTCGTTCCAGAGGCGCAATACCGCTTGCTCCTTCGCTTTCGCCTCTACCATGATATCGACCTCTGGGGAAGGGAGCGCGTCGAGCAAGGCGATGCCGTCCTCCAGCAGCACATAGTCGCCATGGGCGCCTGCGCGCTTGCTCGAGTCTTGACTGGAAAGGTGCAACTTGGGGCGTCCGCGCCCCTGCCAGGTAGGGATCACCTCCTGAATAGCGCTTCGCAGATCCATTCCGTTCGGATTCAGCTGGTGATGGAGCGTGTCGAGGATCACGGGAACGCCCAACCCCTCGGCGACACGCAACACTTCCGAGAGGTTCCAGAGGCGCTCATCGTTCTCAAGTGCCAGAAAGCGCAAAATCTCCGTCTCTGGGCGCAAGTTTTGAATGAAGCGGCGCATGCTCTTTTCGCGGCTGTCATAAATCCCGCCCAGATGAAGCACCAGCACGCCATCTTCTGCCTGGAGCAGGTGCAGTAGCTGGGCAGAGTAGCGTAGCTCCGCCAGCGATCGCTCCACCACTTGCGGATTTGGACTACTAGGGTTGATATACTGTCCCGGATGCATCGAAAGGCGCTGTCCCCGTTGGCGCGCCAGCTGCCCGATAGCGCCAATCGCCTCCCTATGCACGGCACACCAATCATAGGGAAAATTCGGATGCGAGGCAAACGGAATGAAGTGCTGTCCTACCCGAAACAGCTCGAACCCGTTCTGGGAGTTCCACTCCAGTATCCGTGTGAGGTCGTGCATGTTCTGCGCTACGCGCTCTTGCACGCGCTGGGGCGTGAGAGAGGCGAGGCGCAGCGTGTGGTTCGTACTTGCCTTTAGGGTTCGATTCTCACACGGATAGCCCCATCGAACGGCACGCCAGTCCTGCATAGAGCCGCTCTAAGGTTTTGCAGACGCGGGAACTGCATCGCAAGCAGTGATCCCGCGCCCTGCCCATGTAAGGTGTTCAACACGCTGAACAGCGTCTCCTGCTTAGCAGCTGCGTCCGAAGTTGAACAGCACGATTAGCAGGTCGGCGTCATCCACCACACTGTCGCCGTTCACATCCTCGGGGCGGCTGCCCGTCTGACCGAAGGCGAACAGCACGCGCCGCTGAATAGCGCATAGGACTTTAGTCCCGATTTTGCGGTTTTTTTCGGCAGGGACGCCAACGCTACGAATACAGCGGGGCAAAATTAGGACTAAAGTCCCTTGCAATCTGAAAAGGGAGAGGGATACAATCGTGCTGGTTGCTACCCGCAGCTGGGTGAGCGACCTCACTCCGCTTATTCTGCGCTCAGGGTGAGGAATCTCAAGCCGGCAGCAAGCTCGGCTATAATGTAAGTAGAGGAGTTCAGTATGCCAAGTGCATACTTCCAGCATGAAAGGTGGTACTTTCGCTTGCTGGGGGGCTTTGAAGCGCGATGCGGTACGCAAGTGATTACGCGCATGCGCACGGCGAAAACGGTCTCGCTGCTGGCGTATCTGGTCGCGCATCCCCCGCACCGTTTCGCGCGTGAAAAGCTGGCTGACCTGTTCTGGGGCGAGCGGGAGCCTGAGCGCGCCCGCAACAACCTCAGCGTTGCCTTGAACGCCTTGCGCCACGCCTTGCACACGCCTCATACCCTCACACCCCTTGTTCTTGCCGATGCCCATTCGGTCGGGCTGCAGCCTGCCATGTTTCACGCCGATATGCTGGAGTTCGAGCAGCTGCTTGACCTGGCAGAGCAAACGCGCGACCCTGCGGTGCAATATCAGCAGCTGGTGCAGGCGGTTCATTTGTACGAAGGTGACTTTATGGCGGGTTATTACGACGACTGGATTATCGAGAAGGCAGCCGATTTACAGATGCGCTGTCTGGGGGCGTTGGAGCAGCTGGTGCAGTGGGAGCTGGAGCGGGGCGAGATCGCCCTTGCACAGCGGTGGCTCCATCGTGCCCTTGAATTGGAACCCCTGGATGCCGAACGGCTTTGCCAGCTGGCGACTCTCTATTTGCAGCAGGGGCGTGCTGAGGTTGCGTGGCAGCTTTGCACAGCGTGGGCAGACCGCTATGAGCGAGTGATGGGCGTTGCGCCGCCCAACCCTGTTCAGCGGTTGATCGAGAAGTGTCGTCGACCGCGTGAACGAGGCTCTGGTAGAATATCTGGGCTGCATGTGCGTCACCCGCGCGCGGATAAGCCCCTCCTTGTCGTCCCACCCGCCGTGGCGGAGGGGGCAAAGGATCAGAATATCCAGCCTCCAACAGACAAAGCCCGCCTTCATCCTCCACCGCTGCCCGTGATGCGCACCCGCTTTTTCGGACGCGAAGCGGAGATGGAGGCGATTAGCGCCCTGCTGCGTGAGCCGGGCGTCGCCTGCATCACCATCACGGGGCTGGGTGGCGTGGGCAAGACGCGCCTCGCGCTGGAGATTGCCCAGCGATTCCAAACGGAGGGCACCTTCACCCCCATCTGGGTGCCGCTGTTAGGGGTGTCGCATCCGCACCAGCTGCTCAGCGCGATTGCCGAATCGATGGGGCTGCCTCCAACACGCGACCAGCTGACCCAGCTACGAGCGGTGTTCGCCCAGCTGCCCAACCCGCTGCTCGTGCTGGATAATTTCGAACACCTGCTGCCCGAAGGCGCGATGGTGGTCGCGGAGCTGTTGCAAGCCGTACCCACTCTGCGCTGCTTGATCACTTCGCGGCTGTCGCTGCAGCTTTCGGTGGAGCATGTCTATCCACTGTTGCCGCTCACCTGCACTGAAAGCATAGAATGCCCTGCGCTGCAGCTGTTTGCCGATCGGGCGCGACAGGTTGCGCACGACTTCCGCCTGACCGAAGGGAACCTACCTGTAGTTCAGTCGCTGTGTCGTCAGCTGGACGGCATTCCGCTGGCGCTGGAGCTGGCGGCGGCGCGACTGAATGTGCTCTCACCCTCTCAGATGCTGGCGCACATTACCGAGCGGCTGGCATGGCTCAAGTCACGCCGCCACGATCTGCCTGAGCGCCATCGTGAGATGCGTGGCGTGCTGGACGCGACCTATGCGCTGCTTTCACCCGAAGCCCAAGAGGCGCTGCGACGGCTCAGCATATTGCCCGGCACATGGAGCCTGCCCCTCGCGCACGCCCTTTGCTTTGCAGACCACTCCCTTGATGAAACTGCCCGCTGGATGCAGGAGCTGGTCGAGGCGAGTCTGATAATCAGGTGGGCAAACCGTGAAGGTCGGGCGGAGCAGTTCGAGATGCTGGAGGTGGTGCGGGAGTATGCGCAGTCGCTGTTGCGCGAATCGGAGCGCCATGCCTTACAGGAGGCGCTTTGCCAATGGGTGCAGCAAACAGCGCACGCGCGGCGGCATGAAGCATTCCAATCTCGGCTATGCGCATGGCTCGATTTCTGGGATGAGGCACGCCCCTTACTCCTTGAAGCGCTGCGTCTGCTGGAGCAAAGGGGCGAAGCGGATGCCTGTATCGAGTTGATGCATGCTGTGGAGCGCTTCCTGCGGATGCGCCCCCTGCAGAGCGACGCCCTCGCCCGAATCGAGCGCCTGCTCGTCACAGGCGAACTAACGCCCGAAGCCCAGCTACAAGCTCACCTGCTAGCGGTACAGCTACTGTTCGATACTGAGCGTCATCCCGAAGCGTTGGAATGGGCGCAACAAGCCTTCAAACTCTGCCCGCCAGAACATCCACTGCGGGGCTGGACACTTTACTGGCTGGTGCAGCTGGCGTACACCCTACGCCGAATGGAGCTGGTAGAGCAGTATTGGCAGTCGTTGCGCGCGCTTTATCCATGCGCTGCCGATCCTGAGCTGCACTTAGCAACCCATTACTTGATGGGCTATCTGGAGCCTGTTTCTGACATGGTTGCATGGCGCGAGGAAGCCGTAAGGTTCGCGCGTCAAACGGGCGACCCGATGCTGCTGCATCGTGCGCTGATAGCGTTCAACGAGGCATTAATCTTCATAGGCGACTATGAGCGCGCCCTGCGCTTTCTGCAGGAGGACGCTGCCCTGTGCCAGTCGCTGGGGGATAGTGTGCATCTCATCGCGGCGCTGCATGGGAAGGCATACTGCCTGATTCAGCAGGGGTGTCTCGACGAGGCGGAACAGGTGCTGCAAGTGTGTGAGCCGCTGCTCCATCAGGTGGGGCATCCCCCCGAAATGAGTCGGCTGTTGCAGGCGCAGATTCTGCGCTGGCGTGGCGAGGGGCAAGCCGCGCTCGATCTTATCCTGCCTCAGATTGCGCCGCTGGAAGCGCGCCAACGCATCAGCTTCGCAGCCAGCATGCTCGATCTGGCGATGCTGATTGCCTATCAGCAGGGCGATCTGGAGGCGGCGCGATGCTACGGCGATGACGCGCTGCGCCTGCGCCTCCGGGAGCCAGATCCCTTCCGCGAACGGTTTACCCGCACCCACTACGCCTATGTGCGCGCCTTACTGGGCGAACCCGATGCACTGGGCGAGCTGAGCGAGTGCCTGCAGTTCTGGCGCGAGCGGGGTGTGCGCCCCTGGCAAGCGACCGCGCTGGCATATCTGGCAGAGGTTTATGTGCGACAGGGCGATATCGAGAACGCCCGCGCCGCCCTCGAGGAAGCGATCTGGCTCAACCGCCGCATGGGGCGACGCCTCGCCCTCAAAGCCTGCCGACAACTCCAACAGCAGTTCGCCCTGTAGGGAACCGTATACCAGTTCGCAGAGCAGACGCCGTGATGGCGTCGGCGAGACGCCGACGCTACGCAGGGCGTATTCGTAGCGTCGGCGTCCCCGCCGACGATACCGATTGGCAGAGCAGACGCCGTGATGGCGTCGGCGAGACGCCGACGCTACGCAGGGCGTAAATCACCATTTCGCTACTTCGCCATTTCGCTATTTCGCCATTCGCCATTTCACCACTTCGCCACTTCGCCATTTCGCCACTTCACCAAAAATCAGCCGATTCACCCCCTGAAACAGGGCAAATTCCCCCCAAATCGCCCATAAAACGCGGTTTTTATAAGAGTCTCGTAAGACCCCCCATGGATAATGAGGGGTACACTGGCATTCTGTCAGTGGAAGGAGGTACAAACGATGCGGACGATGCAGAAGCGATGGCTTAGTAGGGCATTGCGCGCCTTTTGCGCGCTGATTATCGTGACGACCGCCCTTTCACAGGGCACGACCCAGCCGTTCACTTTCCAAGGCTACCTGCGCCAAAACAACGCTCCCGTGGACGGCAATCGACAGATGCGCTTTCGGATTTACGACGCTGCCGCTGGAGGCACCTTGGTTTGGGACTCAGGAAACCTCACTGTGGGCGTGTCTAATGGGCTGTTTACCGTGACGCTGAACACGCCCGCCAGCGTGTGGACGGGTGCTCCGCGCTTCTTGGAAATCCAGATTGACCCCCCTTCAGGTCCCACGCTCAACCCACGCATCCCCATCACCCCTGCGCCGTATGCCATTCGGGCTAATACAGCGGGCACGGCGAACCCGATTGGTGCAGCAGGGGGCGACCTCAGCGGAACCTACCCGAACCCGACAGTGGAAAAATTGCGAGGGCGTCTTGTAGCGGCGACGGCACCTACCACAGGGCAGGTGCTGAAGTGGGATGGCAGTCAGTGGGCGCCTGCAGCAGACCTTAGTGACACCCTCTGGGCGGCTTCGGGTACCAACATCTACAACACGAACACAGGGAATGTTGGCGTTGGCACAGCGACGCCCGGGTACCTGCTTGATGTGCGCGGCAACCGCAACGTGCGCCTGATGAACATCGAGAACGCGAACACAGGAACCGCGGCGGATGGGCTTCACATCACCGTTGCTGGTTCCTATGGATGGGGACTGAACAGCGTCGCTACTGGTGCGAATGCCATGGCGGTGCGTGGTGAGGCGACAGGGGCGAACGCCTGGGCAGGCTACTTCATCGGACGTGGGTATTTCTCTGGCACTGTTGGCATCGGCACTGGCATCAGCTCTGCAGATATGACGGCGCGGCTGAATGTAGCTGCTAACAGCATCACTACTAATGCCACCTTGCGCCTGCACGAGACGGAAGCCGATTTCGCCCGACTGGAGTTCACCAACACGAACACCGCGCGCAAGTGGCACATCGCGGGCTTTATCGGCGGTGCTGTTAATGATGACTACCTCAACCTGTGGAACAGTCAGACAGGGGATATTGTCTCGCTCAGAGGGGATGGCAGTGTCGCCGTCGGTGCGCCCCTGCTCTACACCGCACGGCTGAATGTAAGCGCCGACAGCACCATCACCAACGCTACCCTGCGCCTGCACGAGGCTGCAAACGATGTGGTGCGGCTGGAGTTCACCAACACCAACACGGCGCGCAAGTGGCACATCGCGGGCTACATCGGCACGGGTACAGATTCCAATAGCGACAGCATCGCCTTCTGGAACAGCGGCTATCCCGGTCATGGCGGCAACATTATGCGCATTCGTGGCGATGGAACAGTGGAGGTTCGAGTGCTGGAAATCACGGGTGCCGACCTCGCTGAGAAATTCCCCGTTACTGACAAAGTGGAACCCGGCATGGTGGTAGAGATTGACCCCGACAATCCGGGCAACCTGCGCCTTGCGCGTGGTGCGTACAACACGCGCGTGGCGGGCGTGGTGGCAGGCGCGAACGGGCTGTCCAAGGGCATCATCCTGGGCAACCTGGAAGGCAGCGAGAGCCATGTGCCCGTGGCTATCAGCGGACGGGTGTGGGTCTACGCCGATGCCACCCAGCACGCGATTGAACCGGGGATGCTGCTCACCACTTCCGACAAGCCCGGCTACGCGATGGCGGTACGCGACCGAGACCGTGCGCAGGGCGCCATTCTCGGCAAGGCGATGACCCGCCTTGAAAAAGGCAAAACGGGCATGGTGCTGGTGCTCGTGAACCTGCAATAAGGAGGCGAGACCATGAGACGCTACTGGCTTGCAGGGTGTCTTGCCTTGCTGATGGGCGTGGGGGCGGCGCAGGAAGAGGAAGCGCCCTATCTGGACGGTGCGATGCGCCCTGAACCGCCCGAAACGCGCCCGACGAAACCGCCAACGCTGGTCGCCCCGCAGGTGAAGCCGACGCGCGTGCTGCTGCCACCTACCGAGAGGCCCGCACCAGGCAACTCCAGCACAGGCGAAAGCACGGCGCACCCGATCCTGCGGGTGGGCTACACAATGGATGCCCCTCCGAACCTGCTGGGACGCGCCCAGTGGCAGCGGGTGCAGGTGTCCAGCCCGGACGGCAAGCAGCAGCTGTCGGGCTGGGCTGCCCATCTGGAGCTGCGCTCGGCAAATGCGGTGGGACTGCGCCTGCAGCTGCAGGGACGACCGCATCCGCAGATGGCCATCAATATCTACGACCCGAACGGGAGTGTCGTGCTACCCGCTCGCGCCTATCCGGATGAGGAGGGCAAGTGGTGGGCGCCGTCGCTCTGGCGCAGCGACACGATTGGCATCGAGGTGTTCGTGCCCGACACGGTGGAGATGCAGCAGCTGCCGGAGATTGTGGCAATCGGCTACATGTACGCTGGGATTGAGCCGGACTTTGCCCCTGCGGAGCTGGGCTGCCATCTGGATGTGACCTGTTATGCGGCGTACAACGATGTGCGGCAGGGTGTTGCTAACATCCTGTTTCCTAAGGGCAGCAGTTGGTTCCTCTGCACAGGTCAGCTGCTCAATCGGACGGGGAGTGACTTTGCGCCGATTTTTATGACGGCGCAGCACTGTATCAGCACCCAGTTCTCGGCGCACGGGATGGAAGCATTCTGGATCTACCAGACGGCAACCTGCAACGGCACGCCGCCGAATGTGAACACGGTGCCGCGCACGCAGGGTGCGCTGTTGCTCAAGCAGCACTATAGTTCCGACTGGACGCTGCTGGGGCTGTACGAAAAGCCGCCGCCACAGGCTAATTATTACTTTGGCTGGGATACTGCCTCTTGGGCGTCAGGGAGCAGCGGCAGTGCGGTGCATCATCCGGGTGGCAGCTTCAAGCGGGTGACCTTCTTTCAGACGGACGGCACCGCCAGGGGCTGCAATCGGGATCTCTGGTCGTCGCAGGTGTATTTGGGCAATGGCACGATTGAGGGTGGCTCGTCGGGTTCAGGGGGGCTTGACAGCGCGTTTCGAGTGCGTGGAACCTGCTCCTGCGCCGAGACTGACGCGAGTAACAACTGGATTTGCCCTACCGCGTCCAACCCGGTTTGGGTTGGCTGGGGGCGGATGGATCTGGCGTTTCAAACGATTCGCTGGTACATCTTCAACATGGCGAACCCGACCTATGTGAACCGCGCAGTGAGCGGCGATCCCGAAAACGCGGGTCAAACCGAGCAAGGCACCTCATCCAACCCGTTCAACACGGTGTATGAAGGCACCTTCTGCGTACCTGCTAATGGCACCGTGCGTATTCGTCCTGGTAACTACAACGAGCGGTTCCGTCTCTGGCGTCCGATGCGGCTGGAGCGCGATGGCACGACGGGTATCGTGCGCATCGGTGCGCCGTAAGCCCTAATCCCCAGCCCCTCTCCCGCAGCGTGGGAGAGGGGAGCCAACCGAAGGAGGCAAAACGATGAGAAAGCTGATGAAACTGACAAGCATCGCAGCCCTTGCGCTGCTGAGCCTCACCCTTGCCCACGCCCAACAGGGCGGCGGCTATGACCTCACCTGGTGGACGATCGACGGCGGCGGCATCACCTTCGCCACTGGCGGCACCTTCCACCTCGGCGGCACCGCTGGACAGCCCGACGCGACCTCCGCTGACGAACTGACGGGCGGCACTTATCGTCTGACAGGCGGTTTTTGGTTCCTGTGCTATCCCACGAACGGGGATGTGGACTGGAACGGCTGTGTGGACGATGCGGACCTGTTGCAGGTGTTGTTTGCGTTTGGGTCGTCGGGACCGAATGCGGCGGATGTGAACTGTGATGGGGTTGTGGATGACGCCGACCTGTTGGTGGTGTTGTTCAACTTTGGTGCAGGGTGTTGATGGGCGAAGTGGCGAATGGCGAAGTGGTGGATTTGCCACGCGCGAGCCTTTTGACCCGTACGGTTCCCCCTACGCCGTAGGGGGAACCGCGCCCATTTCGGTTCCCTCTTTCTCATACCAAGCGGCGTTTCAGATGGCACAAGGCGACTGAAGTTGCACGGAGACAGACGAAACCCCGTGCAGGCGGGGTTTTTAGCCAGCGAAGGTGGGCTTCGTCCGTCTGGGCACGACTTTAGTCGACTTGGGGCGTCAAGTGAGACACGGCTCAAGCCGTTCCTCTGCCAACGAAGCCCGCCTACGCGGGCTACAGCCGACGGAGGTCGGCTTCGTCTGCACAGGAGCGGCTTGAGCCGTCCAGCATACTGTGCCGTTTGAAACCCAATCGGTACAATCACCCAACTTGCCACTTATCTGAGATTCCTCGCCTTCGGCTCGGAATGACAAGTTCACTGCTGCATAAAACGCCCTGTCATTCCGAGCCAATCCTCTCTGTCATTCCGAGCGAAGCGAGGAATCTCACCTCGCTATACCCTGTCCTTATACCAATCGAGACTTCACATCGCGCAAAGTTTGGCAAGGCAAACGCCGTGATGGCGTCGGCGAGACGCCGACGCTACGCAGGGCGCATTCGTAGCGTCGACATCCCCGCCGACGATACCGATTGGCAGAGCAGACGCTGTGATGCCGTCGGCGAGACGCCGACGCTACGCAGGGCGTAAATCACCATTCGCCATTTCGCCACTTCGCTATTTCGCCCTCTTCATTCCTCCCAGTAGTAACGGCGGTAGCCGAGCAGCGCGTCGCGCCCGCCCAGCAGCTTCACCGTCACCAGACCTGCTACAAAGCCGCCGATATGCGCCAGATAGGCAATGCCCGGCGACGCCACAAAGAACTGCGACACGAACCAGAAAATCAGAAAGAATATCGCGGGCACCTCCACAAGGGTCAGTACGAAAAAGAGCAACACACAATCTATACGCGCATGGGGGAACAGCAGCGCATACGCGCCCATCACGCCCGCAATCGCGCCGCTTGCCCCCACCACGGGCACATCCGAGTACATATTCGGCAGGATATGCGACCACGCTGCCAGATAGCCCCACACGATGTACAGCAACAGATAGCGCCAGTGCCCCAGCGTGTCCTCCACATTGTTGCCGAAAATCCAGAGCGACCACATATTGCCAATCAGGTGGAGCCAGCCCCCATGTAGGAACATGGAAGTAAAGATGGTGATCTGTGGCGCGACTTCTCGCTGCACTTCTACCACACGCACGCCCCACGGCGTTGCTTCCACTGGCACGCGCAGCACGCCCGGCTCGTTGCGCAACACCTCCGAAGGAACCGCTGAATAGTAAAAGGTGATATGGGGGTCAAACTGCTGCATCAGGAACACAATCGTGTTCACCACGATTAACCCCACTGTGACAAAGGGGAACCGTCGTGTCGGATTATGGTCGCGTATCGGGATCAGCATACGCCTTCGCCTCGCATTCTGTCGATTCGTTAGACCCAGCCTCGATTCCTGTCAGCACACCAATAAAGGGCAGATTGCGATACCGCTCGGCATAGTCCAGCCCATAGCCCACAACGAACTGATCGGGAATATCAAACCCGCAGTAATCGACGGGCACATGGATCTGTTGGCGCGCGGGCTTGCGCAGCAGCGTGCAGACCTTCAGGCTGGCAGGATGGCGCATACGCAGCAGTTCCAGCAGATACGAGAGGGTCAGTCCCGTGTCGAGAATATCCTCCACCACCAGCACATGGCGTCCTGCGATGCTGGTGTCGAGGTCTTTCAGCAGGCGCACCACGCCGGAGGTGCGCGTTTCCGTCCCGTAGCTGGAGATCGCCACGAAGTCATACGACACGGGGATGGGCATATAGCGCATCAGGTCTGCCAGAAACACCAGCGAGCCTTTCAGCACGCCCACCAGCAGGGGCGGATCGCTGGGGTCATAGTCCCGCGTGATTTGCTCGCCTAGTTCCCGCACGCGCGCCTGCAGCGTCGCCGCGTCGATAAGCACCTGCACCTCAGGAAAGCGTGCCCGCCAGAGCGCCTCCTGCAGCGGCTCACAACATGCCATCGGCTGTTCATCACCTGCGACTCGCCACTCGCTTGCGACCTGTCCCATGCGACCCTCCTACTCCCATTCAATTGTTGCAGGCGGTTTGGAACTCAAATCGTACAGCACGCGATTGAT
>JBCNVA010000034.1:0-6284 GCA_039630445.1 Armatimonadota bacterium
GATGCCCGTGCCATCCACCAGCGCATGGGGCGTGGAGATTGTCGGGGGTTCCAACACCATCCCCTGCTGGGCTAACCATCCCAGCCGCTGATGCCCGCGTTCGTCAGGGAGGTGATGCAGGCGGTAGACCCGCGTGCTGAGTGCAGGCAAGGGGTGGTCGGGCAGGGCGTCGGGGGCGAGAGCAAAGAGTAAGCGGCGGTAGGAGGCGTGGTCGCGGGTGCGCAGCAGGGCGAGGGTCAAGATGAGGGCTTTGGGATAGGTGTGGGGGCGTCCGCGCGTTTTGGGTGGGGGCTGGAGCTGGCAGAAGCGGCGGACGAGGGCGTAGATGCGGGCGGCGGGGAGCGTGGTCAAGGTTTGGTGTGTGCGGTGATAGGGTGTCATAGGCGCGAGGATACCTCGTCCGCCCCCAATTTTTCGAACACCCTCAGGGGGTAAGGCTGAATCACGGGTTGCCCAGATCGGCAGGCGGTTTCATCCTGCCGAAAGAGCCTGCCAGCGCAATCACCGTGAGCAGATAGGGCAGCATCAGCAGTAGATCGGTGGGTAGCTGTACGCCGAACAGAGGTTGACCTTGCAGGCGCATCTGCAGCGCTTCAAAGAAGCCGAAGCCGAACGCCGCGCCCGCTGCGCCCAGCGGATGCCACCGCCCGAAAATCAGCGCCGCCAGCGCGATAAAGCCTCGCCCCGCGCTCATGTTCTCGCGGAACTGATCCGCGGACGCCAGCGTCAGGAACGCCCCTGCCATCCCTGCCAGCACACCCGACAGCAGCACGCCCAGATAGCGAATCTTTTTGACGGGCACGCCCATCGTGCGCGCCTTGACCGCGTCGTTGCCTACTGCATAGACGCGCAGCCCCCAGCGCGTGTGGTTCAGCAGCCAGAACAGCGCGAAGGGTAGCAGCACCGCGAACAGCACCAGCCAGGTCTGGTCTTTCAGCAGCGCGCCCAAAATGGGCACGCGCTCCAGCCATCCTGCCTGAAATGGCGTGAACCCCTGCACCACCGATGGCAACCCCTGCTCCTCGCGCGGCAGGATCAGCTGGCGAAACAGGTAGGTGCTTAGCCCCAGCGCCAGCAGATTGATGGCAACCCCGCTGACCACATGGTCAGTTCGGAACCCCTGCGTGGCGACGGCGTGCAGCAGCGCGAACAGCAACCCCGCCAGGATTGCGCAACCAAGCCCTACCCAGGGCGACCCCGTGAGCAACGCACCGTATGCGCCAGCGAACGCACCCATCAGGATTTTGCCCTCCAGCCCGATGTTGATGACGCCCGTGCGTTCGCTCATCAGCCCGCCTAATGCCGCCAAGATGAGCGGGGTTGCTTGGCGTAGTGCCGTATTGACCAGCTGCAGGTCGAACACCTCACCCATCGCTCAGCCCTCCAGTCGCCCGCGGCGCAGGCGCAACGCTGCCACATAGAGAATCAACACGGCTTGCACGATCATCGCAATCTCCTTCGGTGCGCCTGTTGCCACATGCAGGTTGTATGCACCGTTGCGCAAGGCGCCCAGAGCGAAGGCGGTCAGAACCGTCCATGCGGGGTGGTTCGCGCCCATCAGCGCGACGGCGATCCCGTCGAAGCCGTATTCGCTGGGGAAGCCCTCGAAAAATCGGTACTGCGAGCCGCACACCTCGATGGCACCCGCCAACCCTGCAAATGCGCCTGCCAGGAGCATCGCTTCGATAATCCGCCGTCGGGTCGGCACGCCTGCAGCGTCCGCCGCATCGCGATTAGCGCCTGTCGCGCGCGTCTCATAGCCCCACACCGTTCGGTAAAGCACCGCCCACATCAGTAGCGCCACGACGACCGCCAGCGCAATTCCCCAGCTGGTGGCGACGAAGTTGCCCAAAGGAGGCAACTGCGCACTCGCCAGCACGGGTGCAGTCTGGGGCGCGTCGCCCGAAGGGTCTTTCAGATACTCCACCACCAGCCAGTGCGTGAGGTAGAGCGCGATGTAGTTGAACATGATGGTGGTGATGACCTCGTGTGCGCCGCGCCACACTTTGAGCAGGGCAGGCACCAGCGCCCAGAGCGCACCTGCCAAAGCACCCATCAGCAGCGTGAGGGGCAAATGCACCCCCTTTGGGATGCCCTGCAGCGTGCCGATCCACGCCGCGACCAGCGCGCCCATCAGCAGCTGCCCTGCTGCGCCAATATTGAAAAGCCCTGCCTGCAGCGCAAGCGCCACTGACAGTCCCGTCAGCAGCAGCAGGGTCATGTCGTGCAGCACGCCGTCCCAGGCATCGAGCGGGGTCAGCTGCTCGCTGGGCGGAAAGCCGATAGCGCCCTGTAGCAAGATGCGATAGCTCGCGCCAACGGGCTGACCTGCCAGCACAATTAGCAGCGTGAGCGTGCCGAACATCACACCCGCACCGATGAGCAGGCTCACCAGCCAACGGAGCGAAATCTGACCAGAAAGGTTCAGGCGAGGCATTTTCATGGCGTGCTGGAGGCTTGTGGGTCGGAAGTGGCAGGCTGGGCAGCACCGCTGTTCAGCCCGAGCAGGGACGCGATGGGCTTCAGCGCATTGATCACATGCTGCACATGCTCCTCGAAGGGGATGCCCAACTCCTGTGCGCCCCGTAATAAATCGTCGCGGTTAACCCCTCGCGCGAAGGCTTTATCCTTCATCTTTTTGAGCACGGCACGCACATCCACTTCCTCCAGCGAGCGGTTCGGGCGCACCAGCGCAACGGCAATCACGAACCCGCTGATTTCGTCGCAGGCAAAAATGGCGTGCTCTATGCGGCTCTGGCGCGGGATGCCTGTATGATCGGCGTGCGCCCCGACCGCTCGCACGATATCTTCGGGGACGCCCCGTGCGCGAAGGTACTCCATCGCGCGGAACGGATGCTCCTCCAGGGAGGGGTAGCGCTCGTAGTCCATATCGTGCAGCAGCCCCACGATGCCCCAACGCTCCTCATCCTCGCCGAACAGCCGCGCATAATAGCGCATGCACGCCTCGACGGCTAATGCATGGCGGCGCAAGTTCTCCGATTGGGTCCATTCACACAACATCTGCCACGCTTCGTCTCGGCTCATGACGGTTCACTCCTTCAGCTCGCTAATCGCGTTGCCGATGCGCTCGATGCCCGCCCGGATGACTTCCTCGGCGACGGCATAGGAGAGGCGCAGGTAGCCCGGTGCCCAGAACGCCTCTCCGGGCACCACCGCCACGCGCGCAGTTTCCAGCAGATAGTCTGCGAGGTCGGCAGCAGTGTTCAGAACCCGCTCGCCTGCGCGGCGTGGTAGCAATCCCTGCACATTCGCAAACACATAGAACGCCCCGCGCGGCACAAAGCAGCGGATGCCCGGCAAAGCGCATAGCCCCTCCACCATCACCTGCCGACGCGCCGCAAACACCTGACGCATCTCCTCCAGATAGCCATCACGCCTTTCGCGCAAGGCATACAGCGCGGCGTACTGGGCAATCGTGCAGGGATTGAAGTCATCTGATCCTGCAGGCAGGCGACTGCGTGAGCGACCTCTCGCGGCGCACCCAGATAGCCAATCCGCCAACCCGTCATCGCATAGCTCTTGGAAACGCCGTTCACCGTCACCGTGCGGGCGAACACCTCTTTGCCCAGCGCACCGATGCTCTCATGCGTATGCCCATCATAGACCAGCACCTCGTAAATCTCATCCGCGATTATCCAAAGGTTGTGCGCGAGGGCAAGCGAGGCGATCTCTTTGAGCGTCTGGCGTGGATAGACCGTGCCAGTAGGATTGTGCGGTGTGTTGAGAATAATCGCTTTCGTGCGGGGGGTGATCGCCGCGCGCAGCTGCTCATAGGAAGGCAGAAATTCGGTACTTTCGTCGGTCGGAACAGGTACAGGCACACCGCCCATCAGCTTCACCTGCTCAGGATAGGTGACCCAGCAGGGCGTGGGGATCAGCACCTCATCGCCGGGGTTCAGCAGCGCCATCAGCACGCTGAAAAGGGCGTGTTTGGCGCCGCAGGTGACCACGATCTGGTCAGGCGCATAGTGGAGGCGATTATCGCGTCGAAACTTTTCGCAGATCGCTTCGCGCAGGGGCATTATCCCAGCGGAGGGGGTGTACTTCGTGTAGCCTGCGTGGATCGCTTCCAGCCCGCCCGCTTTCGCAAAGTCGGGCGTGTCCATATCGGGTTCGCCCGCCGTGAAGGCAAGCACATCGACGCCCTGCTGCCGCAGTTCCCGTGCCCGCGCCGTCAGCGCTAAAGTAGGCGACGGCTGAAGCCCCTTCACGCGCTCCGATAGCACCCTTCACCTGCCTCCGTGTGGAGTCCATTTTACCTTGCAAACCGCTGCAGCACAGGGTCATCAGGAAAGCGGGTCAGCCCACGCCGTGCCCAGAGACGCCTTTCTGCAAGGCGTGCTTCGCGGTGTTTCATAATCGCCAGCCAGCGATAGGCGTGAAGCAAACCTTCGCGCTCAAAAGGATTTTGGGGGTTCCAATTCGCACCGTTACGGATGGCTCGCCGAAAATGGCGCTCTGCCTGTGCATGGTCGCCCAGATAGACCAGCGTGTAGCGTCCCAGCTCCGTAAATATCGCGATGCTCTGCGGATTGTTGCGAGCACCTTCTTTCAGAAAGGCAAGGGCTTCGGGCAGTCGCCTCTTGCTGTCGAACAGGAGCATCTGCGCACCAACAAGATAGCCTGGCACAAAAGTTGGGTCGATCCATGTCATGAATCGGTACAGAGGCAACACCTCGCGCACGGGGCGATGGAAGTGGTGGCGTATATCAAAGAAGGGCTTCACTTGCCGTTCGATATCCCCCCAGAACCCGCGCGGGTCGCGCTCCGGCTCCGGGATAGCGCTCGTCTCGTCCTGATGGTGATGCATTCCATCTGCGCTGGAGGCTTCGCGAGCGGTGCGTTCGCGCTTCTCGCGTTCGGTCATCGGGCGCAGGCGCACGCCCCCATGGGTGTACTCATCCGTTTTTGCCCATAGATAGGCAGCGAGGCTGGAGCGGAACTCGCCGAAGACCGAGACCATCGCCTTGCGCTCGTATAAGGTGATGGCATCTACCGTCTCCGCACGCTCCCTCAGCACAGGGCTTGCTGTCCGAAGGGCAAATCCTGCGACCAGTCCCAGCGGGATAACGCCGAGCGTTAGCCACCGCATCACTTGGACCTCCTTGAGCAGAATGCCTGCACTACGCTTTAGCTAAGCATCTGGTGACGGAAGCGCAGCCAGCCGAGCAACAGATAAAGACCACCACTTGCCAGCGCATAGACTGCCATCATCCCCAATACCCACCACGGCACAGGCGACCAGTCATATACCACTTTCTGCCCCATGTCAAACAGGTCATAATGAGGCAGGATGCCGTATAGTAGGTTCAGCCAAAGCGCACTCAGCCCATGCTCCCAGTGTGCCATCAGCAGCAGGCGTCCGAACAGCCCCGATGTGAACGCCAAGATCAGGCAGATGGTGATGTTCGCAGCAGGCGTGAGATAAACCGAGAGTGCAATCACCAACGCACAGAGCCAGCCGATGCCCATCAACCTCAGGAGCAGGTACTGCCCAAAGATGGGCTTCAGCGAGATGCCGAGCAAATGGAGGAGTCCATACGCCACTCCCGCCAGCATGACGAAACTGACACCTGCCATCACGAACGCAGTGAACCACTTGGCGAGCAGGAGCTGCCCGCGCGTGATGGGACGTGCCAACAGAGGGTAGATGGTACGCCGCTGAATCTCGTCGGGTAGCTGACGCGCGGCTATTAGCACCGTTAGCACCGTACTCAGCGTTCCAATCGCCAGAAAGGTCACATCCTTCACAAAAATCTCCAGACCACTCACCCCAAATACTCGAAACGCGGATGCCCCCAGCACCATCAGCACCATTAGAATCAGCACTACATAAAGATCTTTGCGCCGTATCGTTTCGAGCAGTCCCGCGACAGCCAGCGTGCGACAAACTTGCAAAGTGGAAGCCCTCATGCCGCGACCTCCTCAGTGAGCGCATCGATGCCTGCTTGCACCGTGCGAATGAAATAGTCCTCCAGTGAGGCAAAGCGCCCGCTCAGCTCTTCCAGACGATGCTCGGCGATTAGGCGCCCCTGATGAATAATCAGGATTCGGTCGCACAGACTGGTGACCTCGCTCAGCTCATGGGAGGAGAAGAAGATGGTTGCGCCACGCTCACGCTGCACTTTCAGCAGGTTGCGTAGTTCACGCTTGCCCACAGGGTCCAGTCCAGACGACACCTCGTCCAGAATGAGCAGTTTGGGGTTGCCCAGCAGGGCTTGGGCGATCCCCAGTCGCTGGAGTGTCCCTTTGGACAGGTGGCG
>JBCNVA010000035.1:0-14122 GCA_039630445.1 Armatimonadota bacterium
GGATTTTCGCACAGCCTCAGGGCTTATTTCGCTAAGCGCAGAATCGCTTCCGCCAGCCGAATGGGGTCATGACGCACAAAATCGCTCTCGCTGATAAAATCGCCCGCCACCACCTTGTAGCCCATCGCCCGGATGCGATCCACATCGGGCAACACCACCTCCTGCCCGCTGGCACGATAGCGATCCAGCATCTCTGGGCTGGGCACGCGCGTATTGACCAGCACATAGTCGAACACGCGCTTGCCTGTGTGCGCTTCAATGGCTCGCACATGGTCGGATGCGGTGAAGTTGTCCGTCTCGCCCGGCTGAGTCATCACATTACACACATAGATGCGAATGGCGTCGGTAGTGTGCAGTGCGTTGGTGATCGCGGGCACTAAAAGATTAGGGATTACGCTGGTGAACAGGCTCCCAGGACCCAATACGACCACATCTGCCTGACGGATGGCTTCGATGACCTCCGGAGGCGCAGGCGGGTCGGGCGGCTTGAGGAACATGCGGCGGATGCGGGCTGGATGCGCCACAATCGCCGTCTCCCCCTCGATGCAGGTGCCGTCTTCCATCTCGGCACGCAGGTTCACATGGCTCAAGGTGGAGGGCAGCACGCGCCCGCGAATTGCCAGCACCTTGCTGATCTCCTTGACCGCCTGTTCGAAGTCGCCAGTGATCTGGGTCATCGCGGCGATGAGCAGATTGCCCACCGAGTGCCCACCTAATGTGCCCGATTCGGAGGGGAAGCGATGCTGGAGCAGCGCCGTCATGGCGCCTTCGGCATCAGCAAGCGCTATCAAGCAGTTGCGGATGTCGCCCGGTGGCAGGATGCCCAGTTCGGTACGGAGCCTGCCAGAGGAGCCGCCGTCGTCCGTCACGGTGACCACCGCGACGATATTCGCGGTGTAGCGTTTGATGCCGCGCAGCAGGGTTGAAAGCCCGGTGCCACCCCCAATAACCACCACGCGCTTGCCATGCGCCATCAGCACATAGCGGGCAAGCACATCCCATACGCGCCCGCTGACCCGCGGCTGCAGGATGCTGACCAGCGTGCGCCAGGCGCGGCGCAGGCCCCACCACCAGAGCGCACCGCCCAACCCGATCAGCACCAACCCAATCCCCCAGCGGGCAACCTGCACACCTTGCGCGGTGCTGAACACACGACGCAGCAAGCCGTCCAGTTCGGCATAGAGCATGTCCAGCCAGCGCGTCGGTTGACCCCCCAGCAGCACCCAGACGCCCAGCAGCGCCACCACCACCCCCAAACTGGAAAGTAGCAGCCAACGCTTCACATGGATGCCGGGCAACAGCCAGCGCAGGCGCTCGTTCGACATCTATTCGCCACCTCGCTCCATATCACGATGCTCTACCGTAACACGATAACCCTGTCGTGCGAACCAGTCGCGCAAATAGTCAGCTAATACCACCGAACGGTGCCGTCCACCGGTGCAGCCAATACCAATTGTGAGATACGCCTTCCCTTCCTGCTGATACTGGGGCAGTAGATGCAGCAGGAACCGCTCCAGCTCGGCAAGAAATGACTGGGTCTGCTTGTCGCTCAGCACATACTCCTGTACCGCTGGGTCGGTGCCTGGGCGAGGGTGCAGTTCGGGCACATAGTGCGGATTGCGCAGAAAGCGCACATCGAACACGAGGTCGGCATCGGCGGGAAGACCGTATTTATAGCCGAAGGAGACGAGTCGAAGGCGCAAGGGCACAGGTGCACCCGCTTCGCGATACATTGCGCGGATCGCCTCACGCAAATCGTGCGGACGAAAGAGGGTGGTATCCAGCACGCGGTCAGCGATCGCGCGCAGCGGCGCTAACAACTCGCGCTCGCGGGCAATCGCGTCCTGCAGGCGCGTGGAGGATGCCTGACGCTCGCCGCTGGCTAACGGATGGGGACGGCGCGTCTCCTTGAAACGGCGCAGCAGCGCTTCATCGGCACAGTCCAAGAAAAGCACCTCCACAGGGATGCCCTGCTTGCGCCAGTCCTGAATGGTCTGCGCCGCATCGAGCAGCGGCTCATCAGCGCGTGTGTCGACCACCACGGCAACCCGCTGACCTTGATTCACTCGCGCCATCAGTGTCTTGAGGAGCGATGGCGGCAGGTTATCGATGCAGAAGTAGCCGATATCCTCCAGGGTCTGCAGGGCAAGTGTCTTGCCTGCGCCCGACACGCCTGTTAGCACCACGAATCGCCCTTGCTTTTTCTTTGCCATGCGTTGCTCATCTCCTGCGGGGCGCCAGTAGAAGGAGCGCTACAATCCCCTGAATTAGCCCCACGAGGGCACCTCCCACGAAGACTGCTGTAAGATTGCCCACCAGATAGCCTGCCAGTGCCAGCCCACCCAGCTGGGTCATGAGCCACAACAGCACGATGTTGGACGCTATCGGCACCAGCAGCAGGGCAGCACGCCGCGCACGCTTCGCGAACCGGGCTGCCACGCCCGTCAGAAGGGCGACAAGTAGGCTCAGCAACGCGCTGATACCCAGCGATTCTTGCCAGAAGGGGCTGCGCTGGATGTCCAACGCCATGATGGCGCGCTCGCCAGGCTTATAGGGCGGCTCGCGGTCAATCGCCTCCACGCCATATTGGCTTTCGAGGCGGGCTTCCCAGCGCTGGCGCAGCCCGTCCAGCCCCCACAGGGTGCCGTAATGCACGCCCGTTAGCAGCAGATAAAACCCTATCGCGAGCGCACCCACTCGCAGCCATTGCATGCTCATCGTCGCTTGCGACGCTCCTCTTCCAGCAAGAGTCCGCTCAGCAACCTCTTGCAGGAGGCGTGGGAGGCGATCAATCGGCACGCTTTTCCAGCAAGAGTCCACTCAGCAACCCGTGAATGATGCCCAGCACCACCGAGCCATACAGTGCAGCCCAGAAGTTACCCACTCGAAAACCAAAGGGCGCTACGGCAAACACTAGCCAAAACAGCAGCGCGTTCGCAATCAACCCTGCAAGACCCACCGTCAAACAGTTCAGCGGCAGCAACGCCAGACGCATCAAGGGACGCACCAGGGCATTCACCAGCCCCAGCAACAGCGACATCACCGCCACATCTTGCCAGTGCGGGCTGGGTGCCATGTCCAACCCCAACCGCTGCCCGCTCCAGAAAGTGAGATAGAGCGCAACCGCAAAAAGAACCCACTTAAGGGCAAATCGCACAGTGAGGATTATACCCCCACAGATTAGACACTTTTACACAATCGGTCACGGATCGGATGTCCAACCCTTGCAACGGATCCCTTTTCTCAAGGGCAGCACGGGCTTTCGAACACTCAGAGTATTCATTCCAGCAAGCTCACAGGCAGCAGGAACTGGCGTTCGACGGGCAGGGCACATTCGGTGTCGGTGCAGGGCTGGTAGACGACGCGCACGCGCAGGTAGCCCTCCTCGGAGCCGCCTTCCTGAAAGCCCACGATGGGTATCAGCACCGCTGCCTGTCCCCGATAGACCATGAGTGTCTCCTCGCCCACCTGGTAGGGTTCGGGGGGCAACCAGATAGGCTCGCCAAACTCAATGGGTAGGTCAGTCTGCACCTCGACGCGCGTCGGGGTGAGATCGGCACGTGTCGGTTGTGCTGCCTGAATGTGCCAGCCCGGTTGGATGTGGAACAGCACCATTAGCCCCTCTGGTTGCGGTGCCAGCTGCACCTGCACGGGACCCTCTTGTTGCGGCATGATCGCTCTCGTGTCCATTTCCAGGTCGGGCTTGGGGATGGTGTCACCCTCCAGCGTCAGGTAGGCATAGAGCAGGCTGCTGGTAGCGCTGGGAACCCGCTCAATCAGCTGCCAGAAGGCGTTGATAGTTTCACCCGCCAGGGTTGCGTAGTGCTCACTGCGCCGTGGGTCTTCGCCAATCAGCAAGTGGCTCAGGCTTGCCAGCAGCTGCGCCGCGGCACCGTTGCCCGACGGGAGTTGCCGATCCTGCACCGATTTGTGGCGTACAATCAGCAGGTCGTGCGCCTCGGTGGTCTCGAAGAAACCGCCCAGCTCGGGATCGTGGAACTTCTCAATCAGCTGGTCGGCAAGTTGTACGGCGCGTTCCAACCAGCGCAAATCGCCTGTCGCTTCGAACAGGCTCACCAGCCCCAGTCCATAGAGTGCGTAGTCGCTGAGATAGGCAGGGATCGATGCCTCGCCGTCACAGTAGCGATGGAGTAAGTTGCCTTGCGGATCGCGCATGCGTTGCCAGATGAACTCGGCAGCGGTCTCGGCGACCTGCCAATAGGCAGGATGTTCCAGTGCATCCGCTGCGTGGGCGAATACGCTGATCGCCAGACCGTTCCAGTCGGTCAACACTTTGCTGTCGCGTGCGGGGGCGGGGCGGCGAGAACGCACCTCCAGCAACTGCGTATGGGCGTCTTTCAAGCGGTCGCGCAACTCCAGATAAATGGTGAGGTGGCGCACCTCTTCGGGAAGCTCGCCCTGGCGAAACCAGTCGCCTAATCCGAGCAGCTCTGCGATTTTGTCCCACGAATCGCGCCGATAGAGAATGTTGCGCCCAGTCTGCCTGCCTGTCGCTTCCTCTCGGTAGTTGCCTTCGGGCTGGACATTGTAGATCTGGCAAATAGTAGCCGCGGTCTGGGCGTCTAAGGCGCTGTAGATTTCGTCCTGCGTCCATGTGTAGAAGGCACCCTCACCCTCTGGGCTGTCGGCGTCCAGTGCACTGGCAAATGCACCCTCTTCAGTGCGCATCTCACGGATCATCCACTGGAGGATGTTATGCGCGACATCGGCATATTCGGGGTCAACTGTGAGCGTGTAGGCGCGGGTATATGCCCACGCGAGCTGGGCGTTATCGTAGAGCATCTTTTCAAAGTGGGGTACGCGCCAGTGGACATCGGTGGCGTAGCGGTGGAATCCGCCGCCGATATGGTCGTGGATACCGCCTTCTGCCATCTTGTTGAGTGTATGCAGCGCCATCACGCCCGCCTCCTCGCTTCCCCATTCTTCCGCCATCCAGAGCAGCACGGGCAGGACGGTGTTCGGTGGGAACTTGGGCGCGTCGCCAAAACCACCATGCTCTGGGTCATACCCCGCCAGGCACCGAGCCAAGAAGGTACGAAAGATGGCAGGATTGCGCTCCCCACGCATCTCGCGCGTGCGCACACTTAGCAGCGCGCGCAAATCGTCCGTTAGCTCCCTCGCTGTCTGCAGCACCTGTGCCCGCTGCGTGCGCCACAGATACGCCACTTGCCGCAGCAGGTCGGCAAACACGGCAGGTGGGAAGTATGTGCCTCCATAGAACGGCTCACCATCTGGTGTCAGAAACACTGAGAGAGGCCAGCCCGCGCTGCCCGTGATGAGCTGCACCGCCGTGATATAAATCTCGTCCACATCGGGACGCTCCTCCCGATCTACCTTCACGGGGACAAAGTACTCGTTAAGTATCGCTGCAATCTGCTCGTTCTCGAACGATTCGCGCTCCATCACATGGCACCAGTGGCATGAGGAGTAGCCGATGGAGAGAAAGAGGGGTTTATCCTCGGTGCGTGCGCGAAAGAACGCCTCTGCTCCCCACGGATACCAGTCCACGGGATTATAAGCGTGCTGGAGCAGGTAGGGGCTTTTCTCCCGAATTAGGCGATTCATGCGTCGAATGTGCATCGTCCTATCTCCTGTATCCAAAAGGATACCCGACTTGGGGTATGATTTGGATATGCCGCGCAACAAGGTGATGTATGTTGGGGTGCTGGTGTTGGCGGCATCGGTGCTGCTTTATCTGGGCGCGGTGCTGCTGCGCAACATCGAGTGGATCCTGCCCTGGAGCGCGGGGGTGGGTGTCGCGCTCATCTTGATCGGCTTAGCGATGGAGCTGCGCAAGAGCGCGCAGGCGCGGTCATCCAGGGCGGTGGTGGAACAGCCTGCCAATCCGACAGGCACACAGGCATCGGGTGAGGCTCGATGAACCGCTATGTGCGTTTAGGGTTGCTGATCCTGCTGGGAGTGCTGCTGTTGCGGGTCGCCTTCAGCATTTTGTCGCTGGCGATGCGCTTGGTGTCGCTGCTGTTCCCGCTGCTGATGCTGGTGGGCGCGGGGCTGGTCATCTACGGGCTGATTCGCCATTATCAGCGCCGGCGGCTGAATGCTCGCGTCGCGCGCCACGAGCTGGAGGAGTGAGAATCGCTTCACATGCCCACCCCCATCCTCTCCCTGGCATAGGAAGGGATAGGGGTGAGGCAAACGGTTAGGCGGGAATGACGCTCACGCGGCGGCGATGGCGCGGGCCCTCAAAGCGCACATAACCATCGACAAGGGCGAACAGCGTGTCGTCCTTGCCGCGCCCCACATTCAGCCCGGGATGGAAGCGCGTGCCGCGCTGACGCACGATGATATGCCCCGCGCGCACAAACTCACCACCAAACTCCTTCACGCCCAGAAACTTGGGATTGCTATCCCGACCGTTGCGCGTGCTACCACCTGCTTTTTTGCTTGCCATGAATGCCACCTCCTTCTGATGGGGATTATACCATGCGTTATCCTCCTGCGGAGCGGGTGTCGCCAAACAGGATGCGGTAGAAGCAGTAGACGAACAGCCCGCCCACGAACGCCCACGCCAGCAGCATAAAGATCCAGCCACCCACGCTCATGTCGCCACCTCCTCGCGCTTGCGTTTGAACACGATTCGCACCATGATGCCCATCCCTATGAGCAGCGCGAGCAGGAACAGGCGCGTGACCCACACGGTCCAACCTGTGCCCTGCCCCTCCACACCGTGCTGTAGGATCGTGCCGTTGAGGATGGGGACGATCACATTCAGCCAGACCCAGAAGCCCAGCACGAACATCAGAATGAGTGGTGCGATGTATTTCGCGCTATAGTAGAAGAAGCGCGGCGGGCGTAGCTGTGCCCCACGCAGAATCTCCGCCCAGATTTTGTCCGCGCCGAAAATCCACATCATCAGCACGACCTCAAACAGGGCGAACAGAGGCGGACCGAAAGTGCCTGCCCAGAAGTCCATCACATCCAGCGAGCCGCTCAGGAAGATGCACAGGTGCGTGCTGGGCAGCCACAGCGCGCCCAGAATCGCCACCGCCTTGCCCCGCGACAGTCCGAACTCATCCTCCAGAAAAGCCACCAGCGGTTGCGCTAACGCCATCACGGAGGTAATCGCTGCGATAAAGAGCAGGAAGAACCAGAGCGCGCCCAGCACCTGCCCCAGCGGCATGAACTCGAACACAGGAGGCATCGATGCGAAGCCCAGGTAGAAGGTGCCTTGCGCCGCGATCACCTGCGCCGCCGTAATCCCGAAGAAGGTCGCCGCTGCTGGAATCGCGATCGAGCCTCCCAGCACTACCTCGGCAAACTCGTTCGCCGAAGTGGTCGACAGCCCCGTGAGCGCCACATCATCGTTCTCGCGCACATAGGAGGCGTAGCACTGGATCGCGCCCATACCAAGGCTCAGCGAGAAAAAGATTTGCCCCGCCGCGGCGAGCCAGACCCCCGGATCCAACAGCACAAACACCTCGCGCCCGTTGCGCTCGATGTACCACTTCGGCTCCCACAGGAACGCCAGCCCGTTCAGTGGGCTAAGCGCCTCCGACACCGGATGCCCCAGCGTGAAGACGCGAATCACCAAAATCACCGCCAGAATGAAAAGCAGAGGCATGCCGATCTTTGCCAGCACCTCGATCCCGCCCGACACGCCTCGTGCCAACACAAACAGACTGAACGCGAACACGCCCAGAAACACCAGATAGCTAAACAGCGGCGGGCGAAGTACAGCACCAACGGGCTTTCCATCGGGGGTTACAGCCCCAATATACGCTTTGCGGGCATTATCGAACGGCTTAACCACCTTCTCCTTGACAATCGCTGCCTCCAGCTTCTCCAGGCGTTGGGTCGCGTCCAAGCCCGCAATCTGCTTTTCGGACAAGTTAATCGTCTTCAGAAACTCCACCATCTTACGGGTCGCAACGCCTTGAGTGAGGAACAGGTCGATATCGTCGCGGGTGATGGGCAGATCCCGAATCACATGGTCACGGATCTCGCCGCGCGTCAGCGCGGAAAGGTCGTCCTTGGTGATGCCCAATTGCTGCACCTTCGGCAGCTGATCAAACACCGTGTAGATGCTGTAGCCAATCGTCCAGCTGGCGAGGTAGGAGTAGTAAATAAGGATGACTGTGGGCATAAACAGCCCCAGCACGCCTAAATATTTGCTCACCCGATGGGGCCACATTAGGTGGAACATGCTGGGTGTCGTACCGTGTCCGCGCGCACCGCCATAGCGCCCCTGTGCCCATTCGAGCCACATCAGGGGGATCGCCATAAAAATAAGCGCGATGAAGTAGGGGATCATGAACGCGCCGCCACCATTCGCAGCGGCTTGCCCTGGAAAGCGCAGGAAGTTGCCGATACCGATGGCGTTGCCCGCCATCGCCAGCACCAGTCCGATGCGCGTCGCCCAACGCTCCCTCGTTTGGTTGTTGTTCGCCATACAGCCTCCCTCCTTGTGCTGTGTGAAGGGGGTAATTCGCCGCGGGCGTTTCGATTCCTGTCAATCGCGCAGGATACCCATCGGGCGTAAGCCGCGCAACAGAACCTCCTCAACAGGCTGGCTGTTGCGTGCCTGCAGGTAAAGGGCGCCAATCCGTCGGCAGGTGTTCACGATTGCCTCGCAGTGCGCGTGGAGGCGTCTCTGGTACTCCGCCAACACGCCGCTGGTGGCGGTAACCTCCAGTGCTTCGCCTGTTTCCGCGTCAATCAGCTTTAGGTCGCCCTCCAGGTCGGGGTCTAACTCCACCTCCGAGAGGATCTGGATGACGACCAGTTCGTGGCGGCGGCTGGCAAGCGTGCGCAAGGCGTCCGTGAAGTTCTCATCCAGCCCGTCGGTCAGCAGGAACGCCATGCCAGTGGGCAGGTTCGCGTGGGCGAACCGCTGCAGGCTGCGGCTCAGGTCGCGCCCGTCGGGTTCACGCACACGCAGCCACTCGGTCAGGCGGCGGTAGCTGAGGCGTCCGCGCAACGCGCGCGTCTCACCCGTCCCGCTCCCTAACGCTACGGGATAGACCGCATCGCCAGCAATTAGCCCCACATAGCCGAGGCAGGCAGCCAGCGAGCAGGCAAGATGATGCTTGGGGGGTTCACCGAACGCCATCGACGCGGAGCAGTCCAGCAGCAGATAGACAGGCAATTCCTGCTCATCCTGATAGGTACGCAGGTAGGCACGGTCGAGGCGGGCGAGGATGTTCCAGTCCAGATGGCGCAGGTCGTCGCCCGGCGCATAGTGGCGATAGTCGGCGAACTCTATCGATAGCCCCTTGCGCGGGGAGAGCCGTTCACCCCGAATCGTCGCCGCATGCATCTGTCGGGGCTGGAGCCGATACCGCTCCAGTCGCGCCAGCACTTCCGTCGGAACCCCTTGCCACTCCACGCTCCCAATTGTACCCTTTTCACGGAAACCTATGCCCCTTGGTTCGTTCAATGCGGATAGGGAGGGCACGGCAGTGGCATCCAATTTGAGAGGTGCGTGGTGAATCGTTACGAAGCCAGCCTTCGCTGGCTAAAAACCCTGCCTTCACGGGGTTTGGTTTGTCTGTGGACAAGCTGATTTGCTTTGAGAGTTTACGGCATCGGAAACCCGAATTGGTATTAATCTCCTGCCTCTTCCTCGTTATGATCCTCTACTGAATCTATATTTGTACTCGGAGCGTCCTCGCTTTCGAAGGAGTCAGTAGGGTGTGGCTCTTCTTCCTCTTGAGGCTCATCAGCGAGTGAGGGCTGACCCTCCCTTTGCGGTTGGGCTGATTCCTCGTGCGACATGATCCCAGAGGCTTCACTTATGACAGGTGGTGCATCCTCCTGTGGGCTAAGCCGTCCCACAAGTTGCCCGATCCCCCAAGAGAGGGTGAGGATAAGCGTTATCTGCCCGATGCCCAGCAGGATGCGTTGTCCCCACGACATCTGGCGTGGAGGACGGCGAGACGCCCGCTCATGGCGCAACGCTTCTTGCAGAACCATCTGGTGGGCTGCCAGCATGCGACGCAGATGCTCTTCCAGCAGGGCGTGGAACCGCTGATCCTCTAACAGCCGTCGGAACAGCTCGCTCTCCAGCAAGTCGTCTGGGATCGGCTCAGACGGGGGCGCGCGCCGCGACCGATTTTGCTGCCAGCGGCGGTTCGGTGGGATGGGTCTACCCGACATCTTCCTCCTCCCAGTCATTCAGTAGTTCTTCGATGTCGAGAAGTTCGTCGTCGAGGAGTTCGTCATAGAGTTCCTCAATTTCCGCTAAGGTGGCGCGATGGTCTACGCGGATCAGATGGTTGCGGAGGCACTCCTGATGCACCCAGCGGTGTGTGGCGTCCCACGCGATCATCTCACCTACCTGAATAGGGCGGAGGCAGGCGCGGCAGCGACCCGGATAACGAGCGGGAGTACTTACCTGCTGCAAGGGCATGTTGCGACATTCGAGATGCACCCAGCGGGAAAGGTGCGTGTGGAGCGTGATGGGCATGCCCGGCTCAATCGCATTTCGGCAGGCGGGGCATGTGCCAGCATAGCGCGCGGGGATGACGGGCGGACCCACGACCACTACGACCACGCCATCCTCTTGAATGGGCACGGGCGGCTGCCCTTCAGGATGCCTCGCACGCTCCTCTTGCCAGCGACGATTCTCTGGGATAGGCTTCATCGTTCACCTCAATCGTCAAACTGATCTGCCAAGTTGGGCTGGCTCCTTGTGCGAGGCGCAGGTGGCAGGTTGCGATGCGCAGGCGTCAAAAAGCCCTGAATGCCCTCCAGTCCCGTCGCCAGCAGGCTGCCCACCTGCTCCGCACAGAGTAAACAGTCTGGGTTACGCTCGGCATGCGCAGGAAATGCTTGCTGCGCTACAAGGTCGTAGTAAACATAGGGCTGCACCGGCAGGCAGCCCGTGCAGAGCTTAACGAACTCCCACGCTAACAGGTTCGCCACCACACCATTCAGAAACACCACCTGCGGGTTAGGGATCGGTTCACCCTGAATATAACCGTGTCGGATGGACATCTCGCGCTGTTCGGGCGTAAGTTGCTCCTCTACGCTCTGGCGCACAAGGTGTCCAAGGCAGGCGAGGCAAGCGGTCTCGCTGGGCAGCACTACCTGCACCTGTCCGCCACCCTGCACGATGCGCCCCGCCTCCGCCCGAATGCCGACCCCTGCATCCAGATAGGGTATCAGGGCGCACGCCGCCAGCAGATTCAGATACTGGCGCACCACTGCGCTATCTACTGCACCGATCATCACATCGCAGCTGAGAATGGGCAGCAATAGACCGGGCAGACGGGCATCATAGGCGACGGGCACAATCGCGGGCGATTCGGGCGGACGGACGCGATTGAATGCTTGCGCCAGCGCCTTCACCTTGCGCCAGCGCCGACACGCGCGAGACCATGTCGCCCCCACCACCCGATTCATGTTGCTTAACTCCAGCCGATCGGGGTCAATCAGCAGGATTTGCCCGACGCCCAGCAGGGTGAGTGCCTGCGCAATCTGGGAGCCAAGCCCACCCGCGCCCACCAGCGCCACGCACAGACTGCCTAATATCGCCTGCCCCTCTGCTCCCAGCGCGCGCACCTGACGGTCATAGATCTCCTGTTGCGCCTTGTTCAGCTCAGGAGGCGCGCCACCCACAACATAGCGCACCTCATAAGGCGTACCCACGATACGGATGCGCTCGATCGGCACGACCTGCTGGTTCACATAATCCCACATGTGCCCGTCGAAGCTCATATCCGAGCCGAACACCAGCGAACCGTGCCGAAACGGAGGCGAGAGCGATTGCGTGGCAAGGAACTTTTGATAATCGCTCTGGTGATCGATGGACGAGAAGCGCGGGTTAGGCGCCCAAGGATGCGAGTGCGCCTCCAGCAGCGACAAGCCTTCGTTCGCGCAGCGCACGAGCAGCTCATGCACGAACTCGCGACGCGTAACCACCCGACTGGCAGAGCGCTCCTCATAGCCCTCAGGCGGTACCTCGATCAGCTCCCGCACCAGAAAGACCGTCCGCATCGGCAGCTCCAGCACGCGGCAAAGCATGAAGCACTTCGACTCGACCGTTTGGTCACTCAGAAGCGCCTCGCTCAAACGCGCCCAGAGCTTGCGCGTGATCCGAACCTCACCACACGGCTGGATCATAGCCATTTGGAATGAGGGATCAGGGCTTAGGGGACACGAATTCCTAAACCCTAACCCCTACTAACTTAGCGGCGCCAGCGTTCGAACGCCTTTTTAATCAGTTCACAGACGCTGAGCAGGGAGTGCCCCGAGAGGGGGTTGGCAGCGGGTTTCCACTCGTGGATATGCAGGCAGCAAGCGGTCCAGCCCTTCAGTGCAGGCGGTTCCTGACGAAACTGGCGGCGGTTCGGGTCATAGGAGGTGTCGCCATAGAATACATGAGGCGGGCGCTGCCCGTTTGCCAGGCGCAGGTTGTAATCCACATAGAACCAGTCGGGTGGGGTCTGTGGATAGTTCGGCGGCAACAGGATCAGCACATCGGTGGTCGAGTAGTTATAGCCACGAGGGAGGGGGAAGTCGTAGATGATGACCCACCCCCCCGCTTCATCATCGTAGGCGGCGTGCTTGGTCTGCGAGTAGTAGACAGCCGCTAACGCGGCTTCCGCAGCAATACGCTGCAGACGCTCGTTCACTTCCAGCCACCCCCGAATTAAGGGTTATGCCCTTAGCGGAGACCGCCATCCTCCCAGCGCGGCAGCTGCGTCACCGAAGGCGCCTGGCGAATCACTTCCTCAGGCTTGGGCGGAGCAACGGGCGTGATCGCCGGGTTGTGAGATGGCTCGTTCGTGGTGGCAGGCAGGATGGGCGCGAGCGTGATCTCGTAATCGACGCCGTTCAGCTTGACCTTCTCTGTAACTGCGGACTTGCTCATCGTTCGTCCCTCCATTGCTTCCATGATACCCCAAATCGCTGTCAAAAGGTTCCCACAAAGCCGTTCGAAAAAGGGCGAAAGAGGTATCCTATAGGTGGAATGTTCTGGCTGATTGCAGCAGTCGTTTTCATTCTGGATCAGGCGACAAAGTACTGGGTTGTTGCCACGCTAAATCCCTCTCAGAGTGTGCCGATTATTCCAGGCGTGTTTCACCTGACACGCACGCACAACACGGGCATCGCGTTTGGGCTGATGGATGGCAAGGGTTGGATTACGATCCCGCTTTCACTTATTGTGATAGGGGGCATTCTGGTCTACTTGCGTCGGGCGAAACCGTCGCGTTTTGTACAAGCAATGCTGGGGTTGCTGTTGGGCGGCGCTGCCGGCAATCTGCTTGATCGCCTGCGTTATGGTTATGTGGTCGACATGTTCGACCTGTTAGTCTGGCCCGTGTTCAATGTGGCGGATATGGCGATTACGGCCGCGCTTGCGGGGCTGGTACTGCTGCAGTTTGTCGGATCCCGCCATGAGCCGGGCGAGTCGGAGGAGGCGCCGTCGTCATGATGCCCGAGCTGGTGCGCTGGGGCGACTTGGCGCTTTACACTTACGGCTTAATGTGGGCGATAGGCATCTGGTTGGCGGTCTGGCGCGGGTTGCGGGCTGCACCGCGCTACGGCATTCGTGCCGATGATGTGTTTGACTTAGCCTTTGTGATGGTGGTAGCGGGCATCGTGGGGGCGCGGCTGCTCTATGTGCTGACTAATTGGAGCCAGTATGCTGGCGATTGGTGGGGGGTGTTTCGGGTCTGGGAAGGCGGGATGTCCTTTTTCGGCGGCTTCGCCGCAGGCGCGTTAGCAGGGTGGTGGCTAGTCCGACGGCGCCGACTGAACGCTTGGCAGGTGATGGACTTAGCAGCGCCGTCACTGGCACTTGGCTATGCAATCGCTCGGATTGGCTGCTTCGCCGCTGGCTGCTGCTATGGACGCCCAACCACGCTCCCTTGGGGGGTCCAATTTCCGGGGCTGGACACGCCTGTCCACCCCACACAGCTCTACTCAACGCTAATGAACCTCGCGATTTTCTTTGTGCTGACGCGCATCGAGCCACGCCGTCAGTTTCAGGGACAGCTGTTCGCGCTCTTTCTCATCCTGCATGGCATCTACCGCTTCCTGAACGAGTTCCTGCGGGCAGGCGCGACCTCTGAGCCGATCTGGGGGATGCTGACCTACGGACATCTGGCAGCGATAGCGGTCATCGGTGCGGGCG
>JBCNVA010000036.1:0-11953 GCA_039630445.1 Armatimonadota bacterium
GATGCCCGTGCCATCCACCAGCGCATGGGGCGTGGAGATTGTCGGGGGTTCCAACACCATCCCCTGCTGGGCTAACCATCCCAGCCGCTGATGCCCGCGTTCGTCAGGGAGGTGATGCAGGCGGTAGACCCGCGTGCTGAGCGCAGGCAAGGGGTGGTCGGGCAAGGCGTCGGGGGCGAGAGCAAAGAGTAAGCGGCGGTAGGAGGCGTGGTCGCGGGTGCGCAGCAGGGCGAGGGTCAAGATGAGGGCTTTGGGATAGGTGTGGAGGCGTCCGCGCGTTTTGGGTTGTGGATGGAGTTGGCAGAAGCGGCGGACGAGGGCGTAGATGAGCGAGGCGGGGAGCGTGGTCAAGGTTTGGTGTGTGCGGTGATAGGGTGTCATAGGCGCGAGGATACCCCATCCGCCCCCGATTTTTCGAACACCCTCAATCCCCCTTGACTTTTCCGTCATGGAGTGGGTATACTCTATAAAGCTAATAGGGTGATCGGCTAAAACAGGATAACATGGATGCGAGCGCACCCGCTGGAACTACTAAAGCAGGAAACTGCTGCAGTATGCCAAACAATTTTGAAGGAGGTGCAACGAAGATGAGGTCGTCGGAGGATACGAGCTTTGTGCCTTCGGGCGCAATCGCCTTTATGGTAGCGATGGTGGTCTTCTACGCGCTGGTGTGGCTCGTCTCTTACTACTTCGTGACTGCGTGGAGGTGAGATAATGGATCGATTCGAGCGACAGATGATCGGGATGGCGCTAACGCTACTTCTCGTCTTTTTCATTCTGATCGTGTACGCTGCCAAGGGGCTGGGTGCCGATTTGCCCACCTGTTTACCTGAAGCACAGCCCTTTGAGAAGGGCGAGTTGATCCAGCTGGGTGAAAAACGCTACCAGCTAAACCTGTTGACGCGCATGTGGAACTTCGAGCCTGCGGAGATACGCATTCCTGCGGGTTCCACAGTGGACATCTATGTGACGAGTCGCGATGTGGTGCACGGCGTCCATGTGGAGCGCACGCTGGTGAACTTGATGGGCATTCCGGGCGTGGTGAGTTATCGGCGCGTGCGCTTTGATCGCCCCGGAGAATATATGATGGTCTGCCATGAGTATTGTGGCGTGGCTCATCACGCGATGGCAGGCAAAATCATCGTGGAGTAAGGAGGTGCGCTATGCCAGTTCCGAGAGCGATCCGATTTATTCTGTTGAGTGAGATTGTCTTTCCGTTCGTGCTGCTGATTCTGGGCGTGCTGCTGGGGCTGTTTCAGGTGCTGGCGCGCGCTGGCATCTTACGCACGGATAGACTCTTAGGCATCGAATATTATCAGGGACTGACCCTTCATGGTGTGATCAACGCGATTGTGTTCACCACGCTCTTTATTGTGGCGTTCAGCAACGCGGTGGTGATGTTCCAGTTGCGGCGTCCGCTTCGGCTCCCTGTGCAGTGGGCTTCGTGGGTGTTGATGATTGGCGGGACGCTGCTGGCGGCATATGCGATGCTCACGGGCAAGGCGACGGTGCTTTACACCTTCTATCCACCCCTCACCGCGCACTGGACCTTCTATGTGGGGTTAGTGTTGGTGGTGGTTGGCTCGTTGCTGCCCTTCTTCCTGGATTGGCTGCCCAGCTTTTTGGCGTGGCGGCGTGAGAATCCGGGGGAGCGCATCCCGCTGGCAGTGATGGGCACCTTTGTGACCTTCTTCCTGTGGTTCGTGATGGTTATCCCTGTTGCGATCGAGATTCTGTTCATCTTGCTCCCCGTGTCGCTCGGTTGGGTGGAGACCCATAACCCGCTTCTGGCACGCACCCTGTTCTGGTTCTTTGGGCATCCGCTGGTCTATTTCTGGCTGCTCCCTTCCTACATCATGCTCTACACGATGTTGCCGCGCCTTGTGGGTGGCAAGCTCTACTCGGATCCAGCGGCGCGACTGGCGTTCCTGCTGTTTCTCGTCTTCTCGGTGCCTGTGGGGTTGCATCATCAGTACACGGAAGGTGGGCTGACCGCAGGCTGGAAGCTCTGGCATGCGCTGCTGACCTTCATGGTGGCGCTGCCCAGCTTCATCACGGCGTTCACCGTAGCCGCCTCGATGGAGTATGGGGCGCGGCAGCGCGGGGGGCAGGGACTGTTCGGCTGGTGGGCGAAGCTGCCCTACTTCAGCAAGGAGGGCGACCAGTGGCTGTTCGCCTACTTCGCAGCGGGGCTGATCCTGTTCCTATTCGGCGGCATTACGGGCATCGTGAACGCCTCGTACAACCTGAACCTTGTAGTGCATAATACATCCTTCATCGCCGGGCACTTCCACACCACTGTCGGTGGACTGGTGACGCTGAGCTTCTTGGGGATGAGCCTTTACATGATTGCCAAGTTGCGGGGTACTGAGGTGCAGCTCAAAGGGCTGGCGTTGTGGGCGCCCTATCTGTGGATGATCGGCTTCGTGCTGTTTGAGATTGCGATGTCGATCGCTGGGTTTCAGGGTGTTCCACGGCGCACGAATATGGGGTTGTCGTATACGGATCCGCAATCGCCGTTCTATCGCCCCGACTGGCTGGTCAATATGCACATTACGGCACTGGGTGGCGTCATCGCTGTGCTCGGCTTCGTGCTGTATGTGATCTCCTTCTTTGCGACGCTCTTGGCGCGTCCTGTGCGCGAGCCGATGGTGGAGTTTCCGATGAGCGAGGCGTTGCACGACGCGCGCGTGCCACTGCTGCACAACTTCCGCCCGTGGGTCACGGCGATGGTGGTGCTGATCGTCTTCTCCTACTGGGCGCCGTTGTACGATTCAACGGTGCGTGGCATCAAAGCGGGGTCGCCCGCGTATAACGAGCGATTCCCCGTGCCAATTAGGCAGCTGCAGACCGAAGCGCCGCGATGAACAGGGCACGCGGGTTAGTATGCGGACTTCTACTCAGTAGCCTTGTCGGGGTGGTGGAGGCGCAAGCCATTCCCCCCGACAAGGAGCGCACCTTCGATACCCTCGTACCCAATGTGCGGCTCATAGATTCCAAGGGGCGCATGTTCTACTTGCACACCCTCCGCGGCAAACCCGTCATTCTCAGCCCCATTTACACAGGTTGTCCATCCGCCTGCATCGCGATTACGCGCAGCCTGAAACGGGTCATCCCACAGGTGGGCACGCCGGGCAAAGATTTTTGGGTTCTCTCGCTCACATTCAATCCGAAGGAGCGCGCTCAGGCAATTCGCAATTACCAGCGTGCCTATCAGATCGATGGCGAGGGCTGGCGCGTGGTCTATGCGGCGACTGAGCAGGAGCTGTTTCAGCTGCTGGATGCCCTCGACTTTCGGTTCCGCTATGTGAACGAGCGGGTGTATGACCATCCGAACCTGTTAGTTTTCCTCTCGCCCGATCTGCGCATCCGCTACTATGCCGAAGGCACGGAGTACACGGTAGACCAGATTCGCACGGGGCTGCGCTGGGCGCATGGTGAGTGGTCGCTCTGGGAGCGTCTGGAGCGTGCCCTGCTGCCAATCGGGATTGCCGTGCTGATAGGCGGCACGGTTCTCAGCTTCTGGTGGGGATGGCGTCGCCCGCGCTCACTGCCCGCTGAGTGAAATGGCACTCCCTGTCTGGATTGACTGCAGGCAGGCAAGCGCGAGCGCAACCGCCTGACGCCCGTCGTACCCATCGAACGGGAGGGGTTCATTCAGGACAATTCCACGCACGAAGGCGACCAGCTCCCACAGATAGGGGTCGGGCGTGCCCACCTGTTCAGGCGTGAAACGCTCCTCCTCGCCATCAACAGGGCGCACAACCAGCTCCCCGCCGAACCCGCCGTGCATCATGCTGCCGCGTTCGCCCACCAGATGCACCCGATAGCCACCCAACACATCGAGCATACTCGCCTCCAGCGTGCCGATAGCGCCTGTTTCGAACTCCAGCATGCCCTGCCAGTGCTGCACGAAGTCGGTGCCGGGCATCGGGCGAATACCCTGGGCACACACGCGCCTCATCTCGCCCCCTATCCAGCGCATATAGTCCAGCTCATGCACATTCATCTCTACAACCAGCCCGCCACTTTGCGCCTCGACACGGCGCCAGCCTTTGCTGAACAGATCGATGTCGTAGCCTGTGCGTCGCACATTGACCGCCAGCAAGCGCCCGATGCGCCCCTGCTCGAACAGCTGCTTGGACAACCAGAACAGCGGGAACAGGCGCAGCACATGCCCAACCATTAGCCGTCGCTGGGCGCGTTGAGCCGCTTGGAGCATCGCGTCGCAATCCTCCAGGCGCAGCGCCATCGGCTTCTCACAGAACACATGCTTGCCATGCGCCAGCGCCTGCTGCACCAGCTCCGCGTGGGTAAAGGGCGGCGTCGCGATGATCACCGCCTGGATCGCCTCATTCCCCAGCAATGCATCGAGCGAGGAGTAAGAGGAGGTTTCCAGCTCTGTAGCAGCTTGCTCAGCTGCCGCAAGATCCTCGTCGTAGACGCCCCGTAGCCGTGCTGTCCAACCCTCAGGCAGCAGGAAGTGAGGGAGCGAGCGCTGCGCCTCCGTCACCTCCAGCCCCTGCTCCATCTGCTTAATTTGGTGGGCAAGGTACTTACCAATACCGCCGGCTCCAACGAGCGCGAAGTTCAGTGTGTTCATCACCGCCTCATTTCGGCAGGCTTAGCGATTTACCTGCTGCAGCAGTATCGTTGGCTCTGGGCTAATGCACCGTACCCAATCAGGGCGTTTGGGATCGGGCATCAGGCGTGCCCTTTGTGGGGACAAAGCACGCCAGCGACGGGTTCCACCCGGCAGCAGCAACCAGGCAGGATTGCACACCAGCGTTGCTTTCAGGCGCGGTAGCTCCAGCAGGCTCTCGCGCAAACCGTTCAGGAAATCGTCGGGTTCGATCCCGCCCGCAATGCGCATCGCGCGTCCCAGTCGCTCCGCACCGTACACCTGTTCGGCATAGAGGGCAAGAGCGAGGTACTCCTCATACCCATCACGCCTGCGCGAGCGCCACCGCAGGGGCGACAGCCCCTCACGCGCCATGCGCTCCACCAGCGGCTGTACCGCACGACGCACATAGGTACGCAACGCTGAGACCGAGACGCCCATCACCGTTTCGGAGCCGATCTGACTTGCCTCCAGCGCATGCAGCAGCCATCGGCTGAGCAATCGCTCGCCCAGATCGCCGTTCGCCCACACTTCGGGTTCCGTAAAAGAGTTGATAGGTGGCAGCACGAAGTGCCCATATTCGTGCGTCAGCTCGCGCAGCCATTCGGTGGGTGGCGTCTGCTCGCTTACCTGATAAAGATAAATCAGGTTCTGCTGCTGCTCTGCGCCGGGCTTGCCCTCCCGACAGAGAAACACGCGCAGCAAACGGTCATATCGCAGCGGGTGATCCAGCCCCAGGCGCGTGCGCACCAGCTCGTAGCAGTGCAGTAGCAGGCGGCAAGCACGCTGAGCAAAGGGATAGAGTGGCTGGCTGGGCGCGAAGGTTTCAATCAGCAAGGTTGGGCTTGGCTCCAGCACAAACCCCTGCACGCGATAGGCGAAATGCAAGCCATGTAGCGGATCAGTGATCGGCTGGCGCAGCGCGTCAGGCGTGCCCTCCAGCCGAAATCGAAACCCTGCCACCCCGCTCTGCCACTCCACACCTGCCACATAGCGATTGTACCTGGTATGCGTTTATGATTGCCTGGAAAACCACATTTATTAGGGTACACTATACGCGAGGGCGAGATACCGATGGAGGAGCGAGAGCGGATTCGGGTGATTCAGGAAGTGACCGCGCAGCTGTTTACGGCAATCGATTTCGAGGAAAGGCTGCGACGCATTTTGCAGGTAGCGATGCAGAGCGTGGATGCCGAAGGTGGCTCCATCTTGCTGTATGAGCCGTCGATGAATGCGCTGGTGTTCCGCTATGTGGTGGGCGACAAGAGCCACGAGCTGCAGGGCATGTCGCTCAATGTGGACGAGGGGATTGCCGGCGAGGTGTTTCAGACGGGTCAGCCAAAACTGACGCTGGATCCTGCCCATGACCCGCAGCATTCGCCCCGCGTGGATATCGCGCTGCGCCATCGCACCACCAGCCTGCTGACCGTGCCGATGCGCGGCGCCGAAGGCGAGCGGCTGGGCGTGATGCAGCTGGTGAACCGCCGGCATGGCGTCTTTACAGAGGACGACTTGGCGATGACGGGCATTATCGCCGATATTGCCGCGTTAGCCATCCAGAACGCGCGGCTCGCCCGCGACGCGGAGCTGGCACACTTAGCCGAGACGATGGGCGCGATGGCGCATGACATCAAGAACAAGGTGAATGTGGTGCTGGGCTGGCTCACCACGCTGGATCCCTATCTCAGTGAGATCGCACGAGTCCATCCCGAAGCGTATATGCTCATGCAGGAGGCGTTTGGTGCAATCCACACCGCAACGATCGAAGTATACCGCGACACGCAGCTGGTCGCCGACGCCATCAAGGGCGCCAGCACGGAGGCGAATCTGGAGCCGCACTCCTTCGCCGAGATTGTCGAATCGCGCGTGCATGCCATCGAGCCACTGGCGCGTCAGAAGCGAGTCACCCTTAAATCGGACATCAAGCCGACCCCGCTCGCCATGCTGGACAAGTTCCTCATCGAGCGGATGGTCTACAACCTGCTGCATAATGCGATCGAGGCGACGCCACCCGGTGGCACAGTGACGGTGCGCGCGCATCTGGAGGATAACGGCGGGGGGCATCTCTATCTGGGGCTGGAGGTGAGCGACACAGGCGAAGGGATGCCCAGCTACCGCGTGCGCGAGATTCTGGAAGGGCGCGCCTCCAGCAGCAAAGCGGGCGGCACGGGACTGGGCACGCGCATTATTCGCAACGCGGTGCTGGCACACAAGGGGCACTGGGACGCCACCAGCCAGCCGGGCAAGGGCACCACTTTCCGCGTGCGCATCCCGCTGCAGAAAGCCTCATAGCAGCAGTATAGGCTTGAACACCTCGCGCTGTTCAGCAGCGCGGAACGCTTCGTCCGCCTCGTCAAAAGCGTAAAGGTGGACGAGCGGACGCAGCTGCAGCAAGCCAGACGCCACCAAATGCAGGCTCTGTTCCCATGCGTGGTTGCTGGAGCGCGAACCGACCACGGTCAACTCCTTCAGCGTGATGGCGTACCAGTCGAGCTGCACCGGTTCAGGGCGGTAGCCGAATACGATAATGCGCCCTGCCTTGCTTGCAATCCGTACGCAAGTCTCTGCAGCAGTGGGCGAGCCAGCGGCGTCGATAACCACATTCGCTTCGGGCAGTTTGGCACTCTCCGCTGAGGGATCGAACACTTCGGCTTGGCTCAGTTGCTGCGCCACTTCACGCCGTTGCGGGAGCGGATCCAGTCCGAACCGTCGCTGCACGCCCCATAGGCGCGCCAGCTGCAAAAACACCTGCCCGAAAAAGCCCAGCCCAACGACAGCGACGCTCTCATCTGGGCGCGGATTCGCCAGATTCATCGCGGCGACACAGGTCGCTACAGGCTCCACCAGCGCAAATTGCCAGCGATTTTCAGGCGCAACACCCTCGGGCAGTCGGTAGAGGTTACGCAATGGGGCGCGCAAATAGTCGGCAAAGCCGCCATCGACACTGATGCCGATATGCTCCAGTTGCTCGCACAAGTTCAGTCGCCCTCGGCGGCAGTAGAAGCAGGCGCCACACACAATCTGGGGATCAACAACGACCCATTCGCCTGCACGGTTGGCGGGTTGGACGATTTCACCCACGATTTCGTGTCCCAGCGTGAGCGCGTCGCCGCGCCAGTCGTGATGCCCCCGCTGCTTCAGGTGCAGATCAGTACCGCACACGCCGCAGGCGTGGACACGGATCAGCGCGTCGCCCTCGCGGGGGGTGGGCGTTTCGATCTCCTGCAGGCGCATCATCCCAGGCGCAATCAGCCGATAAGCGCGCATGGGGCAACCTCTAAATCTCGTCGGGGTTGACGCCCAACTCGCGCAGGCGCTGGGCGAGGCGATAGGCACGCTGCGCCAGCTCGGTAAAGCTCAAAAAAGGTGAGCCATCAGGCGCGGTCAGCCCCATCTCCGTGCCATCTGCCTTCCCAAACCGCACCCCCAACAGAGGACTGACCCATCCGACCATCTTCTGGATTGGCTCCAGCTTTGAACCGCGCCGAATCCAGCCCTGCCATACGCTTGCCTCTGGGTCATAGATGTAGTACTCCTGTACGCCATACTCCTCATAGAAGCGGAACTTCTGCTCCCACTCCTCTGGGCGATTGCCCGGCGAGGCGATTTCGAACACCACTTGCGGCGGGATGTTTGCTTCTTGCCACTGCAGGTAGCTGCGCCGATGCCCTTTGGGACGCCCGAACACCACCATCACATCGGGCGCCTGACGAATGTCGGGTCGCCCCTCGACGGGATACCAGAACAGGTCGCCCGCCACGAACACATTCGGGTCATGCAGAAACACGCGATCCAGATTGCCCTTGAGCGTGGTGATGCACTCAAACTGTTTCGTATTTTCTGCCATCGGCTGCCCATCGGTCTCAGGATAGACGATTTCCTGCTGGGTTGCTGGCGCTGTCATCGGGATCACCCTCAGGGAGTATACCTCTTATAAGTCGGACAGGTCTGGCGATTCAGAGAGATCGGGCAGGGTCTCGGCGGTGCGCTGGAACACTCGGCTGGCGCGCGTGCGCTCATCCCGCACCACATAGAGCGTGCGGTCTGCCGCCTCGTTGATGTCTTCAATATGGGAAATGATCAAAATCTGCTCGAACCAGTCGCGCAGGTTGTTCAGCAGTGTCAGCACATTCTGGCGGCGGTCGGTATCGAGCGAACCGAACACCTCATCTAAGATCAGCAGCGAGAGGGGTTGCCCTGCGCGTTCGGTGATGAGTCGCGCCAGCGCGAGGCGCATGCAGAGGTTCACGATATCTTGCTCGCCTCCAGAGATCACCGCCTTGCGCATGCCGTCATCGATGAGGTGGAAGCGGTACTCCTCGTCCAGCTCCAGCTGGGTGTAGCGCCCGTTCGTGAGGTGGGTCAGGAACTCGGTGGCGTAGCTGGCGAGGGTGGGGCGCAGCTGCTGATTGAGTTCAGTGCGAAAGGCTTGCATCGCCTTGCGCAGCGTGTCGTGCAGGAGCCATTCTTGCTGCTTGCGCTTGAGTAGCTCCTCGCGCTCCTGAATCTGGGCAAGTTGTGCATGGAGCTGTTGAAGGTGTTGCTGATAGCTCTGCAGCTCGGCTTGAAGCGAAGCGAGCTGGGTTTCCGATGCCCGCACCTGCGCGTCGGCTTGCTGATAGCGCTCTGTTGCCTGTTCATACTCCACTTCTGAGAAGCCCAGCGCCTGAAGCTCGGCATACGCCTGAGCGAGCCGCGCCTCGGTCTCCGCTTTCTCCTGCTTGGTCTGCTCGATTTGCTCTCGGACGGACGGCTCTTCATTTAGAATGGTGCGAAGCTGGAGCGCCTCCTCATAAAGTGGGCGCAATTGCTCCATTTCGTGCTGTAGCTGCTCATGCTCAGCAGGGTCATAGCCTTCGGGCAGGCGAGCGAGTTCCTGCTCCTTCTGGTGCAGTTCACGCTGTCGGGTTTGTAGCTCGCGTTCCACGCGCGACTTTTCCTTTAGCTGTACAGTGAGCGTTTGTGCCTCTTCGCAGGCGGGGCGCAGATGCTCCAGCTGTTCGCTAAGGCTTCGCTCCTGTTCAGGGTCATAAGGCGGGATTTGCTCGATTTGGGCGCGTAGTTTATCCGCTTGCGCCTGCAGGGTGGGTAGCTCCTTCAGTTCCGCCTGCAGGGTTTTGTGTTGCACTTGCAAGCTGGAGAGGTGCTGAAGGCGTGCCTCACGCTCGCCTTCCAGCTGCTGCAGCTGTTGGCGGCAGGTAGCGATCGCCTCAGGCTCCTGCTGGGCGGCTTGATGCGCGTCTTGCAGCGAGTGCAGGGTGCGCGTCGCCTCCTCTAAGGCGTTTTGCACCTCGGCAAGGACGCGCTGGTAGGCGTCGCCCAGCGGCTGCCCGCAGGTGGGGCATTCGCTCTCCGCACCAAGCGCCACGAGCTGCTGATAGCGCTGTTCGAGCTGGGCAAGGGCGGCTTGCTGCGCTATTAATTTGGCTTCGGCATCGGCGCGTTGGGCATGCCATTCCTGGGTCAGCTGCTCCAGGGTCGCCTGCAGCGCTGCGCGTTGCTCCTCCAGCTGGCGCATCTGCGCCTCGGCATGCTTGATTTGCTGGGCGAGTTCGTCCGCTTCCCCTTGGCGGGCTTGTAGGGCATCGATGCGCTCCAGCAGGGCATTTCGCTGCGCTTCGAGCTGGGCGCGCTGGGCAGCTTTGGCGGCTTGCTGGCGCAGTTGCTTGAGCTGGGCTTCTAACTGCTGCGCCTGTTGCACAAGGGGCTGGAGCTGCTGGAGTCGCTCCGCCTTTTGGGCGAATTCATGCAGCTGCTGCTGGAGCTGCTCGCTTTGGCGCAGCAGCCCTTCGATATGGGCGCGCAGGGCGGCACGCTGCTGCTCGCTGCGGGCGAGCGCCTCCAGCTCGTGGAGCCGTTGCTGCACCTGCTGATAGCGTTGCAGGTACGGCTTGAGTGCCTTCAGGCGTTTGCCTGCTTCTTGGATCTGCGCCCAGCGCACCTTCAGCTGCTGAATACGCCCTTCGATGCCTTGCGCCTGGGTTTGGAGCAGCTGGATCTGGTTTTGCAGCGCATCGTGTGCCTGCTTTTTGAGTTGTGCCTCGCGCAGCTGATGGGTCGCTTCCTCCAGCTGGGCGCGGGCGGTGGCAAGTTGCTGCTCAGTGATTGCGACTTCGCGTTCGCGCTGGGCAATCGTCTGGCATGTCTCCTGAATCTGTTGCTCGACGAGGGTGCGGTCGCCCAGCCCTTGCTGCAGTCCCGCTACCTCTGCGCTGAGGCTCTTGGTCTGCTGTGCGATTTCGTCGAGGGCGGCACCGATGCGTTCATAGCCCAGCATGCGGCTGATCTCCTCGCGGCGGCGTTCGGGCGCATAGCTCATAAACTCCAGCTCTTTCTGGCGGGCGCAGAAGCTGGTCTGGAACTGATTGAGGGTCATGCCCAGCAGGTGCTGCACCGCTTCAGTCACGGCGCGTGTGCCGCGTGCGAGGCTTTGTGGAGTGCCGTTTTGGATCTGAACAAGCAAGGCGTCTTTTTCGGTGCGCGTGACCTGATAGAGCCTGTGTCCCAGCTGGAAATCGAGGCGGACACGCACTTTTGCACCGCCCTGCGACCACATGAAGCGCAGGGTCTCGCTGGTGCCGCGCGCCGCGCTTGACCCATAGAGCGCCCACAGCACCGCTTCCACAAGAGTGGTTTTGCCCGCGCCGTTCGCGCCCACAATCGCCGTGATGCCCGTGTCGAAGGGCACGACCGCACGCTCATACTGCCGAAAATTTTCTAACTCCAGCTCCAGCAGTCGCATAGCATCCCTGCACTTTCTGAACGACCTGACAGGTTCACCACTTCGCTACTTCGCCGCTTCTTTCTTGTTGGGTTGTTGCTGAGGTGCTTTAGGCTGCAGAGGTCGCACTTCTGGAACAGACTTGGGTTCCTCAGCCTGCGGTTGGGCTTGCCCTTCGGGCTTAGGCACGATCAGGGTGAACACTGCTGAAGGATAAAGCACCACTTCCTCCCTGCCGTCGCGCACACCTTTGCCAACCCCTTGAATATCGAAGCTCGCACCACCACGAAACTCGATCTCTGCGGTGTGCAGGGCGACCTTCATCGAGTCGTATTTGCCTTTGATGGTGATAGTGCCTTTGCCGTGAAAGATACGGATGCGCTTGTCCATCGGCGGGTCGAGCGTCACACCGCGCGGGAGCTTTTTGAGTTCACGGAAGCCCTGAGGGATAATCTCGCCCTGCAGGTCGCCCACCAGCACGAAACCGTGCCCCTTGATGGTAAGCGTGCCCTCGCCCCGCGAAAAGAATCGGATGCTCTCGCCCTTGACGCGGAGGCTGCCTTCTTTAGGGGGCGCGTTTTTCGGCGCGTTCTGGGCAGGCGCTGACTTGT
>JBCNVA010000037.1:0-26110 GCA_039630445.1 Armatimonadota bacterium
GACTTCTATCTGGATGTGATTGTGCGCGATAATGCGGGCAACGAATTCATCTACGACAACATCTCTGGCTTCACCACGAAGCGGTTCGTGGGCGCGAACAAGATTCTGCTGGTCTCGGACTACGCGGCAGGGCAGATGTTCGTGCAGAACCGCATCGACTTCATCGGCAGCCCCGATTCGGCAGGGGGACGCCCCACCTGGCTGCCTGTGGAAAGCTATTGGACTGACAACCCAACGGGCAAGCCTCCCTACGACATCGCGATCAACCCAGCGGGGGTCCCGATTATTGGCGACGGCGCGATTCCCAGCCCAACGGTGTTTCTGGCTACTATTCGCTCCGATACGCTGGGCGGCAACACCACCTATGGCAACCTGTACGACATCTGGCGCGTGCAGTGCCGCAATCCGATTCCGCCCCAGGTACTGGCAGGCTACCTACCGCGTTATGAACAGGAGCCAACGGATCTGAGGGGCGGCTCGCGCACCAAATTGCACGCAGAGCGCATCGTGGTCTGGGCAAGCCCTTACACGGGCGACCTGTGGGCGGGTCCCGGACACCTGTTAGACCCCGAAGTCCAGGCCACCTTGCGCAACTTCCTGGCAGCTGCGGGGCGACTGGTGGTCAGCGGGCAGGATGTCGCCTGGGCGCTGAGCCTCGCCGGAGGGCTTTCTAACCAGTTCCTACAGCAGATACTGCAGGCACAGTACGATTTCGACACGGCGCAGGATGTGTTCCTGCCGCAGCCATACATCCGCTTGCGCCATCAGCTGGACGCTGACGAACTCGAATTCAACCCAGATCGCCCCGGTGCGCTTGACCCAACCACCTTCGATCCTAACCCCATCGCCTTCAACCCGGGCGGCATCCCGATTTGGTTTATCGTGGATGGCGGTGTCAAGACCACGCCTGATGAGCTGCAGATTGCTGACCCGGCAACCCTGTTGCCTGATGGGACCATCTTGCGCATCACGCCTCCCGGACAGCCTGGCATCAACAGCGATGGCGCTTGGAACCAGATCTGGCTCGATACGGTGTTCACCACGCCTGACAACCGCGCTCCCTACAAATACACCAATCCGGGCATCAGCAACGACCCGGATCGTCAGCGTGCAGGCACCTACTATGAGAACCCCACGAACCGATCGAAAATCGCTTTCTTCGCCTTCGGACTGGAAGGGGTCGACTCAGGCTATGAGCAAATTGGCAATGTAATCTGGTGCAGTTCCTTCCGCAACAAGGTGCTGCATAACGCCTATGCGTGGATGACACATAGCATCTTGCGTGGGCGCGTGCTGGAGTACGATCCTGAAACGCGCACCTTCAGACCGCTGCCGCGCGCGTTCGTGCGAGTCACAGGGCTGCAGCCCCCCAGCCTTCTGGGTGTAGAGGCAGGCTACGCCATCACCGACTCGGCAGGAGAATACACCATCTTCGGCTTGGAGCCAGGCATCTACCTGATTGATGCGGTTCGCCCCGGCTATCGAGTGCAGCACCCAGAGACCGTGGTGCTAGTGGCGGAAGATACCGCCGTGAATCTGGTCATGCTCAAAATCCCGCCCGGGCAAATCAGCGGGCGCGTGATCGATATTAACAACCAACCCGTTCGCTATGCAGTGGTTCAAGCGACCAGTGTCGAGGATCCGCAGCTGTCTGTGACGACGCTAAGCGATCTTGACGGCACCTTCCTGATCCCGCGCGTGCCTGTGGGCAACTGGAATGTGACAGTTGTTTCCGTGGTGTTTGGCGGTTATACTCTGCCGCCGGTGCGCCCGCAGCCGAATGGCGTGTTCCGCAATGTGCAGGTGCAGGGCGGGCAGACCACTGCTCTCCCAGAGGACTTCGTGCTGGAGCCGTTGCCGGGCACTATTCGCGGGCGTGTCACGCGCGCCGATAACGGGCAGCCGATTCAGGGCGCGCGCGTCGTCGCCGTCGCCAATAATGTGGAGCGCGGCTTTGCCCTAACCGACGCGAACGGCAACTACAGCTTCCAGGTGCCCGGCGGTGAGTATCAGGTGACCGCCACTGCCCCGGGCTTTGCCCCCAGCACCCAGACCGTCAATGTACCGCGCGAAGGCGAAATAGAGGTCAACTTCCAGCTAGCGAAGCTACCGCCCGGTCGCGTGACGGGCAGGATCGTGCGCAAGTTTGGTGGTGCCCCCGAACCGGGCGTAACGGTTGAAATCCTCTTTGCAGGCACAGTGGTCTATACCGCCACCACAGACGCAAACGGCAACTACACCATCGACACAGTGGAGCCGGGTGACTACGAGGTGCGCCCGCGCAAAACGGGCTTCACCTTCGAACCGCCCACGCGCACCATCACGGTCAATCCGAACCAGACGACCACCGTGCCTGAATTCAAGTCACAGCCGCTGCGCACCTTCTTCCGAGGGCGCTATCTGGTCTCTGCTCCCTTCGACTACACGCAGGATGTGGCGGATCTGCTGGATGTACCACCCGACAAGCGCCAGTACCCGAACTTCCGCTTCTTCACCTGGGACACGGCGACCAACCGCTACATCTTCTATCCCGATGCCCCTGCCAATCGCTTCGTGCTGGGACGCGGCTACTTTATTGAAACCACGACAGATTTGCCCTTAGCCATAGAGGGGACGCCAGCAGACGAGACGCGCAACTTTGAGATTCGGCTGCGCAAGGGCTGGAACCTCATCGGCACGCCGTTCCGCTTCGACATCGACTGGGAGCAAACCCAAGTAATCGATCCGGATACTAATGCGCCTATCTCCAACGCCACCGCAGTGGGCAAGCAGATTATTGCGAACGCGCTGTGGGGCTACGCCTTCGGCAACTACAATGTGACCCGCCGTATGCGCATCTGGGAAGGCTACTGGGTCTACGCCTATCGGGACACCACACTGATCATTCCGCCGTCGGCGCGGGCGCGTTCCGCCACGAGTCGCAGCATCACCTCGCCCATACCGTCGGGCTGGACGCTGACGCTGCAGGTGCAGTCGGGCGAGCTGAGCGATCAGGCTTATATCGGCGTTTCGCGCAGCGCGTCGCCCGGCTACGATGTGGAGCATGACCTGCTCAAGCCGCCGCCCGTCGGGCGCGACTATGTCTACATCAGCATACCGCGCCTGAACTGGGGCGCGCAAAGTGGGTTCTACGGCGTCGATGTGCAGGCGTCCACGCGCAGTGCGAGCTGGGAGTTCACCGTAGAGACCACCCAGCCGGGTCGCGAGATAACCCTGCGCTGGCCCAATATCCATCAGCTACCGCGTTCGGTGAACCCGGTGCTAATCGATCTGCAGACGGGTGCGCGACGCTACCTGCGCACCACCGGTGCCTACACCTTCCGCAGCCCGCAGGGAGGCGTCAGCCGATTCCGAATCGAGATGGCATCGAGCGCAGGGCTGCTGCGCATCACAAATGTGCAGGTGACGGGCGGGCGCGGCAATCAGCGCACCATCGCCTTCACCCTGACAGGCGAAGCGAGCGTCGAGGTGAAGGTGCTGGCAGGTGGTAAGATTGTGCGCCAGCTGATGCACAGCGCTGGACGCAGCGCAGGTGTCCAGCAGGTGAGCTGGGATGGGCGCGACCAACAGGGCATCGCGCTACCCCCCGGCGCCTACACCGTCGAAATTCAGGCGGTCAGTGAGGATGGACAGGTGGCACGCGCTGCCACGACCGTCATCCTGACCCGATAAACTCGTAAAGCACGCAACAGGAGAGACTCGCTTATTGGAGAAAATAAACTAACGATAGGAGGAGCGACCAGAGTGAAAACACGGAAGCGACGAATCTGGGCAACACGCGGGAGCATGGCGGGCGTCGCCAGCATGCTCCTTATCTGGCTGCTGCAACCGCTGAGTGTGCTGCGAGCACAAACACAAATCGTGCAGCTGCCACGCATCGCCGTTGTTGACTTCGAGAACCGCAGCGGCTACGGCGGGGCAAGCATCGCCCGCGCCGCCACCGATGCCGTGGCGAGCGAGTTCCAGAAAACGGGGCGCTACGAGGTGCTGGCACGCGGCGAGATTGAACAGCAGCTCAAAGACCTTGACTTAGCACCTCCACTGAGCAAAACGGGCTATCTGCGCCTGGGACGCGCTTTGCAACTCGAATCGATCGTAGTGGGCACTGTGGAGGCAGTGACCTTTGTCGGATCACCCAAACAGGCGCAGGTCACACTCACCGTGAAGGTGATCGACATCGCCTCGGGCGAACCGGTGAACGGCGCGGTGGTGACTGGTTTCAGCAACCCCCGCCCCGGTTATAGTGGCGACGAGGATACCCTCGTGTTAGAGGCGATTCGCAACGCCGCGTTTGAGGCGGTGCGCACCATCCAGAACTACACCATCCCCGAAGCGACCGTGCTGACCACCCGCGCGGGCAAAGAGGTGCTGCTGAATCGCGGCATCCGCGGCGGACTGAAGCCCGGCATGGAGATGATCGTCATTCGCCAGGGCGAGGAAGTGGGGCGCATCCGCATCACCGAGGTATCTGATAGCGACGCCGTGGGGGTCATCATTCAGTCGCTGAAGGGCATCCAGTCTGAAGACAAGGCGCGCGCCGTGTTCGAAGTACCCACCGTGAAGGTCAAAGCGGGCAAGGTCGTCAAGGAGGAACCCCGCACCCGTGCTGAGCGCAACAAAGCACTGCGCATGCTCGGGCCCCTCCTGGTTTTAGGACTGATCGCCTTCGGTGTGGCACGCGCCTCCTCGGGGGGCAACACCCCTGTGCAGGATGTGATTGCCGAAGCGGGCACCGATGGCAACTTTGACCCCATCGTGCGCATCTCGTGGAAAACCACCCTGTTTGCCAAAAGCGTGCGCGACCAGATTCAGTGGCAAATTTTCCGCTCCGATTTTATTAACCTCGATGATAACGGCAATATGATCCCAGTGGGCGTGGTGCCGGGCAATCAGCACTTTTTCATCGACACCACCATTCCCCGCGCGCTGAGCTATGCTAGCCTGCCACGCGAAGGCGCGGAAGACCTGTCGCTCGAAACGCTGGAAGAGGACAACCCCGCGCCAGGTGTGGCGCCCGGACGCTCCTACACCTACCAGCTGGCGTTGGTCTATCGCGAGGTGCGCGATGTGGCGGGCGGTGGTGGCGGAGGTGGCGGGCAAACACAGGTCATTTTCCTGCTATCCGACCGCGTGCGCTCTGGGCAGGCGACGGTAATCGCCCCTGTCCAGCTGCTGACTCCTCCCCAGCGCAGCGAGGATGTGAACCCGAAAGAGGTGCTCTTCAGTTGGTTAGCCGCGGAGGGTGCCAATGCCTATCGCATCGAGGTCTCCACAGACCCCACCTTCCGTGACCGCAACCGCACCTTCGTCTCGCCTGAGATCCTCTCCACCGCAGCGGGCGGCAGCCCTGTCAGCACGGATCGAATCAATATCGAAACGGGGCTGCTCGCACGACTAGGGCTGGTTGGGCAGCGCATCACGCTCTACTGGCGCGTGGGCGCACGCAACCTGAACGATAACCCAGGACCTATCCCCGGACCGGGTGGATTGCGCTATGTGTGGAGCCGACCCTTTGAGTTCACCACGCAGGAGCTGCCCCCTGCGCCTTGATGGGGGCTGGTTTCAAAATGCCGTTTCGGGATAGTTCCCGAAACGGCAGCCCCCCTTTGAGCGTCTGAATCGTTGGCTAAGCAAAGGTGAGAGCATATCGGGAGGGAAGCTAATGAAAGCGATGTGGCGATTGTGGCTTGGATGGATACTGCTCGTTGGGTGTGCATCGGCACAGACGCTTACACCCGATGATGTGGTGCCGGGTGAGATGCTGTTGACTATGCGGGCGGGTGTACCTATCGAAAAGGTGCGCGCCTTAGCCAGCGGTGTCGGAGCCGATTTGTACCCCATTAGTGTGCCCGATACCTATGTGCTGCGCTTGCGCGACCAGCAGGGCGCCACCCCGACCCAACTGCTCGAACGGGTGCAACGCGCGGTCGACCAGCTCAAAACCGATCCACAGGTGCTGTACATTCGCCCGCACTGGATTCGCCGCCCGCTGGATGTGCCCAACGACCCACGGTATGGTGATCAGTGGGCGCTGCCCATGATTCGTGCCCCGGAAGCATGGGATCAGGAGAAAGGGCAGCAAGGGGTTCGCATCGCTATTCTCGATACCAACTTCGAGCGCAACCATCCCGATCTCACTGCCCGCTTCGACCCCCTCTCGCGCAACTTTGAAGCGGACCCACCTAACGAAAATATCAACCCCGGGCCGGGCGTGTTCTCGTCTCACGGCACAGCGGTGATGGGGGTGGCGGCAGCCAGCACCAACAACGGCATCGGCATTGCCGGACTCTGCTGGGAAGGTGTAACAGTAGTCGCCCTCAAAACTACCAGTCTCGATGGTGGACTGCCCCTCGCCAATATTTTGCGAGCAATGCAATACATTATTGATAATGCGCGCGACAGTAGTGGCAATCAGGTTATTCATGTGCTTAACATGAGTTTCGGCAGCTATTTCGCCGATCCGCAGGAGAACAACTTGCTACAGCAGATGTATCAACGCGGCGTGGTGCTTGTTGGTGGCGCCGCCAATGACAACACTGATAGGCCGTTCTACCCATCCGACTTTGAGAATGTGATCCGGGTCTCCGCTGTTGGCCCGACTGGCGCGAAGGCATCTTACTCGAATTATGGGCGAATCGACCTGGCGGCGCCGGGGGGCGATTTCCAGACCAGCCTCCGGGATGGCATCCTCACAACCGATGTTGGGGGACGGTATGAATACCAAGTAGGTACTTCCATAGCCACCCCCTATGTGAGCGCAGCGGTCGCTCTGGTGATCTCCGCTGGAGCGCGCGTGCATGGTCCCAATGACCCGATTCCACCCGCCCAGGAAGCCTTGCAGGAAACCGCGAACCCGATGGGGCGCACGGTGCCCGATCCTGAACTGGGATGGGGCATTATCGATGTGGGGGCCGCCGTACGCGGCTTCGGTGGTGCCAGTGTGACCATCGTGAATCCCGTGAACAACGCCTTGACCGACACAAAGCGCATGCGCATCCATGTAGTGGTGCGGCGCAGTACGATCCCACAAATTCGGCTCTTCTTCATGGGCGAAGAGATCCCCCGCGCGCAGTGGCAACCGTTTGCGAGCGTCTCGCCCGATGGAAGAACGATCACGATTGCAGGCTATGAGCTGGTGGCACCAGGTGAGGGGCGATTCGATTTCAGTGTGACAGCGGTCGGGCAGGATGGCAACCCTGCCAGTGCGACCTCCACCATTATTGTACGCCCGCGCACCCAGCCTGCAGGACTGGCGATGTTCGCCACGCCCTATCGCGTGGATCGACGGCCAGAGGAGATTTTCGGTGCCGATGCTATTCTGGCACGCTACCTGCCTTCGCAGGGACGCTACGCCCGCTATTCAGGCAGCGGCGTGCGCGAACCAGAAGCCAGCTTCAACCCGCCCGGTGTGAACGTGCGTCCCGAAGGCAGCAATATCCCCACGCCCCCGCGCGGACTGGGCTACTTCCTGCGCACCAACGCTCCTACTTTCATCCTGGGGGATGAGTTCATCGATCCGAACACTGCCTACCTGATCCCGCTGGAGCCAGGATGGAATATGGTAGGCAACCCGTTCCCCTATAGCGTTCCCTGGAGTGCATGCGAAATCGAAGTGGAGGGGCAGGCAGGCGTGCGACAACGATTCACTATAGCCGAAGCTACGGACAAAGGGTACATTCGCCCGCAAATCTATCGGTATATCGCACTCACGGGTGAATACACTTGGCGTACCGCACCCTTGGGTGAGCTGCTGCCGTGGCAGGCACACTGGATTCGCGTGCTGAAACCCTGCACGCTGATTGTGCCACCACTGGGCACGACTCGCAGCCAGAACGAGGTGTCTGACAACCCGCGTGTCAGCCCGCCAACGCGTGACGGCTGGCTGATCCGGCTCATCGCTCGCAGCGGCGACCGAGAGGATGCTAACAACTTCATCGGTGTCAGCGCATCCGCACGCGACGAGATGGGCAGCGAGGATGTAGAAAAGCCGCCCAGCTTCCAGTCCTATGTGCAGTTGCGCGTGATCGAGCCGCGCAGTCGTGCCGCGCTTGCTCAAGACTTGCGTCGCGCGAGCAAACGCCCCATGCGCTGGGAGCTGGAAATCGCCACCGATAGACCTAATGCGGAGGTTACGCTTCGCTGGCAGCAAGAAGTGCCTCTGCCCTCGGGCATACGCCTCACCCTCATTGATAGCCTGACAGGACAGCGCATCGCCATGAATCGCCAGAGCGCTTACACCTTCCGCACCGATGAGAACAGCCGGCGACACTTCGTGATAGAGGCGCAGCCTGCCCGCCTGAGCCAGCTGCGCATCACAAACCTGAATGTGATCAACACGCGCGGCAATCAGGTGACCATTCAGTATGCGCTAAACGCCTCCGCCAGCGTGCAGGTGCTGGTTCAAGATGCTGTAGGTAGAACCATCGCGCGCTTGGCAGGTGGCACACGCGCCGCGGGGCTGAACACCGTTACCTGGACAGGGCGCACCGATGCGGGTGTCGCCGTGCCCCCTGGCACCTATCAGGTTCAGGTGGTGGCGACGGGCGAAGAGGGCGAAATCGTGCGTGCTGTGCGCCCGCTCGTGATCACCCGCTAATGGAGGAGAGAAGATGAAGCGGTTCAGAACTGTTGGATGGATCGTCGGACCTCTTGCAGGCCTCATCAGCCTGCTGCCTGTGCATGGACAGCGTGTGTACAACCCCTTCACGCTGCCCTGCTGCTGTTTCCAGAATAATCAATGCGCTCAAAATCCCGTAAGTGATGATTACTCTCATATTTCTGTGACCAACGGGATACTTGGAGCTACCTTAGGGTTATCTGGCACCATCCAGTGGCTCACTGGTTGTTTTCCGATGACCAGCACCCCCTGCATCACACTTCAGGCGGAAGGTAGCATCCAGATTGGCACGACAGGGGGCACGAGCCTGCTGCGTGACGCGAACATCGCGATGACCTCTGGCTACCCCTGGGGGGTCTATCCGGGTGGGATTTATATCAGTATGCGCGAGACGCGCAACAACCAGACGCGCACCTATGTATGGGGACGCTCAGCGGGCGCACCCAATGTCGTTTTTGATCGCTCCTGGCCAGGCGCGAGCGGTGTTTATATTCGTCGCCAGTGGTATGTGGAGGGCTGGCAGACCGATATGCGCATTGAGCTAATTCAAACGGTAGTGCGGATCGAGTTGCGCGTGCGCAACTCGGGTACGGAGCCAGCGTCCCTAACGCTGCGTTTAGCCTCCGATGTGGAGGTCGGTGTGGAAGAAGGGGTCGATACCAACGGCGCCTCGCTGCCCCCCTATGTCTATGTATATGGTCAGCGCCCCATCCGCGTGGACACCGATCTGCGTGGAGTTCAGGTGCCGCCCGCCGTCGAGTTCTATCTCGCGCGCGGCGACCTAAACGGCGCATCGCGGTATATCCTGCGCCCCACCACCGGCTTCGAGGATGCCACCCCCATCGAACGCCTTGTATTCGGTGAGTGGTTCTTTATTCAAGCAACTACAAACTGGGATCCCTTGCTGTTCCCAGATAGCTTCATCGGCGATGTGGCGATCAATCTTTTTACAAGTCCGCGCAGCTTTGCACCAGGGCAGGAGCGTATCTTCGTCTTCTATGTGACGATGACCCCTGTAAACATCGATGTGCAACCTCCGATTGCTTTGGGCGTTGAGACACTGCCCGTGATTGAGCCAAATCAGCGTGATCTTTCGCAGTTGGCAAATGGGGGCGTGTTCGAGGTGATTGCGGCGGTCACCAACATGTTCCATGTGGTGGGCAAGGAGGTGGATCTGCGGAATGTGACCGTGGATCTGTCGCTGCCTGCAGGTATCACGCTGGCGGCAGGTGAGTCGCGCACAAAGCCCATCGCCTCCATACCGCCTGAATCCACAAGCTATGTACGATGGCGCGTGGTCGCCGATCCGCGGGCAGTGGGGTTCGCCACGCTCCGCGTCTCGGTGAGTGCGCCGCCCGCGCCACCCAAGACCGTCAGTCGCACGATCCTCATCTCGGCGACCGCAAGCCGTGAACTGAGGAAGGGATTCCAAATCATCTCTATCCCCTTCGACACTGCCGCGCCGCTGGTCGATGTGCTGGGGCTGCCTGAAGGCACCTATCTGGCAAAACGCTGGAATCCCGATCGGGAGGTCTACGAGACGATTGACACACTACAACCCGGCATGGGATTCTGGCTCTATCTGCCGAACGAGGGCACCAATATCACGCTGAGTCGGGTGCGCTTCCCGCAAGCAGTGTTCACTGCCAGCGTGCCTATCCGCCTGAATCGGGGTTGGAACCAAATTGGCAACCCCTATCCCTACCCGCTGGTGCTGGGACAGATTGTGGTGGTGAGCGCGAGCGACCCGCGCACCAGCCTGAGCTTCTTCGAGGCGTCGCAGCGCGGCGTGATTCGTAGTGTCATCTATTACTGGGATGAGTTCTCTGGTGAATATAAATTTACTTCGGACCCGAACACACCGCTTATCCCGCATCGGGGCTACTGGATTAAGTGCAACGATGACATTGAGCTGGTGTTCCCACCCGTGTTTCTGCCTGGTACAGGATTTGGCGGTGCGCCGCGCAGTCAGAATGAGACAACGAATCACCCCAACGAGTGGCGCCTACAGCTGATTGCGCGCACGGCGCGTGGGGAGGATAGCCAGAACTACATTGGCATCACCAGCGGTCGCTCAGCAGGCGAGGTAGAGGAACCACCCGCACCGCTGGCAGAGGTGCCCGTGCGTTTGACCCTCCTCAAAGCGGGCGTGCCGCTGATGCAAGATGTGCGCCCTGCCTCGGTGGGACGCCACACCTTCGAACTGCTGGTGGAGGCGCCTGTGGGCGAGGAGGTTCGCCTGCGTGCGCCCAATGTACGCACCGTGCCCGCTGGCTACCGCCTGCGCCTAACTGACCAAAGCACAGGGCGTACTGTGGACCTGCGCCACACGCCCGAATACCGCTTCATATCCAGCGGGCGCAATCGCTTCACGCTGACGGTGGAGCGCGGCGCACGCGGTGGCGCACTCATCACCAGCATCAATGTTGGTGCTGTGGGACGCGATGTCCGAAGCGTCTCCATCTCCTATGTGCTGGCGCAGGACGCGCAAACCGATGTGACGATTCTGGGCGCGGATGGACGGGTGATTGCCAGTCTGCAACGCGGACGCGCCGCCACCCGCGGGGTGAACATGGTTGTGTGGAACCTGCGCGATAACGAAGGGCGCGCCGTGCCACCGGGCACCTATCGCGTGCAGGTCGAAGCGCGTGATTCGGAGGGGCAGGTGGCGCGTGCTGTGCGACCGCTCATCGTCACCCGCTAACTCTCTGGGGGCAGCGAGGCGCTGCCCCCACCACAAGGAGGTTCATCGGTGAAAAAAATCGTGTTTATCGGGGCTTTACTGAGTAGCTTGCTGCTCGTTGCTGTGGGTCAGCCCACGCGCGAACTGGTTATTTTCCCCTTTGAGATTGCCAGCGGCATTGAGCAGCCACCCGACTTCAACCTGAATGTCGAGTTGATGAACGCCTTATATGCCCAACTCAAGGACATACCAGGGCTTTATGTGATGCGCTTCAAGGAGACGAACCCCGCGGTGCGACGCGCGCTGGATGAGAACCGCCTGCGCCGTGACCGCCTGAACCCACCCTTCAATGTCAAAGAGGCGGACGGCACATGGCGCTCTGCCCGCATCGGGCAGATCCTTGATGTGGATTACGCGCTGGCAGGCACTATCGCGGAATTCCGATATGACCCCACCACTAAACAGGCAACGATCACGGTCAGCCTGGATCTCGTCCAGGTAGCGGATAACACAGTGGTAGTCTCGCTGGCGGAGAGCGGGCAGGGACGCCTGCGCGATTCGGAGGATCCAAATACGGCGTATATCGCGGCGATTGCCAATGTGGCGCAAAAGATAGGTAGCGCAGTTCGTGAGCGTCTTATACCCCCCGCGCCCGCAGAGCCGGCGAAGGTGGAGAAGCCCTCAGAACGCAGGCGGGAGCGCGCCGCGGTCACCCTCTTTGGGCTGCTCCTTTTCATCGGCGCCCGATTGATCTCGTTCTGATGTGGGTCTGGAAGGTCAGTTCCCCTACTTGCCTCCGCGCCTCCTGCAGAGGAGCGGGGGAAAGCCCCTCCCTACCCCAAAAGGTGGGGGGCTGGAATGAACGGATGCGGTGGGCATGGAGTGCGAGCCTGATGGCGCTCTGCCTGCTGGCTTATGGCGGGTCGGGCACGATTCGCCTGACCGCCTACCCCACGGCGCTGGTCGCAGACGGCTCCTCCCAGATTATCCTCACAGCGGAAGTGCGCACTGCACAAGGCAAACCTGTGCCCGATGGCACGCAGGTCGCCTTCAGCACCACGCTGGGCACTTTGCGTGAGGGGATTGTGCCTACCGAAGGGGGTGTCGCCCGTGCCACACTCATCGCCAGCCAGTTGCCTGGTATTGCTACCATCACCGCCACTGTGCTGGGACAGGGTTTAGTGGGGCAAATTCAGGTGCTGATGGTGCGCGACGAGCGTGAGCTGCGCGCCGCCACCGACTATGTGCAGGTGGTCGCTTCTGACTACCTCGCCTACGCCAACGAGCAGCGCATTATTGCCGCCAGTGGCAAGCAGAAAGGGGCATCAGTACAGTTTGGCTTCGTGCAGATCAAAGCAGATGACCTCCAGCTGCTGGTGGACGAACTACTGGTCAAGGCGCGCCACGCCACTTTGCGCTACGGACCGACGGAACAGGCATTTGCGGAGCTTGCCTATTACTTGCGCACGGGCGAGGGCTACGGCGTAACGGAGCGCGAGGGACGCTGGCAGGTGATGCGCCTTCAGGGCGCGCAGGCAACCCCTGTGCAGGAGCCGCTTCCACCTGAGCTGCTCCAGTTCGCTGACATCTCGCAGTCCGAGATGGTGATTAAGGCGGAGCAGATCTGGTTCTATCCGGGCGAGCGCTTGCAGTTCCATCGCGCGGAGTTCTATGTGGGAGCGGTGCGCGTGATGAGCCTGCCACTCTACTCCCACAGCCTGTGGGGAGGAGGGGTGGGTACGGATACCCTGATTGGCGTGCAGGGCGGGCGGCTCTATCTTGACCTGCCTTATTATTATGCGCTCAAGCCCAGTCAGGTGGGGGCGTTGCGCTTACGCACGGCACAGCGGGGTGGGCGTGGTCTTAGCACCGCGCGCGGGCTGTTCCTTGACTTAGAGCATGAGTACCGTTTCGGGCTGGGCAGGGGCAGTTTCACCCTTTCCAGCTTAGCACGCAGCGACTGGAGCGCCAGCTGGCGTCATCATCAGCCGCTGGGCAGCGCCACGCGCCTCTACCTCTGGCTCGATTCACCAGCCCACAGGGGGCTATTTGCCTCTGCACAACTTGCTCATCAAGGGCGCGGCTTTTCCGCAGGACTAACCGTGGCAGGCAGCACCTTCTGGGAAGGTATGGAGGCGCGCACCCTGCGCACCGACTTCTATCTGGAAAGCACCCCTCGCAAAGTGTCAGGCTGGCCGCTGCGCCAGAGCCTTTCGCTGAATCTCAGTACATCCCGCACGACACTGGGCAACGGCTCCACCACGCAGCGTGAGGGTATAGGACTGCGTGCTCGCTGGACACTTGTACCGCTGACACTTGACAACCAGACCACACTGACCGGTGGCGTGAGCATCGGACGGTTTCTTGGCAATCTGCCCCACGCGGGGTGGGAACTGATCGGCTCATTCGGTATCTCCCACGCTCTTGGTAGCCAGGGCGCGCTGAGCCTCACCTACCACTATACGCAGGACACGCTGGGGGTGAACTTGCTGGGTCAACACCGCCTCTCAGGCAGCCTCAACTGGACAGCAGGCGATCGCTTGTATATCACAGCCTACCTCAGTCGCGGGCTGGACCAGAAGGTGACCAGCCTGGTTGGCGACCTCTCCTGGCGGCTGGGCGGACCCTGGCGAGTAGGCACAGGTATCACTTGGCAACAGTTTGGCAACACCACCTTCCGCGACCAGACCTACACGATTGCCTATCGGCTCGGCTTTCGTGAACTGGCGCTGACCTGGTCGACGGCAAGCCGCCAGTGGAGTTTCGACATCCTCACCGTGTTTTATTAGCGATGCATTCCGACCGTGACGCGCAACGACAACGCCTTCAAAGATTGCCGAACACCCCCGAGGGTGTTCGAAAATTCCCTCCCTGTGCAGGGGTAGACACGGGGGTCTACCCCTACAAAAAGATGTAGGGGCACGCCCGTGCGTACCCAAACACAGACCCCCCGATTTTTCGAACGCCCTCAACACCCCTTGACAGAATGGGGAGGCTGCATGGTATACTATAGGTTCGCGTGCCAGTGAAACAGCGAGGAGGGTTTCTATGCGACTTATACGCCCAAAAACAAAGCGAATCAAGACCGTCATCGAGCCACCAGCCCTGCTGGAAATCCAGTTCAACTCGTACCGCTGGTTTATCGAACAGGGTCTTAAGGAACTGTTCGAGGTCTTTTCACCGATCTATGACCTGACAGAGACCTACTTTATCGAATTTGGCGACTATTGCCTGGGCGAACCGAAGTACGCGCTGGAGGAATGTCGTGAGCGTGAAATCACTTTCGAGGCGCCGTTGCGGGTCAAGGTGCGCTACGGCAAAAAGGACGGTGAGGTTCAGGAGAGCGAAATCTATCTGGGTGACCTGCCACTGATGACAGACAACGCGACCTTCATTATCAATGGGCGCGAGCGCGTGGTCATCAATCAGCTGAACCGCACGCCCGGGGTGCATTTCCCCTCGCCCTATCTGTCCAGCGCGGGGCGCGAGATGATGGCGCGCGCGTTGCAAGAGGTCTATCTGGTACAGATTATTCCTGCAGAAGGTCCCTGGATTGATGGGGGGAGCGATCCACACGATGTCGTGCGCGTGCGTATCCACCAGTCCAAGCAGCTGCCGTTCACCCAGATTATTAAAGCACTGGCAGCGTTTGACGAGGCACGTGTCCCCACCCGTCTGGCACTGGCGCGGGCAGTGGGATGGCGCCTGCTCGAACCAGTATCTGTAGACGGGCGGACGGTGCTGGAGCCGGGCACCCTTATCGAACCAGCAATGCTTCAGCAACTACCTGAGGCAACACGCCAGCAGCGGGTGTTAGTGGAGCCGCCCTACATGCCCGATTCCGAAGGGCGTCTCGGACTGAACCAGGAAGCGTTCCTTCGCTTGTTTGGTACTATAGAGGAGATTGCCGAACCCACCATCGAGCAATTGAAAGACCGCTATGCCGTAGAGGATATCCGCGACCGACGCGGGCGCGTGCTGGCGGCGCGCGGCACTCGCCTCGATCAGGAATTAGCCGCTGTGGTGGCGCGAAGTGTAACGGGACCTCTGCGAGTCGCCCGCCTGCCACGCATGGTGGAGGCAACGCTGGAGGCGGACCCGACCAGCGATTCGCGAGAAGCGCTGCTCGATTTCTACCGACGCCTGCGCCCCGGTGACCCCGCCGTAGAGGAAAATGTCCGCGCTGTGTTCTATAACCTGTTGCTCGATCGGCGCCGTTACGACTTGGGCGCTGTTGGACGTTACCAAATCAATCGTAAGCTGGGGCACGAAATCCCGCTGACCGTGCGTCACCTGACCGTGCCCGATCTCATTCTGACGCTCCAGTATCTGATTGAGCTGGCAGAGGAGAAACATGACTACGACGACACCGACCACCTGGCGAACAAGCGCGTCCGCTCGGTAGGTGAACAGCTGCAGGCTCATCTGCGAACCGCGTTCCTGCGTATGGAGAAGATCGCGCGGGAAAAGATGACCGCCGCCGAGGATGTGCATCAACTGCTGCCTAACATGGTGCTAAGCGTAAAGCCCGTCTCGGCGGCTCTCAAAAGCTTCTTTGCCCAGAACCCGCTCAGTACCTTCATGGATCAGACAAACCCGCTGTCGGAGGTGGCGAACAAGCGTCGCCTGTCGGTGTTGGGTCCCGGCGGTCTGGGGCGTCAGAGCGTGCCACCCCAGGTGCGTAACATCTTTCCGAGCCACTACGGTCGCCTGTGCCCAGTAGAGACGCCCGAAGGGCAGAACATCGGGTTGGTGAACCAGCTGACGCTGTATGCGCGGGTGGATGAGTATGGCTTCATCCGCTCGCCCTATCGAGTGGTGCGCGGTGGGCAGGTCACCGACGAGGTGGTCTATTTAGCAGCAGACGACGAGATGACCGCCTTGATCGCCCCCGCCGATACCCCCGTACTGGAGGACGGCACCATCGTGACGGAAATGGTTCAGGTACGCTCAGGCGACGAGTATCCGACCGTGCCGCGCGAGCGGGTGGAGTATATGGATGTTAGCCCTTCGCAGGTCTTCTCCGTCTCGGCAAGCATGATCCCGTTTCTGGAACATGACGACGCGGGACGCGCCTTGATGGGCGCCAACATGCAGCGGCAAGCCGTTCCGCTGGTGGAACCCGAGGTCGCGCTGGTGCACACAGGCGTCGAGCGAACCGTTGCCCATAGCGCCCCCAGCGTTATCCGCGCCCGCCGCAGCGGACGAGTGCGCTATGTGTCGGCTGAGGAGATCCGCGTGGAAACCGATGAAGGCGAACTTGATGTCTATCGCCTCACCCAGCTTCAGGAGAGCAACAAGGGAACTGCATTTAGCTATCGGGTATCGGTGCAACTGGGTCAGCGCGTGCGCGCGGGCGATGTGCTGGCAGACGGCGCCGCCACCCAGCATGGCGAGCTCGCGCTTGGGCGCAATGTGCTGGTCGCCTTCATGCCGTGGAACGGCTACAATTATGAGGACGCCGTGCTGGTATCGCAGGCGCTGCTGCATCGGGATACCTACACGAGCGTCCACCTCGAAACCTATCAGACCGACGCGGTCGATACGAAGCTGGGGAGCGAAGAGATCACTGCGGATATACCGAATGTGGGGGAGGAAGCCCGCCGCCACCTCGATGAAGGAGGCATCGTGCGCCTGGGCGCCGAGGTGCGTGCCGAGGATATTCTGGTGGGCAAGGTTGCCCCTAAAGCGCCCACCGAGGGAACAACCGAGCAGCGACTGGTGCGAATCATCTTCGGCTCGCAAGCGGAGGAGATGCGCGATGTATCGCTTCGGCTGCCTCATGGCGAGCGCGGTGTGGTCGTGCGAGTGCTGCAGTTCGCCCGCTACCGCTATCAGTGCCAGCGGTGCAACGCACTGTTCTATCATGCCAAACCGTTAGAGAACCGCAACTGTCCGCGTTGTCGGGGACCCCTGCAGACGCTGCCCGAGGACGAACTGCCCCCCGGTGTGAACCACCGAGTGCGCGTCACTATCGCTACCAAACGGCTGCTGACCGAAGGCGACAAGATGGCGGGACGGCACGGCAACAAAGGCGTGATTTCGCGCATTCAGCCGGTGGAGGATATGCCGTTTCTGATGGACGGCACCCCCGTCGATGTGGTGCTGAACCCGCTCGGTGTGCCCTCCCGCATGAATGTGGGGCAAATCCTGGAGCTGCACCTGGGCTATGCCGCCCGCACGCTCGGCGTGCGCTACCAGGTGCCAGTCTTCCAAGGCGCAACCGTGGAGGAAGTGCAAGCCGAATTAGCGGCTGTAGCGGATCGGCTGCGCCTGCGTGCCCTAACCACCTTGCTGAACGACGAGCTGAATCTCGCCATAGACCTCCCGCCCGATAGCACCTTCGAACAAGCGATGGAGCAGGTACAGCGCCTTCTGGAGACGCTCGATGGGGAGCGACAGGAGTGGCTGGCAAGGCGACTGGGCATTCAGCTGAAGGATCCCGACGAGGCGGAAGCCGAGGCGCCAAAACCACGACGCGGGCGCCCCAAGGCGCGCGCTACCAAGCGGCAGGTAAACCCTGCCGAACTGGCAGCGGTGATTCGTGAGCGCGCCATTCGCCGCAGCGGTTTCGATCCTGCCACAGGCAAAGCCATCCTACGCGACGGACAAACAGGTGAACCCTTCCAGAACCCTGTGGCTATCGGCTACCTCTATCTGCTGAAACTGGAACATCTGGCGGAGGAGAAAATCCACGCCCGCTCCATCGGACCCTACTCGCTGGTCACGCAGCAACCGCTGGGCGGCAAAGCCCAGTTCGGCGGACAGCGACTGGGCGAAATGGAGGTCTGGGCGCTGGAAGCCTATGGCGCCGCCCATACCCTCCAGGAAATGCTCACCATCAAGTCGGACGATGTGATGGGGCGCATCCGCGCCTACGAAGCCATCGTGAAAGGCGCGCCCGTCATCCAGCCCTCCGTGCCCGAATCGTTCAAAATCCTGGTGAACGAGCTGCGAGCGCTCGCCCTGCGCGTGCAAATCATCGACTCTCAGGGGCAACCTCACGATTTTCGCAGCCTGGAGGAGCTGGAAACGCTCGACATCGAAGCCCAAAGCAAGCCGACCTTAGCCCAGATCGAAAGTGGCAGCAGTGATGGATAAGGCTACGGAATCGTCAAACGATTCGCTAAACAAGCGGAGGTGTACCATCGATGGATATCGGACATATCAAAGCAATACGCATCGGCTTGGCATCGCCCGAAGATATTCGGGCATGGTCTTTCGGTGAGGTCAAAAAGCCAGAGACCATTAACTATCGCACCTTCCGCCCAGAGCGTGACGGACTGTTCTGCGAGCGCATCTTCGGTCCGACACGCGACTGGGAATGCAGCTGCGGACGCTATAAGCGCGTGAAAAACAAGGGGGTGCGCTGCGAACGGTGTGGTGTGGAAGTGACCCGCGCGCGCGTCCGACGCGAGCGTATGGGGCACATTGAACTGGCAGCCCCCGTCGTGCATATCTGGTATCTCAAGGGGCAGCCACCCAGCCCGCTGGGATTGCTGCTCGATATCTCGCCGCGCCAGTTGGAAAAGGTCATCTATTTCACAAATTACATCGTGACAGAAATCGATCGTGCAGGGATTGAACGCAGCCTGGGCGACATCCGGCGCGTGGTGGAACAGGAGAAGGCACATCTGGAGGAGGAATTAGCGCGAGTCTATCAGGAACTGGATGCTCGCCTGAAGCGTGAACTGGAAGATCACGGTGAAACCTGGACCGAGGCGCAGCGGAAGGAGCGCGAGCATTACTATAACCATCGCAAAGAGATGGAGCTGCGCGAACGGCAGACCTGGCTGGCTGATCTGGAGCGTGCCGTCGACCTGCTGGCGCGCCTGCAACTCTACCAGCTGCTGGATGAGAGTTCATGGTCGGGCATCGAGCAGCTGCTGATGCTCTGCTCGCGGCGGCTGGGACGCGATCTGCGCGGACTGGTACGCGCGGGGCAAGGGGCAGAAGCCATTCGTGAACTGCTGCGTCAGGTCGATCTGGAGCGTCTGGTGCGCGAATTGCGCGAGGAGGTGGCGCGCACGCAGGGCGCCCGCCGTGCCCGTGTGGTGAAACGCTTGGAGATCGTGGAGGCGTTCCGCGCAAGCCGCGCCCGCCCCGAATGGATGGTGCTGGATGTCATCCCGGTGCTGCCCCCCGAACTGCGCCCGATGGTGCAACTTGATGGCGGACGATTCGCCACCAGCGACCTGAATGACCTCTACCGCCGTATCGTGAACCGCAATAACCGCCTGCGCAAAATCCTGGAGATCCGCGCCCCACGCAGCATCGTGAACTCGGAAAAGCGCCTACTGCAAGAGGCAGTAGATGCCCTCATCGATAACTCCCGCCGCACCAAACCGGTGGTTGGTTCCAACGGGCGCGTGCTCAAATCGCTGTCCGACCTGCTGAAGGGCAAGGAAGGGCGGTTCCGCAAGAACCTGCTGGGCAAGCGCGTGGACTATTCGGGACGCTCCGTAATCGTTGTTGGGCCCCATCTAAAGCTGCACCAATGCGGGCTGCCTAAAGAGATGGCACTGGAACTGTTCAAGCCGTTCGTGATGTATCGACTGATCCAGCAAGGTGCACCGTACAATATCAACAATATCAAAAGCGCAAAGCATGCGGTGGACCGGCAGGCGCCCGAGGTGTGGCAGGCGCTGGAAGCGGTGATTCGGGAGCATCCAGTGCTGCTGAACCGTGCGCCGACCCTGCACCGCCTGGGCATTCAGGCGTTTGAGCCGGTGCTCATCGAAGGCAAGGCAATCCAGCTCCATCCGCTCGTCTGCCACGCCTATAACGCCGACTTCGACGGCGACCAGATGGCGGTGCATGTGCCGCTCTCTTATCCCGCACAGGCGGAGGCGCGGCTGCTGATGCTGGCAACACATAACCTGTTCAAGCCGGCGGATGGCTCGCCAATCGTCTCGCCGTTGCAGGATATTGTGCTGGGCGCCTACTATCTCACCATGAATGACCCGTATGGTCAAACAGAGCCGCAGTTCGTCTTCAGCCAGATGGAGGAAGCTCAGGTCGCCTTCGAGCAGGGTCTCATCCGCATGCATGAACCGATTCAAGTACGCCTTGCCGAGAGTGAATGGCGCGCGGGTGGCGAGTGGAGCCAGATACTCACCACCACTTTCGGACGCTTAGTGTTCTTCGAGCTGCTGCCCGCCTCGTTCAAAACGCGCCTGCTGGAACATGACCCGACAGGCGCTCAGCTGGAGGGCTACCTGAACCGCGTCTACACCAAAAAGGCGCTCTCGGAGCTGATCCGGGAGGTCTATCGGCTGTCTGGGCACGCCGAGACGGTCGTCTTTCTGGATCGGCTGAAGCATGCAGGCTTCTACTGGGCGACGCGTGCGGGCATCACCTTCGCCCTGACCGATATGGAGATCCCTGCCGAGCGCGACGAGATTGTGCGCCGTGCGGAAGAAGAGGCACGCCGCATCGACGAGCGATATGAGCATGGCGAGCTGACCTTCGCGGAGAAGCGCCAGCGACTGATTGAGCTGTGGCAGCACGCCTATGAGCAGGTGACCCAGGCGATGCTGCGCTCCATCGCGCGGGATAACCCCCTGTTCATCATCACCGAGTCGGGCGCGCGCGGCTCCACCAAACAGCTGGCACAATTAGTCGGCATGCGTGGGCTGATGAGCGGACTGCTCGATATCCGCACCGCCTCGGAACGCCTCATCGAAGAGTTGCCGGTGCGCCACAGCTTCCGTGAAGGGCTGACCACGCTGGAATATTTCGTGTCGGGCTACGGCGCGCGGCGCGGGCTGGCAAGCACCGCCCTGCTCACTGCAAATGCTGGCTATCTGACACGCCGCATGGTGGATGTCGCGCAGGATGTGATTGTGCGCATCCCCGATTGCCAGACCACTGAGGGCATCGTGGTCGCTCGAATCATCCGTGAAGAGGAAGAGATTGAGCCACTTTACCAGCGCATTCGCGGACGCACCGCTCGTAAACGCCTGCTGCACCCTTACACGGGCGAGGTGCTGATCGAGGAGAACGAGATTATTTCGGACGACTTGGCGCGGATGATTGACCAGCTGGCAGCAGACACAGAGCGGTTCACCCAAGCCCTGCGCGATCTATCCGAGAAGGAGCCAGGCGAGCTATTTGCCCCCGATGACGGGCAACCGCTTTGCGATCCTCAAACGGGTGAGGTGCTGCTGGATGTCTTCACCCCGATTGAGGAGGAGACGCTGGCGCGGCTGCGGGCGCGGCGCGAGGAGCTACGCCACATCTGGCATCGCGCCGGCTTCGAATGGGTGGAACACGACATGGTGGGCGTGCCGATTCGATCGCCTCTGGTGTGTGCCGCGCGTCAGGGCGTCTGCGCCGCCTGCTACGGACTCGATATGGGCACGCTGCGCCCTGTGGAGCTGGGCACAGCTGTCGGTATCATCGCGGCGCAATCGATCGGCGAGCCGGGCACGCAGCTAACCATGCGCGTGTTCCACACGGGTGGCGTGGCAGGCGCGGGTGAACAAATCGCTGGCTTCCGAGTCGGCGGGGCTACCCTGCAAGCCGCCGCAGCGCTGGGCGAGCTGGAAGAGCGCGGCGTGACCGAGCGTATCAGCGACCTGCGCACCGACCAGCGACGAGTCATCTATCAGGTGGCGCAGCGCCTGCTGGGCAAACCGATCGAGGCTAATATCACCGACATAGCGGAGACCGAAACTGAAGAGAAGGTCCAGCGCAAGGTGCGTGAATGGGTGCGCAAGCTGGCAAAGCTCATGGAGAGCCAGAACACGGGCATCAACCGCGTGGAGGAGCTGTTCGAAGCGCGCAAGCCCAAAGGGGAAGCCATCACCGTGGACTACGAAGGTGAAGTGGTCGACATCGTGCGCAGCATCGGGCGATGGGTCGTGTTGCGAGCGACGCTGCCCGTCGGCGAGCTGCTCATCGGCAAGGTCAGCCTCCACGAGGTGGTTAGCCCGCAAACGGGTGAAGTCCTGCTGCACGAGCTGGAAGAAATCCGCTCCACCCACCTCAATCGCCTGATGGAGCATGGCGTGCAGCAGGTGGAGGTGCTGGACGCTGTGCTGGTGGGCGTCTCCGGCACGCTGGAGGTGAAGGTGGGCGACCGCGTGCTGCCCGGCGACCGCCTGACCCCTGGCCCGCTGAACCCGCACGAGCTGCTGCGCCTGCGCGGTGTGCGCGGCGTGCAGGAGTACCTCATTCGCGAAATTCAGGCGGTGTACAAGGCGCAGGGCGTCGACATCGATGACAAGCACATCGAGATTATCCTGCGCCAGATGCTGCGCAAGCGGCGCGTCATCGACCCTGGTAGCACCCTCTTCCTGCCCGGACAAATCGTGGACCGCTTCGTGTTCGAAGAAGCGAATCAGCAGGTGATACGCGAAGGAGGTCGTCCCGCGACTGCCGAGTGGGTGCTGCTGGGCACTTCGGAAGCGGCACAGCAGACCGAGTCGTTCCTGTCCGCTGCCTCCTTCCAGCGCACGGTCAAGGCGCTGACCGATGCCGCTGTGCGGGGTAAGGTGGACGAGCTGATTGGGCTGAAGGAGAATGTAATTATTGGGCGACTGATCCCTGCGGGTACGGGCTACACGAAGCCAGAGATTCGCGCTGAGTTCGCACGCCCTGGCCGGGCAGTTGTCCCAGAGCGGGCGATGCCCACCACCGAGGCGCAACCCGTTACGACGATGGAGGAACTGGAGCGCGCCCTGACGGAGCAAGCGGAACAGGCTCCCCCGTCTGACCACCCTGACACTTCCAACGGAGCCGAATCGCCCGAATCGGGATCGCCCGAATCAGAGAGCAAGCCGAAACGCGCCCGACGCAAGCGCGCAAACGGCGAATCGTGAGAGGCAGGGGCGAGTAGGTCTCGCCCCTGTGCCTTCTTCCCTGATCGGGAACGGGGAGGAGTGAGGGGAGATGCCGCCAAGATTGGAAATCGCAGGCGAACCCATCGAAGCGGGGACCGAGCTACTCTTTTCGGAACATTTCGCTTGTCCCGACTGCGGCATCAGTGTGGGCGAGCTGGAGCCGCGCAACTTCTCCTTCAACAGCCCCTACGGTGCCTGCCCCGAATGCACTGGATTGGGCACGAAAACAGAGTTCGACCCTGACCTCATCGCGCCAGACCGCTCGAAATCGATTCGGCAGGGCGCTTTACTGCCGTTTGTCAAGCGCGATGGGGAAATGACCGACTGGCGCCTCGCCATGCTCGATGGCGTCGCCAAACGGCTTGGCTTCACCCTCGATACGCCCCTGCAGGACCTTAGTGAGGAACAGTTCCATGCGCTCATGTACGGCACAGAAGGCAATATCACCGTCGCCATCCGCAATCGTTGGGGACGCATCAAGTATATCGACACTGAGTTTGAGGGTGTTATCAACATTCTCAAGCGTCGTTATGAGGAGACCGAAAGCGACTATGTGCGTCAGGAGCTGGAGCAGTATATGTCGACACGCCCCTGCCCCGCCTGCAACGGCAAGCGGCTCAAGCCCGAAAGCCTTGCCGTGACCGTCGCGGGCAAAAACATCGCAGAGGTCACCGCGATGAGCATCGAGGAGGCGGTGCAGTGGTTCGCTGAGCTGGAATCGCACCTCACGCCACGCGAGCGCACCATTGCTGAGCGGATCCTGCGCGAGGTGCGCACACGGCTGGGCTTCCTCCAAGATGTGGGCTTGGGCTACCTCACCCTCGATCGCGCCGCAAACACCTTGGCTGGTGGCGAAGCGCAGCGCATCCGCCTTGCTACCCAAATCGGCAGTGGGCTAATGGGTGTGCTTTATGTGCTGGATGAACCCAGCATCGGGCTGCATCAGCGCGACAACCGTAAACTGATTCAGACCCTGATGCGCCTGCGCGATCTGGGCAACACCGTGATTGTGGTGGAACACGACGAGGAAACCATCCGCTCCGCCGACTACATCATCGACTTAGGACCTGGTGCAGGTGAGCATGGGGGCGAGGTGGTCGTGGCGGGCACGCTGCAAGATGTGATCCAGTGCCCGAACAGCCTCACAGGGCAATATCTGGCAGGTGTGCGCCGTATCGAGATACCCAAGCAGCGGCGCCAGCCCCACCCCGATAAGTGGCTCGTTTTGCGCGGCGCACGGGCAAACAACCTCAAGAACATCACCGTGCGCTTCCCGTTGGGGCTATTTATTTGCGTGACGGGCGTCTCTGGATCGGGCAAAAGCACCCTGATCCAGGAGACCCTCTATCCGCGCCTGATGTACCATGTGTACGGCACGCGGCGTGTGTGGGGCGAGCATGACTCTATCGAAGGACTGGAATGGGTCGACAAGGTGGTCGATATTGACCAGTCGCCGATTGGACGCACTCCACGCAGCAACCCCGCGACCTACACGGGTGTGTTCGATATGATTCGGGAGCTGTTCGCCAGCACGCCCGAAGCGCGCGCCCGTGGCTATCTACCCGGACGCTTCAGTTTCAATGTGAGGGGCGGACGGTGCGAGGCGTGCCGCGGCGACGGCATGATCAAAATTGAGATGCAGTTCCTGCCCGATGTGTATGTCACCTGCGAGGTGTGCAAAGGGCGACGCTACAATCGCGAGACGCTGGAAGTGAAGTTCAAGGGCAAGACGATTGCCGATGTGCTGGAGATGACGGTGGAGGAGGCGTTGGAATTTTTCGCGCCATTCCCAGCGATTGCGCGCAAGCTAAAAACGCTGCACGATGTGGGGCTGGACTACATTCGGCTGGGTCAGCCTGCGCCCACGCTCTCTGGCGGGGAGGCACAGCGCGTGAAACTCGCCACCGAACTCAGCAAACGCGCCACGGGCAACACCGTCTACATTCTGGACGAGCCAACCACGGGGTTGCACTTCGAGGATGTGCGCAAGCTGTTGGGCGTGCTGCACCGTCTCGTGGATGCAGGCAACACTGTGATCGTTATTGAGCACAACCTGGATGTGATCAAAACCGCCGACTGGATTATCGATTTAGGTCCAGAGGGGGGCAACGCGGGCGGCTATGTGGTAGCCGAAGGACCGCCCGAATATGTAGCGACTGTCGAGGCGAGCTACACAGGTCAATTCCTCCGCCCCCTGCTCTTTGGAGATGAAGGATGAGAAACCATCGTTATCTAATCATAGGTGGCGGTTTAGCGGCAGATGCCGCTGTGATGGGCATTCGTGCGGTGGATAGTGAAAGCCCCATCGCCCTGCTGACGGAGGAGCCACATCCGCCCTATCGTCGCCCGATGCTGAGCAAGTCGCTATGGCGTGGCGTGCCTCTGGAGGAGGTATGGCTACCAACTGCCGATGCAGGCGTGGAGGTCCACACAAACACGCGAGTGGTCTCCCTTGACCTGTCGGCGAAGCGCGTGCTGGATGCCCGCGGCAACGAGTGGTACTTCGAACAACTGCTGCTGTCAACGGGCTGCACGCCCCGCACCCTGCCCGATGCGCCCGAAGGCATTCTCTACTTCCGCACCCTGAGCGACTATCTCGTGCTGCGTGAAGTGGTCACGCATGCCGAGCATATCGGGATCATCGGCGGTGGCTACATCGGCTCGGAGCTGGCAGCCGCGCTCGCGATGAACGGCAAGCGCGTGACAATGCTTTTTCCTGAATCGGGCATCTGTGCGCGGCTGTTCCCCGCTGACCTCAGCGACTGGCTGAATGCCTTCTATCACGAGCGGGAGGTGGAGGTCATTTCAGGCGTGCTGGTGCAGCGAGTGGAACGGGACAACGGTTGGCGCGTGCATCTTTCCGATGGGCGTACGCTGGCGTTCGATGCGCTAACAGCAGGGCTGGGGGTGCTGCCACGCGATGAGCTGGCACGCGAGGCAGAGCTGGACACGCCGGACGGCGTT
>JBCNVA010000038.1:0-2885 GCA_039630445.1 Armatimonadota bacterium
CGCGATATGGTCGTGCCCCAGCGTGCGGGGCAGTGTGCTGGGTGAGGCGGTGCAGGTAAAGCAGTATATCGATCCGCTGCGTCCCGAGCGTGCCACGCGCTACTGGATGTGGCGGTTCGACCGCCCGGATGACCCCGTACCGCCCGACAACTTCTGGGGCAAGACGATAGAGCAAGCGATCGCGGACCTGCAGGCGAACCCCAGCCCGTTTTATGCGCGTCCAGAAGGCGTTGCCGATGTGGAGCTGGCAGTAGACCCCTACTTCCCGCGCACGATTGGCACTGTGCCCCCCGAATTGCGCGGCAAAGCCGTTCACCGGGGTGGGCGTAACCGCCTCTTTCTGGACGGGCATATCCGCTGGCTGCGGGATATTCGAACAGATTGATCCATCTCACCCGGAGCCTGCCCCTATCACTATCACAAACTCGCCGCGCGGGGTGCGCTGCTGATAGGCGGCGACGGCTTCGCTGAGCGTGCCGTAGAAAATCTCCTCGAACTGCTTGGTCATCTCGCGGCAGAGGGCGACAGGGCGGTCGCCCAGCACCGCCAGCGCGGTCTGCAGCGTTTTGAGCAGCCGATGAGGCGATTCGAACAGCACAATCGGTGCGTCCTCCTCCTTGAGCGATTGGAAGAAGCGTTTGCGTGCACCCTCTTTGCGCGGCGGGAACCCCTCGAAGCGGAACCGCTGGGCAGGAAAGCCAGCGACGGAGAGCGCAGCCGTCACAGCGCTTGCGCCAGGGATCGGCACGACGGGGATGCCCGCCTCGTGCGCTGCCCTGACCAGCGCGGCTCCCGGATCGGAGATGCCTGGCGTGCCTGCGTCCGTCACCAGCGCAACCGATTCGCCCGCCTGCAGCCGCCCAATCAGCTCGCGCAGACGCGAAGGAGGGGAATGCTCATGGAAGCTGAGCATGGGCGTTTCGATTTCGTAGCGTGCAAGCAGCTTTTTGGTCTGGCGTGTGTCCTCCGCTGCAATCAGCGCGACCTCCTTCAGCACGCGCAGTGCCCGCAGCGTAATGTCCTCTAGATTGCCAATTGGCGTGGCAACCACATAGAGCTTGCCTGTCATTTTATACCAATCGCCATTTCAAATGCTGCCACCGTCGGCGGGGACGCCGACGCTACGAACGCACCCTGCACAGCGTCGGCGGGGACGCCGACGCTACGAACGCACCCTGCACAGCGTCGGCGGGGAAGCCGACGCTACGAATGCAGCCTGCATCGCGTCAGCGGGGACGCCGACGCTACGAACGCACCCTGCACAGCGTCGGCGGGGACGCCGACGCTACGAATGGAGCCTGCATCGCGTCAGCGGGGAAGCCGACGCTACGAACGCACCCTGCGTAGCATCGGCGTCCTCGCCGAGGCTACGAACGCATCCAGTGTAGCGTCGGCGTCTCGCCGACGACATTACGGCGTTTGCTCTGCCAATTGGTATTATTTATCGGGTTCGAAACGCCTGCAGCAGTGCGCGGTCGCGCGTCGCCTGCATAATCAGCAGGGCAAGCGTGCCCTCCCCCTTCGGATCACCCATGCGCACGACAAGAGGCGATTCTTTGCGGGGTGTGCCAATCGGCTCCAGGCGGGTCCGCCAGCGGGCGTGGGGACGCCCGTTGCGCAGCTCCAGCCACGCGATCCGATCGGGCGCGATGCCGTACACGCGCACAGGCTCCTTCTTATCACGCCGCAGCAGGCAAAGGAAACGATAGCCTGCCCTGTAGATTGCGCTGTACGCCTTCGCCAGACGCGGCACACTCATCACCACGCGCTGCACCTTGCCACTAAATAAGTCATCTGGCGTGAACAGCACGGTCTCCTCAAACACATCGGGTTTGTCAGGAATGTAGTAAACGGGCGATTCCTCGTAGTGGTCGAAGCAGAGAATGCGCGTGAGACCGTCTTCATCTACGAGGCGTCCGATAGGTACTCGGAGCGCGGGGAGGATGGGCGTCAGTGCCTTCTCGCCCCACTCGAAGCCCCTGCCGTCGGTGTAAAGGATCGGCTTGCCACCTGGCGGGTTCGACAGACAATAGAGGTCGCGCTGCAGGTAGCAGCGCTCGGTGCGCACTTCGTGAAACTTGCCCGATTCCCAGAGCCAGAAGCGCAGGTACTGCTCGTCCAGTGTGACCAGCAGCGGCTTGGGCGTTGGTTCCGCGCCGCGCGGCGGCAGCTCCAGCACATCGAAGCTCAGCGTGTCCGCTGGTAATGCCTCTTGCCAAACCTGAGTCAGTTGCATAGGGAGATTCTACCGCGCCATCTCCTGCAGAAGCATAGCATATTTCTGGGCAACCACGCGCCGCTTGACCTTCAGCGTGGGGGTTAGCTCGCCGCTCTCTATCGTGAACGGGTTCTCCAGCAGCCGAAACGCCTTGATGCGCTCGAAATCGGCTAACTCGCGGTTCACCTTCTCGATCTCCTGACGGAACAGCCGCTGCACCATGTCATGCTCCAGCAGGCTGTGGATGTCGCTGATGTCCAGCTCCTGTTGCTGGGCGTACTGCTTGACCCGCTCCATGTCGGGCACGATCAGTGCGACAGGCGCGCTCATGCCGTCGCCGAACACGACTGCTTCTTGCACATACTCGCTGGCACGCAGCAGGTTCTCGATGCGCTGTGGCGCCACATTCTTGCCGTTCGCCAGCACAAGGATGTCCTTTTTGCGGTCGGTGATATAGAGGTAGCCATGCTCGTCCAGATAGCCGACATCGCCTGTGTGGAACCAGCCGTCTGGGTCGATGACCGCGGCGGTCGCTTCAGGCTTCTTGTAGTAGCCTTTCATGACATTGGGTCCGCGCGCCAGGATCTCGCCATCCTCTGCGATACGAATTTCCACGCCAGGGATCGGCTTGCCGACGCTGCCGAAGCGAGGCGCGTGCGCAGGGTTG
>JBCNVA010000039.1:0-14942 GCA_039630445.1 Armatimonadota bacterium
AGCTGTTCGCGCTCTTTCTCATCCTGCATGGCATCTACCGCTTCCTGAACGAGTTCCTGCGGGCAGGCGCGACCTCTGAGCCGATCTGGGGGATGCTGACCTACGGACATCTGGCAGCGATAGCGGTCATCGGTGCGGGCGCTTATCTATACTACAGGAATGGCGCCCTTCCCCGCTTATAACGACACTGGCAACGGCGACATGGATGGCATTAGTTGACTGAATAGGTCTAACAAGAGTACTTGACTTTTTCGCCCGAAATGGGGTATTATAGCCCTTGGATGAGACGCTGGGCGTTGCTGCTTGCGGTCGTTGCTGGTTTGACCGGCTCCTTTATGCCGTTTCCGTTTGGGCAGGCGCGGCGCGAGAGCCATCCGGGCTGCTTCTGCCGCGACTGTGCAGGAGGGGAGGCATGCTGCTGCGTGCGCGCCGATACGGGCGTTGCAAAGGCAGTCGCGCTCAGCCGATGCGACCGCGCCGAACAGCAGGTAGCAAGCCTGGTTAGCATGCCGCGCTGGCTAGCCCAGGAGCCGTTGCTTATCCCTGCCCCAACTTTTGCCTTTATCAGCTATCATCCTTTCATTATCTCTCCCCTCTCTCGGTCTGTTGCACCCCGCGACCCACCGCCGCGAACCCTCTGAGCTGTGCATGGAGTGGTCGGGCGGCTTTGGAAGCCGTTCGCCTGTTTACCCCATTCTAACGGGCGCCGTTGTCGGCGTCGATGATCACAGCTCGGAGGAGGTAAGCGATGAGAGGCAAGGGATTCACACTGATTGAACTGCTGGTGGTGATTGCGATTATCGCGATTCTGGCGGCGATCCTCTTTCCAGTGTTCACGCAGGCGCGTGAGAAGGCGCGTCAAACCCAGTGCCTGTCGAACAGTCGCCAGATGGGGTTGGCGGTCACGATGTATATTCAGGACTGGGACGAGATGATGCCAACCGTGCGCATGATGTGGCAGGGCATGACGACAGGGGAGAGCTGGATCGATCTGGTTCAGCCGTATGTCAAGACCCGCCTGCTGCATCGGTGCCCTTCGGACAACAGCCCTGCATGGAACGAGAATCCGCCGCGTGTTACTTCCTATGGGTTCAACGCCTATTTAGACCCATTCCACCCGCCCTATGGCGATCGGATGAACCCTCGTCCCTTCCCGCTGGCGGCGGTGGTCAACCCGGCACAGTGTGTCTTTGCGGCGGAGCTGGCGGAGCGGAATAGCCGCACGGGCATGCTCATTAAGGGCGACCACTTTATGCCGATGTATTGGGGCACACCGCCGCGGGTGGCGGACAGCGAGATGAACGCACGACTCTGGGATCCGACGCGGGGCGAACCGACCACCTTAGCCATTCGACGGCATAACGGTGGAGCGAACTATGTGTTCGTGGATGGGCACGCTAAGTGGCATCCATTCAGCGATACCTGGCGGCAAATCTCGGGCTATCCGCCCCTGCGCGACTGGTATGACCCGATGAAGGCGGATAATCAGTGACGCGCCAGATAGTCCATCGCCGCCTGTAGGATAGGATCTGGCGCGTGGCGGAAGGCGTCGCGCGTGAGTGAAACCTCGATCGTGGGCTTCACGCCGACGCCTTCCAGCCGTCGTCCTTTCGGCGTGCGGTAGTCTGCCATCACGCACTGCAACAGTCCGCCATGAGGCAGCTCCACCAGCTTGGACGGCAGGGCGTAGCCGGGAGTAGGACGCCCGATCACAACCGCACGCCCTGCCTCTTTGAGCGCGCCTGCCATAATCTCAGCGGTGCTGAGTGTCGCCTCATCAACCAGAATAATCAACCGCCCCGTGAACGCACCCGGTTGAGGATACGCCGTGATGGGGATAGATCCCTCACGCAGGCGCATCATGCCCATCGGGATCTCCCTGTCGGTTAGCAGCCCTGCAATCCCGCCTGCCATCAGACCGATACCGCCTATGTTCCCCCGCAGATCGATAATCAGGGCGCGTGCTTGACGCATCTCGCGAACCGCCTTGCGTACGGGTTCCATCACAGCAGGCAGAAAGGCATTAAAGGCGATATAGCCTATTTTGTCATTCAGCATTCGAGTTTCGATGCGCAGGGGTATTGCTGGCAGCAACCCGATTGGCTCGCTCGCCTTCTTGATGGGCGCGCGGGTCAGCGTGATGTCGCGCTCCTCACCCGTTAGGGTGCGCAGGCGTAGGCGCACCTCCGTGCCCGCGCGCCCATTCAGTAGCGTAGACAAGATATAATAAGCCATGAAACGCTCCGTGACAGGGTTCGCCGCGCGATGGGAAAACAGCTGGCGGAGTTGTGAGCGGAGTTCGTCCAGCAGTTGCCCAACAGGCGTTCCGTCAATTGTGAGAATCTGGTCGCCAGGGCGCACACCCGCTGCTTCTGCGGGACTGCCCTCAAACACTTGCACAACCGTGGCTTGTCCCTCCACCAGTTGCGCAGTGATACCCACCTCTCCATCGGCAAGAAGTCCCCGCGCACGCTGGCTGGCTATGAGGTAACCAGGCGGGTAGACCGCAAAATGAGACTGCTTCAGCTCACCCACCATCTCGTTCAGCAACTGATAGAACTCTTTGTCGCTGCGAGCCGCACGAACCCGCGGCTCATACTGCTTGCGCACCGCGACCCAATCGACGCCGTTTAGCTTGGGATCATAATGCGAGTCGCGCACCGTGCGCCACACAAAATCGAACACTTCCAAACGCTGGGGTTCACTCAAATCGCGCGAGGCACGCGGCGCGTAGAGCAGCACGCCACCCAGAAAGAGCAGCGACAATCCGATCGGCAACAGGGTAAGCAGGCGTTGCATCGCCTCCCTCCAAATTCAGTATTTCACCACTTCACTATTTCGCCACTTCGCTATTTCACTTTCGCAACAGAGGAAAGCCTGCCGCCTCACGCTGCTCCAAGTATTTGAGGCAGCAGGCACGGGCAAGGGCGCGAATGCGATGGATGTAGCTGGCGCGCTCCGTTACCGAGATGCTACCGCGTGCATCCAGAAGGTTAAAAATGTGCGAGCATTTCAGCGCGAGGTCGAACGCAGGATGCACCAGCCCGCGCTCCGCGATGCGCTGGCTCTCTTTTTCGTACATCTCAAACAGACGGAACAGCATTTCAGTGTCGGCTTCCTCGAAATTGTAGTAGTTATGCTCCAGTTCTGCCTGATAGTCCACCTCCGCATAAGTGATGCCATGCCCCCATTCCAGCTCCCACACGCTGTTCTTTTTCTGGATGAGCATGGCGAGCCGTTCGGGACCATAGGTCAGCTCGGCGCATACGGGGTCGCACTCGATGCCGCCCACCTGCTGGAAAAAGGTGAACTGGGTGATTTCGGTACCGTTGAGCCACACTTCCCAGCCGACACCCGACGCGCCCAGCGTGGGAGCCTCCCAGTCATCCTCCACGAAGCGGATATCATGCTCTTCGGGGTGAATGCCCAGCGCGCGCAGGCTCTCCAGATAGATATCGACCACATCATCGGGCGAAGGCTTCAGGATGACCTGATATTGATAGTAATGCTGCAGGCGCATGGGGTTGCGGGCGTAGCGTCCATCAGCGGGGCGGCGCGTCGGTTGCACATAGGCGACATTCCACGGTTCAGGTCCCAGTGCCCGCAAGGCGGTGGCGGGTGCCATCGTACCTGCACCGACCTCCAAGTCATACGGCTGCAAAATCAGGCAGCCGTAGTCTGCCCAGAACCGTTCCAGCCGCATCAACAGTTCTTGAAAGGTCATACTTTGATTGTACCCAGCAGGGGGCAGAAGCAGGAGAGTTATGCCGAACGCGCCGATTTTTTCTCTTGGGGAGGGGTGGGTTGAGGCACATCTTCGGGCTTGGCTTGGGCAGCCATCAGGTTCTCGCGCTGGATTGCCTCGTAGATTTCGCGCCGGTGGACTGCAATCTCACGAGGGGCTTTGATGCCGAGGCGCACCTGCTCCCCGCGCACCTCCAGCACGATGACCTCAATCTCATCGCCGATCATAATGCTTTGATTGACTTTGCGTGTGAGTACCAGCATCGGGTATCGCCCTCCGTGGCGGGCGGTGTCATCCTGCCGCCTCTTGAGTCTGCACCGAGCGCCACATCTCCTGCAAAATCGGATGGCGGGTGGAATAACGCTCGTCATCCAGGATAACCTGCCGCCCGCATCGCGCGTTGCCGTTGATCACGATGGGCGCCAGCAAGTTGGCGGTCATCGCATGCGGCTTGCCCGGTGGGATAGAAACCGTCACATAGACCCATCGGATCGCCTCGTCGCTTAGTTGCAGGCGCTCCACATCTATATCGGATAGCACCACCTCGTAATCCGGACGGAAAAACCACGGGTCAATAATGAGCATAGCGAAGCCCGGCTCGTCCACCGATTGCAACCAGCGGAACGGGCTGTCGTCGCTATGCCGAATCAGCACGAATCGCTTCAGATGGCTCAGCCCCACCAGTCCGTCCGGGAAAGTGATGATATCCTCCTCGTCTATAGTTATTGTACCGAATCGCGTGGTGTGAAGTTCCATCGGTTTTCAGCCTCCGCGCAGGAAATCGAACAGGTTAATTGCTTGGACACGCGCAAAAACCTGCAGTGCAGCTTGATAGCTTAGTTCTTGCTGACGCAGCTGGCTGATGGCTTCGGTCAGGTCAATCTCCTCTATGTCGGCTAAGTTGCCTTGCAGCTGCTCTTTGCGTGCGGCGTAGAGAGTTTCATAGTTCTGCAGTTCGCGCAGGCGCACACCCATCTCGCCCCGATAGCGGTGGAACTCCGACTGGAACGCCTCGATATCGCGCAGGTCGATGCGGGACAGCGCGTCCAAGTTGCCTGTCAGCAGGTGGTTTTCTACCTCAGTCAGTTTATTGTAAAGGTCAGCGATCCGCGCGGCACCTGTGAAGTTCATGGCGATTGTGCGGTCAGGGGCGATCTGCACCAGCAGCGGATTGCTGTCCCCTACATAGGTCAGCACGCCATTTGATAAGGCGAAGGGCGGGGTGTTGACCCTTTGCCCGGCGAACAGATAGCGCTCGCCATCCGCGCGCTGGTTGCCCAGCTGCATGAGTCGCTCCTTCAGGTGGCGGATCTGTCGGATGAGCGCTTCGCGTGCGTCGGCGTCGAGGGTATCGTTTGCGCCCTGCGTGATGATCTGGCGCGTTTCGCCCAGCAGCGTGCCGATGTCAGCGAATGCCTGCTCGGTGGCTTGCAGGAAGAGACGCGCCTCACGGATGTTGCGCCCGTACTGTTCGATTTGCTGCAGGCTTTGGCGAAGCGCCAGCGCGTGGACACTGCCCACCGGGTCGTCTGAGGGCTGTTCGAGGCGTCGCCCCGTGCTGACGCGCCGCTGCCACAGGCTCAGGCGATCAGTCGCCTGCCCAATTGCCCGCTCCATCTGCCAGAACTGCCAGTTCGTGCTGATCCGCATCTCAAACTCGCTATGCGCTACTTATACTAATCACCATTTCAAGTGCTGTCTGTCCTCGTCGGCGGGGACGCCGACGCTACGAATGCACTCTGCGTCGCATCGGCGGGGACGCCGACGCTACGAATGCACTCTGCGTCGCATCGGCGGGAACGCCGACGCTACGAATGCACTCTGCGTCGCATCGGCGGGAACGCCGACACTACGAAACGCACCCTGCGTCGCATCGGCGAGGACGCCGACGCTACGAAACGCACCCTGTGTAGCGTCGGCGTCTCGCCGACGAAATCATGATGTTTGCTCTGCCAATTGGTATGACCTTACCTTGGCGCCACAAACTGCAACATGTCCTCCAACAGCGCATCGAAGGCGCTAATCATCTTAGCTGCCGCTTGATAGCTACGCTGATATTTCACCAGATTAGCCGCTTCCTCGTCCAGAGAGACGCCCGAGACCGATTCGCGCAGCCTGTGCAAATGCTCTACCGTTAATTGTTGCGATTCGGCGCGGGTTTTGGAGACTTGCACCTCGTTGCCGACGCGCCCGATAAGGTTGCGGTAATACTGGGTGATGCTCATGCCGCCTAATGCGCCTTGCGGGGCGGTTCGTAAATCGGCGAGGGCACGCGCGACGCCCCCGTTGCCGGGCGCATCGGGCACCGAGGCGGCGGCAATTCGGCGTGGATCACTGATGTCGGCATGCAGGGTGATGTTGGAGGCGTCCGTGCCGTCAAAAAAGAGGTAGCCTGTGTTGTTGTCCAGCGCATAGCCAGTGGAGTGGATGGCGTTCACCTGTGTGATGAGCGTGCTGGCAAGTGTGTTCAGGTCGGTGCGGTAGCTCTGCAGGTTGGCAATCGCGTCCATCAGCCCGCGCAGCTCGCCCGATTGAATGCGGATGTCGGTCGGCGTGCTGTCCAGCGAGCGATTGGCGATATCGAGTGTGGTAGGCAGAGGGAATGATGCACCATCCTGCACCAGCGTGTGCCCGTCCACATAAACCATCACCGAGCCGTCCTGCGCGTAGTGAGCGCGTGCGCCCACCAGCTCGCTCAGGCGGGTGAGCAGGCGGTCGCGCTGATCCAGCAGGTCGCCCGGCTCCGCGCCGCTTGCCGTGGCAGCACGAATCTGCTCATTGAGCCTACCCAGCTGCGCTGCAAGCTGGTTCGCTTCAGTAATTCGCGCCTGCGCCCGCTCCAGCAACTGGCTCTCTTTTGTGACCATTTCGCGGTGCAGATTGCGGAAGGCATCGGCGAGTGCGCTGGCGGCTTGGATCACGCTCTGGCGTGCTGCCAGGCTGTCGGGGCGGGTTGCCAGCTCCTCGAAGGCGTTGAACAGGGCGTTCAGCCGCGCGCTGATGCCCAGCTCCCCCGGCTCGTTGAATAGCCCTTCAATCTGCTTCAGCTGCTGGTATAGGGTGTCGAGGCGGGCGAGGTCGGCGCTGTTGGTGTTGATGCGCTGCTCCAGCATCATATCGCGCAGTCGCTGGATGCTCTGCGCCATCACGCCGCTGCCGATGCGCAGGCGCGGGCTGAGTGCATATTCGGGGGTGGGCGTGAACACCACACGGCGGCGCGTGTAGCCCGGCGTGTTCACATTCGCCACATTATGCCCCGTCACATCCATGCCGATTTGGAAGGCGCGCAGGGCGCGAATTCCCAGCTCAATCCCGTAGAAACTGGACATCGGCTCAAACCTCCGTGTTCAGCAGCGTGGAGGGCGTACGGGGCACGCTCAGAGGCGCATAATGTTCCCCCTCGGCAGCGCGGGTGAGCATCGCGATTAGTGCATGGGTGTAGTCTAACTCGTTGAGGATGATGTCATACGCGCTCTGGATCACCTCATCGATGGCACGGGCAACCTCCAGCGCCTGCTGTAGGGTGTCGGAGCTGAGTGTATCCGAAAGGGCAGGCATGTCCGCCCGAAGGCGTTCGAGGCGTTGCAGGGTAGGTTGCAGACGGGCGTGCAGGGCATCAATAGCCGTCAGATCACGGCGCACAAGTGCATCGCGCCACGCTTGCAGCAACGGTAAGGCGCGTCTGCTCTCCTGAACCCAATGGCTTAGCCACCGATTAGGGTCCCGCATCGTTTTTCACCCTCGCTTGGTTAAGCCTGGACAACTGCTCATAGAGCCGCTCAGCGATGCCGAATTGCCCGTACCGTGCCAGATATTCGGCAAAGGTGAGGTCGAACATCTCCGCATAGTTGAGGGTTTGGCGTCGCTGGGGGATGGTGCGCTGCATCGCCCGCCAGAGCTGCAGCAGGAACACCGCCTCGAACTGCTGACAGGCTTCGTACAGCCTGTCTTGCTGAACCCCCTCCTTTAGGTTCCCCCTTGATAAGGGGGAACCGTTGATCTGTGTTTTCTCGGTTCCCCCTACTGCGTAGGGGGAACCTGAAGGAGGGGGTGTAAAAAGTTCCAGCCGCATCATTGCACCTCCACTTCGGCATGGAGTGCGCCTGCCGATTTGAGCGCTTGCAAGATGGCAATCAGGTCGCGTGGGCTGACTCCCAGCGCATTTAGCGCCTTCACCAGCGATTCGACCGAGGCTCCCTCCTTGAAATAGACTATCTGAGCAGGTTCCTGCTGGGCTTCTACCTGGGTTTGGGGCACGACGCGCGTCTGCCCCTGGCTGAGGGGGGGTGGCTGCGACACCTCGTAGGTGGTCTGAATGCGCACGGTGATGCCCCCATGCGCAATCGCAACGGGCGCGATCCGCACCTCACCATTCACGACGACTGTGCCCGTGCGCTCGTTGACCACCACGCGGGCAGTGGCATCGGGCACAACAGGGAGCGACTCCAACTGCGCAATGAGCATAATCGGATCTAACATCGCCTGAGCGTCGAGCGCGACGCGAATGGTAGCAGGGTCTATCGCGCGCACCTGCAGGCTGGGGAATGCGCCTCGAATGGTGCTGACCACCCGCGCGGCAGTAGTAAAATCGGGCTGGTTGAGCTGGATAATCAGCGAGTTGTCCGCCTGCAAGAACTGGCTGGGCACTTCGCGCTCGATCAGCGCGCCGTTTGGAATGCGCCCGACGGTGGTGTGATTGCGCTGCACGCGGGAGCCGCCCGCGCCGAAGTTGAACCCGCCGATGGAGAGGGAACCTTGCGCCACTGCGTAGACCTGCCCATCTGCTCCGCGCAAAGGGGTTTGCAGCAGTGTGCCGCCCTGCAGCGAGCGGGCATCACCAAGACTGGAGACCACCACATCGATGCGGTTGCCCGCACGGGCAAAAGGAGGTAGCTCAGCCGTGACCATCACCGCAGCGACATTTTTGACCTTCAGCGCATCGGCAGGAACCGTGATGCCGAACCGCTCCAGCATATTCGCTATCGATTGCACCGTGAAGAATGCGCCCTTGCTGTCGCCCGTGCCTTCCAGCCCAACGACCAGCCCGTAGCCAATCAGCTGGTTGCTGCGTACGCCGCGCACTTGCGCCACATCCTTCAAGCGCACCGTAGGCGTCTGAGGCGCTGCTACCTGCCCCCAGACCGCACCCATCAGCCCAAAAGAGGCGACCACCATCACCATCCGCATCGCTACCCTTAGAACACCCCTGCAGGCAACTGCTCGTGAGCAAGCGGTTGCCCTGTCAGGATTATCGGCAAGCAAGGAGTGTTTTAGAGTCGCCCGTTTGACCCTGTCGTCATCTAGGGGAACACCCCTTGCTTCCCCTCTGCAGGAGAGACAGCCAACGCGCCGAATCGCAACATGGAGGCATACGATGAACTTCTACGATGCATTAGAGCGGATGACGCGGGAAGCAGTGGAGATGCTGTTTCGGTATGCGCGTGCCGTGCCCGAGGAAAAGCTGCACTGGCGACCTGCCGAGCATGCCCGCAGCGTGATAGAGATTTTGCAGGAGAATGCGATTCTGCCCTATACCCTCCAATTAGCCCTACACGAACGCCCCCAAACGCCCGATGCTTCTCTGTGGGAACGGGCGACTCAGTTGGCGGGCGATCTCAGCACGCTCGACGCCTGCGAGCAAGCCTGCCGCAAGGGCACGGAGGCACTGCTCCAAGCAATCCGCCAACTGCCACCTGAGGCGCTGGAGCAAACAGTGATGATGCCCTGGGGCAAGCCGATGAGCCTTTTCGAACTGGTGTACGACCACTACTGGAACCTCACCTACCATCTGGGTCAGATCGCCTATATCCAGCTGCTCTATGGCGACACGGCGTTTCATTAGTATAACTCAAGTTGCTATCTGCCGCCTTTGAGCAAGCAAGATTCCTCGCTTCGCTCGGAATGACAACATCAACCTTGTGAAAATAAACCTGTCATTCCGAGCTGAAGGCGAGGAATCTCAGATAGGTGGCAAGTTGGGTTAGTATAATCTCCGTAGCTACCTGTTGTTTTTGAGCAGGCGAGATTCCTCGCTCCGCTCGGAATGACAGGATGTTTTACGCGGTAGTGAACTTGCCATTCCGAGCCGAAAGTGTATAGACTTGCCATACCGCGAGCCGAAGGTGCATCAACTTGTCATTCCGAGCTGAAGGCGAGGAATCTCGAACAGACAGCAAGTTTGGATGAGTAAAGGGCAAAGCCGTCAGAACCTTCCTCCAGCGTTCGTGGCTAAAGCCAAATGCAAACCAACGCGGTGAGCTAATCTCGCCGTCCATCGACATAGGTATACTGCAGAGGGGTGAGAGTGATGGCTGTGGCACAACGGAAGCCGAGGCGCAAGCGCCGCTATACCGAGCAAGACCTGCTGGCGATGCCCAACGATGGACGCAAGTACGAGCTGGTCAACGGGAGGATCCAAGCCGTGCCTACAGGCGGGAGACATGGGAAGATTGGCTACAGGCTGGCGTGCCGCATCGGAATGGCAGCCCCTAAACATTTAGAAGGCTTTGATTCCGGCACAGGCTTTCGGATGGTAGGGGGCAACATTCGCAGCCCTGACCTCGCGCTAATGGATAGAAACCGCCTACCTGAAGGCGAGCCACCTGTAGATTTTATCAACGGCGCACCCGACCTCGCTGTGGAGATCGTTTTACCCTCCGAAAACCTGCAAGACCTCTATCAGAAAGTGGCGGAGTATTTTGAGTCGGGTTCGCGCGAGGTGTGGTTGCTGTTCCCAGAACGCAAACAGGTCTATCGCTACAAGGCTCCACTGGAGATTGAGGTGCTGCACGAAAATAACATTCTGACGGGGGGCGACCTGCTGCCTGAGTTCAAGGTGCGTGTGGGTGAGCTGTTTGAGTGAACGTCCTTCCCCTGTCGGATGGGGAGGTTCAGGCGGGTCTGCGAAGATAGCCCGTCGGGTGCAGGGGAACGAAGTTGCCTGCCTCTTTCAGGGGCGTAATGGAATGCCCCTCTCCCACAGCGTGGGAGAGGGGGGCAGAAGGGGTGAGGGCAAGCTACAGGCTAACACCCTTGCCCGAAGTTGAACAGCACAATCAGCAAGTCGGCGTCGTCCACGAGGCCGTCCTTGTTGGTGTCCTCGTGGTAGGCAGGTGGTATGCCGGGCGTGCCGAAGGCAAACAGCACATTCAGCAAGTCGGCGTCGTTGATGCAGCCGTCGCCGTTGGTGTCGCCCTCACGCCACGTGTCCAGCAGAAACGCCTCATCGCTCCCCATAGCCGCGTTGTAGCCACCACCTACGATGTAGCGTCCATCAGGTGAAATATCGTAGGCTATGGTAAGGATTGAACCATCTGTCAGCAGGTCAGCGAACACTTGGTTGAGGTCTTGCATCTCTTGCCCTTCAATCCACCGAAAGGCGCGTGTCTGATAGCTGGCGTCCCATGCCCATCCGACTACCACGCGCCCATCGGCAGAGACGCCAAGTGCTCCGCTCCACGCGCCACCCAGCGTGCCGAGGTCTTGCATCATCCTATTTGCCCACCGAAAGGCGCGCCGATCACCGCGGGCGTCTTCTGCCCGTCCGACCACCACATGCCCATCAGCAGACACGTCATACGCTTCGCTCAAGAAGCCGCCTAGGGTGTCGAGGGGTTGCATCCCCTGCCCTTCTACCCACCAAAAGGCACGCCAATAACCGCCGGCGCTTTGTGCTCTTCCGACCACCACGTGCCCATCGGCTGACACGCCGTACGCTTCACTTTCGTTGCCGCCCAGGGTGCCAAGCTCTTGCATCCCTTGTCCCTCAACCCACCGAAAGGCGCGTCGATGACCGCTGTCGTTTTCCGCCCATCCGACCACCACATGCCCATCGGCAGAGACGCCAAACGCTATGCTGTCGCTGCCGCCCAGGGTGCCGAGGTCTTGCATCTCTTGCCCCTCAACCCACCGAAAAGCGCGCCAATCACCGTTGGCATTGTCTGCCCTTCCGACCACCACGCGCCCATCGGCTGATACACTATACGCTTCGCTCCGTTCGCCGCCCAGCGTGCCAAGGTCTTGCATTACGCCGTTTACCCACCGAACGGCGCGGCTGCCCGAATGGCCAACCACCACGCGCCCATCGGCTGAGACGCCAAACGCTTCGCTCCGTTCGCCACCCAGCCAAATCAGGCGCTGTGTCTCACCACTCGTCCACACGCCAAGCCCTATGCTCAACACCACAACTGCCTTCACACACCTCTGCTTGAATGCGTATCGCATCGCTTCACCTCCGTCCATCTGAAGTTTCGTACTGTTGCGCGGTACCTTTACTATACGCCGTTTATTTCCCGATCCCTGCCTTCACGAGGACGGTCTATCCCCCACTACAAGAGAACTCTCCACAAAGCGCGGAGAACCCTCCACGGAGGCACACTTGAAGAAGTGCCAACTACCCCATCCCCACAGCGTGAACCCGATTGCGCAGAGTTAGCGCATCATCAGGACGTGCCGCCCGTGGCGCACTTGGACGAGAAGATCTCTCAGCTGCTCCTTGACGAGCCGCCTGTAGGTGGGACGACATTCTGGAACCCCTTGCTGCGCCTGCTTCGGAAACTGCGCTAGCGCGAAACCAGCCGCGAACACCGCAGCGCAGGCTTGCGCATCACGGGTTAGACCCCACCACCTCTTGTGGCTCCTTGCGCCCACGTGCCGTACGGTCAAAATCAGAATCAAAACTCACAATCTCCAGCTGATACCGCTCTGCTGCCGTGTACTGATAGCGTCATCAAAATCCAGCCGATACTGCAACTGGTTCTGCACCACCTGCGCCAAGTCGCTGGGCGAAAGTGCAATCAGCGTTAGGAAGCCGCTTAGCACCATATCTTCCACAAACTGCACCAGCAGCGCGTGGAATCCATGCCGCGTGAGGATGAGCGCAATCGAGTGCAACGAGAAATCCGTCAGGCAGAGTTCCCCTGCCTCGGCGCGACTGAGCAAGTCGTGTACCTCTTGGGCGCGGGCTTGCAACAGCAGCCCCTCCAGCAAGATGCTACTGTCCAGCAGATACTTCATCGGTTTTCAGAGTGTCTTGGATACGCCACTCGTTTGCCAAGTGCTGGAGTTCTACTGAGGTGTACCGCTCCCGCAACGCCTGCGCGCCCCCCCACCACCCCAGCGTCGGACGCTTTGCCGCCCGCGTCCCTCGCTGGGCAAGGAACGCCTCCACCAACTGACGCAACTGTGCCTCCTCTTCGGGCGTGAGGTCAGGAATAGGCAGCCATTTCATCCTGTGGTGAAGTATACCTCAGCGAATGCCAGCAGGGTACTTGTGAACCCTGCAAGGTGTTAGAGGAGGTATCGGCATGACACCCCATCAAACCTCTATGCCCTGAGAAGAACGCACCGTAGGGGCGTGTCCGTGACGCGCCCCTACGATTATTTAGCACCCACTGCCAAAGTTGAACAGTACCAACAGCAAGTCCGCGTCGTCCACGATGCCGTCGCCGTTCACATCCGCAGGGTTGCTGCCCGACTGACCAAACACAAACAGCACCTGCAGCAGGTCGGCATCGTCTACGCAGCCGTTGCCGTCCACATCACCTGTGCGGCGTGTGTCCAACAAAAACGCCTCCAACCGCCCCGTCGCCGCGTTCAAACCCGTGCCCACAATAAATCGCCCGTTGCGACTCATCCCATACGCCACCCGCAGGCGCGAACCACCACTCAGCAAGGACGCATACACAACATTCAGGTCTTCCACCTGCGTGGTGGCGGTGCTGATGCGCCAGCGCACAGCGCGGTTCTCCCCACTGGGCGTGCTGCAGAAGCCCACAATCGTATCCGCGTTCACATCCCACGCGAACCCCCGCTGCCCGCCCAGCGTTGCCAACGGCTCCACCTGCCAGTTGCGGGCAGCACGCCACATTGCAGGACGATAGTTGTTGCCTACCCCAAGCCAGATGTCGTAAATCTCTCCCGACATCCCCACCACAACGCCTCCATCGGGCGAGAGTCTCACTGCCAGCGTGTACGGGTCGCTGCCGAAGGGGGGTAATATCACCTCGCTCTGGACATCCAGCTGCGCGTTCAGCCTCCAGATGTTCCCGTACGTGCCATCAAAACGCAGCGCGGTTCGAACATCGTCCGATAAATCGCACATTTCGCCATAGACGGGGTAAATGCGCAGTAAGCGCGGTGGGTTGGACGCCGTGTCCCAGATGGCAGGACCGTAGTACTTCACAGCACCGCACGTGCGCGAGCCATCGGGAGTGATATTGATTGCCCAGTGTGTGGTTCCATTAGGAGCAGGCAAAATCTGCGTCCCGCCTGCGGGCGTCCACAGAAAGGCAAACGAGGTGTAGCTGCCCCCGTACCGATTGGTGTCGCCCACGATTTTGCTGCCGTCGGGGGTCATCCCGAACGGCACACCGCCGTTGTTGCTGAGGCGCACAACAGTGTTGGTGCGCAGGTTCCAGAGAAACGCATCGGCTGCCGATGAGTTCGTAAGCAGGTTGCCTGTTCGCCCAGCCACGAGAGTTCCGTCGTCGCTCACGCACATCGCAATGCTTTCCGAGCCTTCGGGGACGCCCAGCCACACCAATCGCTGCGCCTCGCTACTCGTCCACGCGCCAAGCCCCACGCTCAGCGCCACAATCGCCTTCACGCACCACTGCTTCAGTGTGTGTCGCATTGCTTCACCTCCATCGTTGAGGGTTTCGTACCGACGCGCGGTACACCCATATTATACACCGTTTTTTCTCGATTCTTGCTGCAAGAGCCGATTTCCCTCGAATCAGGAGCGAATTCCCCCAAGCGCGCGGAATTCAGGATCGAGCGCGCGGAACTCCGCCTCGACGCGACGGAACTCCGTGCAGGAAAATCGGACGGCGCGTGGAACCCTTCCGCACGGATGGCACGCGACTATGTCAAGGAACGCAACCGCGCCTTTGAAGCCCAACGGGGGCAGTTTCTGGCGAACCTCGGACCTGTCAAAACCGCGCTGGGACTGCCAACCTACTAACAGGGCTTCATAGCACCCCATCACACGAAGTCGCTCAGAATCACGGTTCGACACTGAGGATGCACAAACACCCGCAAATCGGCGTCGTTCGTCAAAAACCAGTCGCACCCTGCCGCCACCGCAGAAGCGCAGTGAATGGCATCCAGTAGTGTAAAGCGATGCGCCGCGCGAAGCTGAGCGGCTTGCTCCAGAACCGTCCAAGAGACAGGCAGCGCCTCGTGCAAGACGGACCGA
>JBCNVA010000004.1:0-15992 GCA_039630445.1 Armatimonadota bacterium
TCCGCGCCAAAGGGCGGTTTCGTCCAGCCCTTGCCCGCCGGCACCACATCGATATGGCTCAGCGAGGCGACCATCTCGCTGCCCGCACCGATCTCCAAATCGCAAGCATAGCCGTCGAAGTCGCGCGGGCGCAGCTCAAACTGCTCGCCCATCTCCAGCACAATATCGAGCGCTTCACGAACCCCTTTGCCAAACGGCGCATGGGGTTCTGGATCGGAGCGCACGCTTTCAGCGCGCAATAGCCGCTGAAAATCGGCAATCATCTCACCCGTGTGGGTCTCGATCCACTCGATCAGCTGCTCTCGGTTCATCGCTGGGAACTGTTCGACAGGAACGCTTTTTCCCCTGTCGGCTCTCGAACAGCCTCCTGTTGTCCTCTTGCACGGTGAACCGCAAGGTATCCTTTACAAAGACAAGATGGAGCACGGTTGGCGAGTCTCTTTACACGGCGGGCATAGCGGGGAGTTCTGCGAGCATGCAGAAGGCTCCCTGCGCTCGATTCTGGAGGCAGCATGTCAGGTGGGCTATACGGTGTTTGGCGTGAGCGAGCATATGCCCCGCGTCGAACCCCGCTATCTTTATGCCAGCGAGCGACAAAAGGGCTGGACGGTGCGCACGCTGGAGGAGGTTTTTGAAAAGTACGCGGTTGCGGTGCGGGCGCTGGCAGAGGAGTTCGCGCCGCGGCTTACCGTGCTGTGTGGCTTCGAGATCGAAGTGGTGCCGCCCGACCGCTGGATTCAACTGGTGGAGCGCTATCGTCGCGATTATGCGTTCGATTATATTGTTGGCTCAGTGCATTTTATCCACGATGCGGGCATCGATAGTGACCCTGATGACCCCGACATTCACCGCGCCATCGCCGCGTGTGGCGGTTTAGAGAACTTTGCCGTGGCATACTACCAGACGGTGGCGGAAATGGTGCGGGTGGCGCATCCAGAGGTGGTGGCGCATTTTGATTTAGTGCGCCTGCTGGCGCATCGGTTGGGTGAGGCGCACATAGCGGAGACGCCCCGCGTGCGCGACGCTGCCCTCAAGGCGCTGGAGGCTGTGCGCGAAGCAGGCTCGATTCTGGAGGTCAATACGGCGGGCATCCGCAAGGGGTTGGGCACGCCCTATCCAGCAGCATGGATTGTACAGGCGGCGGCGGGGATGGGCATCCCCTTCTGCCTAAGTGACGATAGCCACCGCCCCTCACAGGTCGGCTTCGGGCTGGACGCTGCCCGCGAGCATCTGCTCCAAAACGGTGTGTGCGAAGTGCATTTCCTCACGCGGCATGACGGGGCTATCGTGCGAGCGACTGCAGCGCTGTGAGCAGCGCCGCATAGCGCTGGAAGTAGTCGCGCTTCGGATCGGGCTGCTCCAGCGTGTCAGCAAGGATGAGCGGCACTCTCAGACGGCGCGCCACCGTCAGAGCAATCCCCTCTGCCGTTGTGCTTAGCACCGCTGCCAGCGGCACGCGCTGTGCCCGCTCCAATTGGCGACGCAGGCGTGGCAGGCTTGGTGGGTGTTCCTCATCGGGTAGCAAGCTGCCCAGCGAATGCATCCCCAGCGAGCGGGTCAGTGGGCGGTAGGCATCATGGAGCGCGAGGTAGTATTTGCCCTGCAGGTGTGAGCGCAGGGCATCGCGCTGCACCTCCAGTTGGCGAAATCGCAGCAGCACGCGCCGCCACGCCTGCCGCACGGAGCGATTGACCAGCCCGTCGGCTTGCGCCCAGCGCATTAGCCACGCACAGCTCTGGCGTGCCTGTCCCAAATCCAGCCAGAGGTGGAGGTCATCAGGAGGCGGCTGCAGATACTCTATCAGGCGCATCACGGGCGGGCAGCGCCTGCCCAACGCACGGGTCAGCGCGGAGAGATACCCCTCCATCCCACCTCCTATTGCAACGATGCGCCGTGCGCGAAGCGCCCGTTGCACCATGCGCACATTCAGCATCACTTCGTGGGCATCTACCCCGCGCGGCTGGAGCAGCACTGCTGGCAGCTCCAACGCCCGAAGCCAGTCATAAAGTGGCGATAAGGTCGCAGCGTACATCAGCCTTCGCGCATCTGCGGGAAAAAGATGACCTCCCGAATCGATTCGGTGCCCGTAAGCAGCATCGCCATCCGGTCGATGCCGATGCCCAGACCGCCCGCGGGCGGCATGCCGTACTCCATCGCCAGCAGGAAGTCCTCATCAAACGGATGTGCCTCTTCGTCGCCCGCCTCCCGCAAGGCGAGCTGTGCCAGGAACCGCTCCCGCTGCTCCAGCGGGTCGTTCAGCTCCGAAAAGGCGTTCGCTACCTCCTGCCCGAACACATAGCCTTCGAAACGGCGAGTAAAGCGCGGGTTGTCAGGCTCACGCTTGGCAAGGGGCGAGGTATCCAGCGGAAAGCCATAGACAAAGGTGGGCTGCTGCAAATGGGATGCCACGCACTTCTCCAGCACCTTTTCGATAAGACCGCCAATCGTGTCCTTACGCTCGACATAGATGCCCAGCCGATCCACTGCCTGCACCGCCCGCTCCAGCGTCTCGAAGTCCGACTCGGTTAGCCCCGTATATTCGCGGATTGCGTCCATCAGGCGGATGCGTCGCCACGGCTGGGAGAAATCGACCTGCACGCCGTGCATCTCAAAGACGGTGGTGCCAAACACGGTGCGCGCCACATGCTCAAAAAGCCGCTCCACCAGCGCCATGATGTCCTCCAGGTTGGCGTAGGCTTGATAGAGTTCCAGCATCGTGAATTCGGGGTTGTGGCGGGTGGAGAGACCTTCGTTGCGAAAGACGCGCCCGATTTCGAACACCTTATCGATGCCCCCGATGAGCAACCGCTTGAGGTACAGTTCGAGGGCGATGCGCAGCTGGAAGGGGCGGTCGAGCGCATGGTGATAGGTGGTGAAGGGGCGCGCCGCCGCGCCGCCCGCCAACGGCTGCAGCACAGGCGTCTCCACCTCCAGGAAGCCTTCATCCTCCAGAAAACGGCGGATCGCCGACACAATTCGACAGCGGGCAATTAGCCGATGGCGCGAGTCGGGACTGACCAGCAGGTCCAGATAGCGCTGCCGATGGCGCTGCTCCACATCGTGCAGTCCATACCAGCGGTGTTCGCCCTTCTCTTTTGGGAAAGGTACGGGGCGGATCGCCTTCGCCAGCAAGGTGAACTCCTGCACATGCACGGTGACCTCACCTGTGCGCGTCTTAAACACGAAGCCCTTTACACCTAAGTAGTCGCCGAGATCCCAGAGGTCAATCAACTCATAGCGGTCGCCCAACTCATCGACTTTGAGGTAAATTTGCAGCTTGCCCGTGCCGTCCATCAGGTGGGCAAAGGTGGCACGCCCCATCGGGCGCATCGAAAAGATGCGTCCCGCCACGACCACTGTTTGCCCCTCTAACTGTTCGTACTCGTCATGCACCTGTTGCAGGGTGTGCGTGAGGGGATAGCGCTCAACGGCAAAGGGATCCAAACCCTGCTCACGCAGTTTCTGAAGTTTTGCAAGTCGTATCTGAACCAGCTGATTTTCTTCTTCAAGACGGTGCGGCTCCAGCATACAGGCTATTTTACCTGAGGAGCGACAGCACCGTTTGGGGGATGTTATTCGCCTGCGCCAGCACCGCCATGCCCGACTGCATTAGGATCTGTTGCCGCGTGAGCATAGTGACTTCGGTGGCGAAGTCGGCGTCACGAATGGTTGATTCGCTCGCCATCACATTCTCGCGAGCGACATTCAGGGAGCGAATGTTGCTCTCCAGCACATAGCGTTGGAAGGAGCCTATGTCCCCTCGAATGCGCGACACCTGCTGAATGGCGGCGTCGATGATGCGCAACGCCTCGTCGGTTCTGTCCTGCTGGGTCACATCGATAGTGGCGAGGCTTTTGCCAGGGACAACCGTAGAGCCGAGTTTGTCCGCATGGATGTCGATCAGCGAGAACCGCACGAACTGCCCGCTGTTGGCGCCCACTTGAAACTGCAGTTGCCCTGCGCTGACATAGGCGACGCTGTGCGTACCTGTGGAGGTGTTGCCCTGTTCGGTTAGCAACAGCACATTGCCGTAGGGGTCGGAGACTCGCAAGCCCGAGTCGCCCATGCCTCGCCCCCCGGTGAACAGCACGGCGGTTAGCCCCGTGCTGGTGCTGGCTTGCACATTGACCACGGCGTCGATGCCCGCCACTTGCGCACTGGTGCCTGCAGCAGCCACAAAACCTGCCGTGTCGTGCATCGTGATGCGGTATTGCGAGCCGTAATCCCGCTGGCGTAGCCGGATAATGTAGCTGCCGTTCGCAAAGGAGGCTTCCGCCATGACCCCTGTGAGGTTAGAAACCGCATTGATTTTGTTGAGGAAGGTCTCCAGCGTGTCGCTGCTCTCCCCGTTGATGGTATGCCCGTTGATGACAATGCTCCCACTTCTACCCAGATGTGAGGTCAGATAGGCGTAAGTTACGCCGCCAACATAGGCGGCACGGGTCGCTCGCGTGATTACGCTGATTTCGATATAGCCTGTAGCGGTGGGTAGCCCAGCGAAAGTGCCCCCGATAAACACCCCTGCAATTAGATTGGCATTTGTGATTTGTGCCGAAATCCCGGAGGTGCCGTCCAGCAGCTTTTTGGTGCCGAAGGCGGTCTGGTCGGCGATGCGATTGATGCTGTCGATCAGGGCGCGAATCTGGGTCTGGTCTGCCAGCAGCGCGTTGTAGTCGTTGACACCCGTGTTGGCGGCATGCAGCACCAGTTGGCGCATGGTGCGCAGGGCATTATGCACCTCGTCCAGCGCGGCTTCTGCCGTTTTGAGCATATTGGTGGCGTCTTGGGCGTTATTGATGGCTTGCTGCAAGCTGGCAATCTGTGCGCGCAGGTTCTCCGAGATGATTAGTCCCGCGGGATCGTCCGCCGCGCGATTAACGCGCAGCCCTGATGCCAGCCGCTCGATCGTGCGCCCCAGCATGTCCGCAGTCTGGGTCAGATTCCTCAGCGCATTAACCGCCTGGATATTGGTGTTGATCCTCAGGCTCATTCGTTCAGACCCCCTTGCGATGCGGGTAGACCCGCACTTTTGCTGGTGGAGATTATCGGTGGTCTACCCTGCCATCTTTAGGGGGATGGCATGCGAGCTGGCGGTGCGGCTTGCACTCACCAGATGTCTGCCAGAGTGTCACGAAGCAGGTTGTATGCCCCGATCAAACAGGCAGCGGCAATCATCAACGCCAGAGCCGATAGCATCGTTGGTCAGCACCTCCCTATGTGGATATTTTGAGCGCGTGGTTTACCCCGCACCACGCGCTGAGGTTGTTCCCTATGTCCCATGCACTTCCGCAAGCGAGAATGCCTGCTTTGGCGGAAAGGGTCACCCTATGCTGCAGGGGTATAACTTATGTGGATGTGGCTCAAACGGATGGAGCGGGTGCTAGGGCGCGCAGGGCTGAAGCTGGCGTGGGGGCTTTTTCCGCGCTTACCGCTGGGCACAGCGATTCGGCTGGGGGCGGGAATCGGGTTGCTGGGCTATTCGCTTTCCGCGCGCTATCGGCGGGTAGCAATTTACAATCTGTCGCGTGCCTTCCCCGAATGGGATCGGGCGCGTGTGCGTGCCACCGCGCGACGCACCTTCCGCAATTTCGGCGTTGCTCTGGCGGAATTTTTCAAGGCGCCCTCCATGACGCGCGAGCAGCTGGCGCAGCGTATCGAACTGGTGGGGCGCGAGCATCTGGACGCCGCCTTCCGTGAGGGCAAAGGCGTGCTCCTCCTAACGGGACACTTCGGCAACTGGGAGCTAATGGCGCGCTATCTGGTGCTGTTGGGCTACCCCATCGCGGTGATCGCCCGCCCAACCGAGGATCCTGCAACCACTGAGCTGGTGACAGCCCTACGGGAGCGTAGTGGCTATCGGGTTTATGCGCGAGGCAACGCCGCGCGCGCCGTGCTGAAAACGCTCCGTGCGAATGAGGCGGTTGGCATCCTGCCTGACCAAAACGCAGGCGATGTGTATGTCGAATTTTTCGGTCAGAAGGCGGGCTGTGTGGCAGGTCCTGCCGTGTTCCACCTGCGCACAGGCGCACCGATTGTGCCGCTTTTCAATGTGCGCCAACCGGGCGACTTCCACCGTATCGAAATCCTGCCCCCGATGCATTTTGAGCCAACAGGCGACCTGCAGGCAGACACTCAGCGCATCATGCAGGCGTGGCACGATATTCTGGAGAGCTATGTGCGCCGCTACCCCGACCAGTGGCTCTGGCTGCACGACCGCTGGAAGTCGGGGCGACGCCTTGCAAAGGAAGGTATTCTATAGAGCAAGGGGAATCATCCCGTGCGATTATCCGAGTTTAAACGATTGATCGAGGCAGAGTTCGGACCGGGTCTGCAGAACGCGACTCCTGCCAATGTTCGGGAGTTCTTGGATCGCCTGCAGCAAGATGCTTATGCGGCATGCAAATCGCCCCGCTATGTGCTGGTGAAGGAGCATGCCCAGTCGTTCGAGGAGGTCGTGAAGGACTTCTTTGCGCGCGTGCTGGACCTGCCCGAGTCGGAGGCGGCGATTTTGCTGTGGACCGTTGCTTTTGAGCTGGCATTCGCCGCCATCGAGCATCAGTACGCCGAGCAATTAGACCCCCTATTCCGCGCGTTTGAGGAGTAGAACACCGCAAAGGGTAAAATGCGGGCGAGGCAGGGCATCGTCAGCATCTGCCGAATCCCGCATTGCGGAGGCGTCGATGCGCGGGCTTTGGATTGGATGGTGGCTGATGGTGGTCGCGTGCTGGGGCGCGGAGCTTGAGCCAGCGAACCTGCGCGTGCGCGGCGAGCTACTTACCCTGAATCCAGCCCCCCTCTGGGACGGGCAGGAACTCTGGCTGCCCCTGATGCACCTTGAGACAGTGGCGGGGATCAAGTTAGACCCATCCACCTCGCCTGACCCTTCGGAAGGGGCGGAACTGCCTGTGCCGATTGAGCTGAAGGCGTGGGAGCCGCTTGAGCATCACACTGTGGCACTGCCGTGCGTGCCGCTGCGTGCGCTGGTGCGAGTGATGGGGGGCTACACCCGCTGGGATGATGCCAGCCAAACCCTGATGATGCTGGCTGATTTGAAAGCAGTGCGCCTCAGCCCAGAAGAAGACGGGGTGAGCGTGCAGACCAGCCTGCCCGTGCTATGGAAAAGTTTCACCCTGAACGACCCGCCGCGTGTCGTGATCGATCTGATAGGCTGTCGCCTTCCCGATAGTCCGCCCACTCCTGAAGGAACGCATCCGCGCGTAAAGGCGATCCGTATCGGGCAGTTTGACCCCCAGACCACGCGCATCGTGCTGGAAACGGACACACCGCTCACGCTACGGCAGGAAGGGGTAGCAGTGGCGTGGACACTTACGCTGCGGGATCAACCCGTGATAGCGGAGGCTCCAACGACGCCACCTGCTCACGAGGAGTTCCAGCTGCCCCCTCTGGAGCGCACGGTGGACGGCGTGCGCCTGCGCGTGCCTGTGCCAGAGGGTGTGCGCCCACGCCCGATGTTTTTGGAGAACCCGCTGCGCATCGTGCTGGATGTGCCCGGCGTGCTGTCGCAAACCGTGGAGCAAGCCGTTGAGAACGACGAGTTGCTGGTGCGTGCCCTGCGCGCCATACCCCTCGAAGGCGGTCTGGTGCGTCTCGTGCTGGAACTCTCGCGAGCTGTTGGTGCGAACTTGCACCTGGGTAAGGGACATCTAACGGTGAACCTGCGCCTACCGCGGGGCGCGGGCGGCACCCTGCGCCAGAAAATCGTCGTGATCGACCCTGGGCATGGGGGCAATCAAGCGGGCGCACGCTTCCGTGAGGGCAAGCGCACCGTTTATGAAAAGGACATCACGCTCGCCATCGGGCTGAAAGTGGCAGAGCGACTGGCGAAACAGGGCGCCAGCGTGATTATGACCCGCGCGGAGGATGTCTCGGTAGGGTTGTACGAGCGCACCGCGATTGCCAATCAGGCGGGGGCGCACTTCTTTATCAGCATCCACTGCGATTCGAACATGCGCCCGAACTCCGTTTCGGGCACGACCATCTACTATCACCGCAACGATGCCGACAGCCGCGCCTTGGGGCAAGCCATCTTGAACGAGATAGTGAAGGTCAGCGGGCTGCCCTCCAAAGGCGTGCGCTCCGACACCACCCTCTATCAGAGCGGATTAGCCGTGTTGCGCACCAGCCAGATGCCTGCCGTGCTGATTGAGGTGGGCTTCCTGAACCACTGGTATGACCGCAAAAAGCTGATCGACCCCAAGTTTCAGGAGGCGGTTGCCGATGCCATCGTGCGCGGGCTGAAAGCCTATGTGGAGGGCACTACTGAATAATACTAGCCAGTAATACCAATTGGGGTGTCAAGTGATACACGGCTAAAGCCGTTCCTTGGCAAACGAAGCCCGCCTACGCGGGCTACAGCCGACGGAGGTCGGCTTCGTCTGCATAGCAACGGCTTGAGCCGTCCAGAATACTGTGCCGTTTGAAAACCCGACTGGTATAAGATTGGTCGACTAAAGTCGTTCTCAGACAAACAAAGCCAGCCTTCGCTGGCTAACACCTCTTGGCGTTTCAAACGCTGTGATGCTGTCGGCGAGACGCCGACGCTACGAACACATCCTGCGTCGCTCAGCATCCCCGCCAACGATATCGGCACTTGAAATGGTGATTAGTGTTAGCGCTCACTCATAACCGCGCAGCATCTGCTCCGCTTCCTCGCGAGTGACAAGCACCTGGCGCGGTTTTGCGCCATCCAGTGGACCAACAATGCCGCGCCGCTCCATCAGGTCAAGCAAGCGTGCTGCACGCCCGTAGCCAATCTTGAACCGTCGCTGGAGCATCGAGGTAGATGCCTGCCCGTGCGCCACCACCAGTCGCACCGCCGCTGGGTAGAGTTCGTCCTCCTCCTCGTCCTCGTCATAGATGCCTGGCACCACTTCGAACTCGGATGGCTGCAGCAGGTAGACGGGCGATTCCTGTGCCCGCCAGAAGTCGACCAGCGCCTCGATTTCAGCTTCAGAGATGTAGCAGCCCTGAATGCGCGTCGGCTTGGCGGCATCAATAGGCAGGAACAGCATGTCGCCGCGTCCCAGCAGCCGCTCCGCACCGTTCATATCCAGAATCGTGCGGCTGTCTACCTGACTGGAGACGGCGAAGGCGATTCGGCTGGCGATATTCGCTTTGATCGTGCCCGTGATGACATCGACGGAGGGGCGTTGCGTGGCAACCACCAGATGGATGCCCGTCGCACGGGCGAGCTGCGCCAGTCGGCAGATGGAGGTCTCGATCTCCGCCGCTGCCTGCATCATCAAATCTGCCAGCTCGTCGATGATGACCACGATATAGGGCAAGCGTTCGCTTTCGGGCACGCGCTCGTTGTAGCCCTGAATGTTGCGCACGCCCGTGTTCGCGAACAGGTCATAGCGGCGATCCATCTCCTTCAAGATGGCGCGGAGCGCGCCTGCCGCCTGCTTCACATCGCGCACCACAGGGCACATCAGGTGCGGAATGCCGTCGAACAGCGACAGCTCCACGCGCTTGGGATCAATCAGCACGAGGCGCACCTCGCGCGGCGTCGCCCGGAACAGCAGGCAGGCAATCATTGACAGCAGGCACATGCTCTTGCCAGAATTCGTCGCGCCACCAATCAGGAGGTGAGGTAGGCGAGCCAGATCGGTGTATTTGGGTGTGCCTGCCACATCCTTGCCCAACGCCACCGTGAGCAGGCTGGGCGCGTTCCAAAACTCCTCGCGATCGATCACCTCGCGCAAGGTGACAATCTGCGGGCGATCGTTGGGCACCTCGACGCCGATTGCGTTCTTGCCGGGGATGGGCGCTTCCACACGCACCGCAATCGCCGCCAGCGCCATCGCCAGGTTGTCCGCCAGATTGACCACTTTACTGACCTTGATGCCGGGGTCGAGCTGGATCTCGTAGCGGGTGACGGTCGGTCCGTGCGCCACCTCGACCACATTCGCGCCGATGCCGAAGTCCTCCAGCGTGCGCTCCAGCACTTCGATCTTCTCCTTGAGTTCGGCTTGCGTGCGCTTGGGGGGCGGTGCTGGCTCGCGCAAGAGGGAGATGGGGGGCAAGGTGTAGTGCCCTTCGCTGGCAGGGGGCGGTGTCGGCACGGGCAGTGATCGCGCCTCGCGCCCAGCGGCAGGGGTAGTCGCTGGCTCACTGGCAGGTTGTACCTCCACTCGGCGCTCCACCTCGCGCGGGGTAGAAGTCGCTGTGGTGCTCGCTTCGGTTTGTGGGCGCGGTGTGGGACGGACGGGGGTTCGTTCAGGCTTGCGCTTAAGCGCATTACTCGCCTTCTCAACCGTGGCGCTGGTTGCATGCGCTACGGCTTGGGTAGCCACCGTTGCACCGCGCCAGCCTGTCCAGAGAACTCGCCATAGCCCGCGCAGGATGCTGACCAGCGGCAGATTGAACATCATCAGCAGCCCAAGCAGAGCGAGTGCGCCGAGCGCTACCCGCTTCGCTTCACCCAGCGCGAGATGGAATAGGAAGCCAACTACTGCACCCAGATAACCGCCCGTTGCCTTTAGCGCGCCCGGATGGAACCAGTCGCCCGATTTCGATTCAGGCTGTGCCATCCAGCCCAGTAGCACGCAGTAGAGCAGCAAGCCACCGCCGATGACTTCGGGCAGTGACAGCCTGCCATAGCCGAACACCAACGCGCCCGCCGCCAGCCACAGCACCACAGGCAGCAGGTACGCGCCGTTGCCGAACAGCAGGCGCAAACCATCGCGTAATGCCGTGCCCACCACGCCGCTATTCGGCACAGTCAGGCTCAGCAGCATCACCAGCCCGATCGCCACCAGCGCAATAGCTACGCGGTCATAAAACTGTTGCGAGCGTTGCTTAGGCGGCTCGGCTTTGTGCCGCGCCTGCGCCTTGCTCTTGGCTGCCGATTTCGCCTCCTTGCTCTTTGCCATACTCTCACCGGGCAGATGTTGCGCCAAACACTCCACCTGCCACCACCTATTGTACCCGATTAATGAGTTTCCTTCTGCTGGATTCTTAGTTTCCGCAAGCGGATCCGCCCGCGCCGTATAACCACCAGATGCCCCCTTATCTGGCTTCCATATTGATTGACGGTCTGCACAACGAACTGCGCCTTTTGATTGTTCGGTACGCCCGCTAAGCGTATCAAAATCACACCCGTGCTAATGCGCTCCTGACGCACCACCAATTCACCGAAATCCTTATCTGCTGTGAGCAGTACCCGCCCTTCCCGCTCGCTCCACTCTAACACCTCTTCATCACTCAAACCTGCCCCACGCTCGGCTACAAAGTCGACCTCATAGCCCGCTTCGCGTAGAGAGTCGACAATCTGGCGTTCCACGCTCTCATCCGCTAAAAAACGCATCGCCTCATCTTGCCTCTAAAAGGGCATATTCTGTTTCGCCGCGCACCAGTTCGGCTGCAAACCGCAGCGCTTCCGCAATCGCTTCACGGGTCAGGCGAGGGTGGGCATCAAGGATCTGTTCGATGGTTTCACCTGCCGCCAGCTTTTCCAAGATCAGGTCGACAGGGATGCGAGTCCCCCTGAAAACTGGCTTACCCAGCATCACCTTCGGGTCCGAGACAATCCAGCGATAGTGCATCGCAAAACACCTCCTCAGTAAGGATACCCCGCTTCGCAAAGGTATGATTCGGTGGGGATGGCGAATTGGCGTGGTGCGTGGCTTGCGGGGCTAATCTTTGGGTTGGTAGGAAGCGGAGGGGTTGCCCACGCGCAAACGGGGATTAGGGTAACCAACCTGCTGGGTGAGGGAGCAATTACCGACCCGCTGCCTGTACAGGTGGAGCTGCGCCAGCGCGGCGCCTCAACGCGCGGCGTGCTGGAGTGGTGGTCAGAGCCAGGCCTTCGCTATCGGCTACCTGTGGAGTTGCCCGCGGGGGCACGCAAAGTGGTGTATCTGGCGCTGCCCTTGAATGCATGGCATCTCGCTCGCGGCGGGAATGGTGGAGAGTTCAGAGTGCCCACGCTGCTGTGGCGTTCGGAAGCGGGCGATTGGCGCTTGCTGGAAGTTCCTTTCGCCTGGAATAATCGGCTGCCCGTGGTGGTGATTGGCGATGTGCAGGGCGGGTTCGAGCTGTGGCGCCGTGCCACCTTCGCGCTGGAGTATCGGTTCAGCTCGCAGGAGGTGCGCAGCAGCGACTGGACGCTGGAGCCAATCTACTGGTCGCCCGCGTCTGTGCCCCCTGAGTGGCGTGTGCTGCTGGGGATCCCTGTGATTGTTCTGGTAGAGGGGAGCGAGCGGTTGTTAGCGGATCAGTGGGACGCGCTACTGGCTTGGCTGCTGGCGGGTGGGCATCTGATTGTGTCCGTCGGTTCGATCGGGACACCGCTCAAGGGCACGCCGCTGGCGCCGTTGCTGCCGCCACTGGGTGAGCGCGTGGTGGTTGAGCTGAGGCAAGGTGAGTTGCCCGCCGAAACGCCTGCGCAGGGCATCTTCGGCTCGGCGGAGTCTCGCCCTTCAGCACCCCCCTCCCGCGGCGTGGGAGAGGGGCAGGGAGTGCAGGCTACCTCTCAGGTCGTCCTGATTCGTAGCCCTGGCTGGGACGATGCGATCGCCCGCGTGCGCCATGGCGGTGCGCTGGTTGCCTGCAGCCGTCGCGTGGGGCGGGGCACACTCACCCTCGTCTTTAGCGAGATGACGGCACGCTCGTGGCGCACCTGGCAGGGCTACGAGCCGCTGATCCATCAGTGGGCAGCGATGCTCGATCTGCCCCTGTTCGGTATCCGCACGCCCTTTGAACCGCGCGCGATGCGCCCAACTGTCTCGCAATCGCAGGTGCTGGGCGCAACGCTCGTGTTCGCGCTCTACTGGCTCGCCCTTTACCTCAGCTGGCGAGTCTTGCGCCGTCACCGCTTGCTGATCCGTGCCCCCGTCGTGCTGCTGGTGTTGACAGGGCTAACATGGCTCGCGCTGGTGCGAATCGTGCCCGGCACGGTTCATCAGGTGCAAAGCCATCAGGCGCGTATTCTCTTGGCTGACCGCCACCTGCCGATTGCGCTGGAGCATAGCTCCTATCATCTGCTGCTGCCAGCGGGCGAGCATCGTTTGCGCTGGGAGCCAGATGTGCGACTGCTTGCAGCGCGCCGCCAAGTGCTGCTGAGCGACCGCCTAATCGTGGAGTATGGCACGCATACCGAGGCTCTGTTCCAGCCGTTTGGCGCCTCGGAGGTGCAGCTGCAGCTGGTGCGCTTGCTGAAATGGCCTGCGCCGATCCGTGTCTCTCACAGCAAGGGACGCTATACCGTGCGCAATCCGCTACCCTATCCACTCTATCAGGTGCAGATCCGACGCGCGCGGGCAAAGGGCGTTCCCCCTGGCGTGTTTGATCTGGTTAGGGGCTTGGCATCGGGAGCGACTGTCTCGGCGGAGCCACGATGGGTTTCAGGCATGCCTGCGCTGCTGCCACGCGAGGGCGAATGGCTCGCTGCCATGCTAATAGATACGCCCTCGCCCCTCAAAACCCCTCTGGACGGTAGGGAGGAACCAACGACACTATGGGTGCGCATCCGATAGCTACTTTAGCGCGGTACTGGCACCAAGTCCGAGCTTGGTGGGAGGAATACTTCGTGGACAATCCCATCGCGTGGTTGCTTCGCCGCTATCTTGGCTATTCGAACCTTCAATCGTTTTCGTCCAAGGTGCAGGAGCTGGAAAAGGCGTTGCAGCGAGCGCGTGACGCCCAAGATAAGGACCTGATAGAACACCTTCTGCAAGTGCGGGGCACCTACCTGCGCGGGTTGATGGCACCTCAGCCTTTCTGGAAGCGCTCCGACCGCTGGTGGGCACTCTTTCTGTGGTGTCTGAGCATCCTCATAGTCATTTCATGCTTCGTGCAGGGCTGGCAGGCACAGCTTCAGCAGGTGCTGCGATTCCCCATCTTCTTGTACATGGCTTCCACAATGTTCCTCTTCACGCCTTTCGGTTATGGGGCGATCTTGCATCGGTTGCTGGTGCATGAGCGCCAACACGGTACGGACGCCTTTCTGTGGCTGACGCGCCTGACGGGGCGCCACATCGTATACGGTGCGATCGCCACACTGGGCTTTCAGTACCAGTTGCGCTCCTATCTGGTGTTTGTGACACCGTTTGCTTGGCTGGTGGGCACGCTGATCTGGGGGAGCTGGTTGCGTGGGCTATGGGTCGTCGCAATGGTCGGCTGGCTGTTTGGCAACTTTGCATTGCTCTGGCTGGTAGTTAGCGCGCTTTTTTTGCCAGATCCACACAAAAGTCTTGTGAATCAACTGCTCTACTTGCTAATGGCTCTGCTGGCTATTGGATGGATTGCGATGGGCGCATTTCTGCTCAGTTCGGTGGCGATGGTAAACCCTTCTGCTCCTACTTCCCTCTTTGCACGCGCAGACACGACTCCTGTTTGGGGCTGGTTGGGGCTACCTAGCTGGTGGCTTAGCCTCCTGCCACCCTTGGGGATCATCTCGTTGCTCTTTGTGGCGCATCCGCTGTGGGGCATTCCGCAGGGGTTGGTCTATCTGGGGTTGACGGCTCTGCTTTTGCCCTTTGCGGTGCGTGCTGCGGAGCGCGTTCGGTTGCGCCCTGAGCCAGAGGTACAACCCGACGAGGGTGACTGGTGATGTGGGACGAGCTGCGCCAGGTGTTCTGGCTGGAGTACCGACGGCATTTGCGCTCGCGCCCGTTCTGGCGACTGCTGCTGGTGGTCGCAGGGGTAAGCATGGGGTGTGCTGCGCTGTTTGCCTTTCTGATGCGTTTGGATGACCCGTCGATGGGGATAGGGCGCTGGGTAGTCCCCTTCGCGATGGGGCTGCTGACGGTGCTGGGCGGCGTCGCGATGGTCGCGCCTGCCCTCGTCATCCCGCGCATTTTCAGTGATATGTACAAAACGCGCGAGCTATACGACATCTACCTCACGGCGTTGCACCCACTATCGATAGTGGTGGGACGGATGCTGACTGCCAGTGTACAGGCAGGCTTAGTGCTGCTGACGCTTTTCCCTGCAGGAATGCTGATCTGTCAGTTGGCGGGCTTTTCGGCAGGCTACTGGCTGAGCGTGCTGGTTTTGACATGGAGCGCGCTGCTAGTGATGATCGGTTTGAGCGTGGTGGGGTTAGGTAAGCGGTTCCCTGCCGATACAGTGGGCGCACTCACGGGCGCACCTGCCCAAGCCGCAAGCTGGGCGTCCTGGCTGTGGCTAATCTCTGTGGCGATTCTGTTTGGGTACTTGCTGACAGGCAATCGCAGCCATTTGCCCGTTTATATGATATTTCCGCTGCTTATCCCCTTTGAAGCGCTGGCGCGGGTCTCGTTGGGTGGCTGGGAACTGCCCCTGTGGGTGGTTGCACTGCCGATGATGGTGGGCATCGTTGCGCTGGCAGCAGTGGCGACGGCACAGTGGCTGGGCTGGTGGTCCGATGTTGCCTATTGCTGGCAACGGTGGGGCGGTACGCTGCTATTTCTGCTGAGCTACTCGCTGAACCTCGCGCTCTATGCGCAGAGCGCGGTGCGCTCGATGGTGGATGCGGAGCGAGTCCTGTTTTGGAGTATGGTGGGCGGTGCGCTGGTGTATGCGTTCGTGTTTGCGCGGATGCTGGGCTATTATGGGATGGGGATTCGCTTCCAGCCAAGGCGGATGTCGCTACCGCCTCCGCTGGGTGGTCTCGTGTGGGAATTAGCGCTGATCATCTCGATGGCGTTGCTGGCGTGGCTGACGGTTGGCTTCGCTTCGGGCTACTGGGTTGCGCCGGTGCGCTGGCTAGCGTGGAGCGGCTGCATGCTAAGCCTGCTTTGGCTGGCACAGGCGTGGCAGGCATGGATGCTGACCTTCTACTACCTCTGGTTCCGCTATCCCCCTGAGCGACGCCATGTCAATCGGGGCGAGGTACGCGCCTATGTGGAGGCAGCCGGAAGTCGGATCGCGTCCACCCTGCTTACATGGCTTGGCGCACTGCTGGCGGTCAGCTGGCTCCTGACCATAGTCCCGGAGCCTCTGATCCAGGCGCTCGGCAGCGGGCTGATATGGATCAATCCGTTGAA
>JBCNVA010000040.1:0-18665 GCA_039630445.1 Armatimonadota bacterium
GTCGCGGGCGACCAGTGGGAGATGGGGCTGGAATTTACCCATCTGCCCCGCATCGATCGCGTCCACATCCGCCGCATCGTCGGTGAGACTACTTAGCTCGCTCCTGCAGCCCCACATTAATCTCCAGCTCACCCCACTCGGTGACGAGCGGCACAACCAGGGTGGGGATTTCCAAGGTGCTGATGCGCACGCTGGTGCCGCGAATAATGCTGGGCGGCGACAGGTTGCACCGGTAGCCCGCCCCCGAAAGTTTGGTCAGCGCGTTCCCCGAAATCATGTTGCCCAGCTCGGCGATTGCGCTGGCTGCCAGCTCGTCGAAGGTGCGAATGGGTGTGCCCAGCATCTGCGAGGCAATCTTGTCGGCGGTGAAGATCGACATGCCGTAGATGATTACCCCCTCCAGCTGCCCCGTGACGCCCAGCACGATGTTGCACTGCTGCGAGGTGAAGATGCCCTTGCGCGCGCTGAGCTGACCTCGCTGGGGCGTGGTGCCCAGCACCATCTGGAACACTTCCACTGCCGAGACCACAAACGGATTGATGTATTCGGCTTTCATCGCATTATCCTCCTGACTGTGGCACGGGCATCCTGCCCATGAAAGAAAGAGCTTCTGGACAAGATGTCCGGGCTACTATGCCGCTTTCTGCACGGCTTCCACGATGCGCTCTGGCTGGAACGGCTTCACGATGAAGTCCTTCGCACCGTGTTGAATCGCCTCCAGCACGATCTGCTTCTGTCCCATCGCGGTGCACATCACTACATAGGCGTTTGGGTCTTTGGCGCGAATTGCCTTGAGCGCTGCCAGCCCGTCCATTTCGGGCATCGTGATATCCATAAACACCACATCGGGCTTGAGCCGCTCATAAAGCTCCACAGCTTCGCGCCCATTGGACGCCTCGCCAACGACCTCGAAGCCGTTCTGGGTGAGGATGTTTTTGAGTGTCACGCGCATAAACAGCGCGTCGTCGGTGATCAGGATGCGTTTCGCCATCGTAGCACCTCCTGGTCAGGTTTGCGATAGTAAAAGGCGTAGGGGTTTTCGTAGCCGATTTGCCGGTAGTTGAAGATGCGCTCAGTGTTGCCCAGAAACAGGTAGCCGCCGGGCTTGAGCGCACGATAGAACTCCCGGAAGACGCGCTCCTTGGCGTCGTCCGAGAAATAGATGACCACATTGCGGCAGGCAATAAGGTCAAATCCCTGCGGATAGGGGTCTGCCAGCAGGTTGTGCCGCTCGAAGCGCAGGTAGCGTTGCAGGATAGGGTCGGCTTCGTAGAGCGTGCGTCCATTCTCGGTGAAGGGGCGGAAGTAGCGTTCTCGATAGAGCAGGGGCACATTGCGCATGTCATTCTCGGCAAAGATACCTCGCTGTGCCCGTGCGAGCATCTCCGCGTCGATATCGGTGCCCAGAATCTGATGCGGGCGGTTGGGCGCCAGCTCGTGTAGCAGAATGGCGATGCTGTACGCCTCTGCCCCGTAGGAGCAGCCTGCGCTCCAGACCTTGAGGCTATAATTCCCCCGCAGCAGGGCGGGCAGCACCCGCTCGCGCAACAGCTCAAATTGCTCTGGATTGCGGAACAGCTCCGACACATTGATCGCCAGCCGATCGATAAAGGCGCGCAGGCGTGCTTCCTCCTCCGTGAGGTAGCGGAAGTAGTCAGTGAAGCGCTGGAAGCCTGCCCGCTCCGCCATCGTCCACACCCGCCGATAGGTCTGGTCGAACTTATACTGGTTCAGATCCAGCCCCGTGCGTTCGAGCAGCAGCTGTTTAAACCGCTCGAAATCCTGCAGCAGTTCAGGGGTTCTGGGCACCTCTACGCCACCTGGTGGAGTCGGCATAGTTGTTGAACCTCCTCTGTGATGTACTGTGCCATCTGCTCGATAGGGGCGACGCGATGGACGCACCCTGTTTGGATAGCAGCGCGGGGCATGCCGAACACGACGCAGGAGCTTTCATCCTCCGCGAGGATGCGCGCCCCTTTGGCATGCAGGGCGCGGATGCCCATCGCACCGTCGCTGCCCATCCCCGTCAGAATAGCGACCACCACCTTGCCCGTGTAGTGCTGGGCGATCGAAAGCAGCGTCACATCGACGGCTGGGCGCACACCGTGCACAGGGGGTTCATCCGAAAGGTGTAGTCGCCCACCACGCGCTACCTGCAGATGGCGTCCTCCGGGCGCTAAGTAGGCAATACCGGCTTGCAGACGGTCGCCCTCCTGCGCCTCGCGCACATGCATGTGCGAGAGCCGATCGAGCCGCTCGGCAAAGGAGCGGGTGAACCCTTCGGGCATGTGCTGGATGATTAGCATCGGGGCATGGAAGTAGGAAGGCAGCTGTCCCATCAGCAAGCTGAGGGCACGCGGACCGCCTGTTGAGGCACCGATCACGACGAGGGGCAAGCCATCTGCAGAGGAAGGGGTTGTGTCTGCAATCCCCTCCTGCAGGTTCCCCCTTTGTAAGGGGGAACCGATTTCTGCTTTGGGTTCCCCTTGTGTCGCGGGGGGAACCTTGTGGAAGGAGCTGATCAGCCGAGCGCGGGGCACATGCGCCGCCGCTTTGACCTTCTCAACGATCTGAGAGGAGACCTTGTAGAGGTCGAAGGAAATCGCGCCTGAGGGCTTCGTCACAAAATCGATCGCGCCGAGTTCGAGACAGCGCAGGGTAATCTCTGCTCCCTCCTTGGTCAGGCTGCTGACCATCACCACGGGGGTGGGTTGCTCCGCCATCAGTCGCTGGAGCATCGTGACGCCATCAATGACGGGCATTTCCACATCGAGCGTGATGACATCGGGCTTCAGCTGGCGTGCCATCTCCAGCCCTTCGCGCCCGTCACGCGCAGCGCCCACCACCTCAATCGCCGCGTCCTGCGCCAGAATCTCGCTAATCATTCGGCGCATGAAGAGCGAATCATCCACCACCAACACTCGGATCTTGCCCATCGCTATCTCCTCTTAGCCTGCTTTGGCAAGCAGGCCCAGTAGGTAACTCAGGTCATGCGTCTGGGGCGCACTGCCAACCGTGCGCAGGGTTAGTCGCCCCGTTGCCACCTCAAACTCAAAAGATCGTCCCGCCTGCCCGCCTGTGTCCTCAAACACGACAGGGATTCGCCGTGCCTGGAGCAGGCTATGGAGTTTTTCCACATTGCGCGTCCCGATACGCAGCGCATTCTGACGGTTCTGGAATACTTCCGCCCCACCAATCAGAAGGGCTTTCAGCCTTGAAGGTACGAGGGGCGATCCCAGCGCTTCGAGCAGGGCAGGCAGCGCAGTGGTCGCGTATTTGCCCGGCATATCGATTAGCTCAGTGCCGTTGGGTTCGGGCAGCATCACATGCGCCAGTGCAGCGGTTCCCGTGGCAGGATCGTAAATCAGGGCGCCGACGCAGGAGCCAAGCCCGATACAGCCCAGAATCCCGTCGCCACGCGCCGTCTTGATCTCACCCATGCCCGCAAACAGCACCTCCGCCTTCACCACACGGAGCATTTTCGAACCTCCTGCCGAACCCAAACTCAGATGCCCAGTGCGTTGAACAACTTGTGCAGGCTGCCCGTGTCGGGCAAGTAGAGGAAAAAGCCCTCAAAATGCTGGTCTGGCACGCGGAAGCGCGTCTCGATGGTGAGTAGCTCACGCTGACCGTAGAGCGCCTCCACCATCAGGCTGCTGAACAGCGCTGCTGCCATGTCGACAGCGAAAGCGGGCGGCTCCATGTGCAGCTCAAACTGGGTCAGCTGCGAGATCGCGCTCAGGAAATTGCCCAGCATGATGTTGGCAACCTCGCGAATGACCGATTCGTACAGCTCGTTCAGCTCGCCCAGGTCAGCAGGCGCGGTTCCCGTGAGGATGCGCCACAGCACTTGAGCACTCTCCCAGGGGAACAGGAACGCACCTTCGCCGCCCCAGTCGCCTTCCACGCGGGCGACCGTGCCCACCATCAGGCACTCCTCTTTGGGGCAGACGAGATGGAGCTGCGAAGTGGTCAGTTCCAGCACTTCTGGCACTTCGAGCATAAACCGCACGCCCGTCATCTCCGAGAGCGCAGTGATGGCACCACCCAGACCGATATTGCCGATCTCACGCAACGCATCCTGCCGAAAGAGGCTCAGCTCAGTTGTCATCATGCACCATCCTATCGCCTCATGGGGCGACAGAACGGTTTTGCCATAGTTGTTGATTTGAGAAGCAGGCACAGATACGGGGTTGCGGGAAGGCAAAGAGTAAGTAGCAAGCCCCTCGCCAGAGGGCAGGAACAACGCTCCCTACAGCGAATGCGGGTCTCTGATGAAAACCCTCTATCTGGATTGCATCGGCGGGATTGCGGGCGATATGATGCTCGCTGCGCTAATCGAGGTGGGCGTGCCTGAGGAGGCACTGTTAGAGACACTGCACGGGCTGAAACTGAGTGGCTGGGAGTGGCACTCAGAGCGGGTGGAAGTCGAGGCGGTACAGGCGCGGCGGGTGCAGATCCGCTTGCTGGAGGAGCAGCCCCACCGCCATCTGAGCGATGTGCTGGAGATTATCGAGGGTGCACCGCTTGCCGAAAGGGTGCGTCAGAAGGCACAGGCGGTGTTCCAGAAGCTGGCGGAAGCAGAGGCAGCGGTTCATAACACGACGCCCGACCGCGTGCATTTTCACGAGGTGGGCGCGGTTGACGCGATTCTGGATATAGTCGGCGCGTGCTGGGGACTGGAATATCTAAGCGTGGAGCAAGTGGTCTGCTCGCCATTGCCGATGGGGCGCGGGTTTGTGCAGGCGGCGCATGGGGTTCTGCCGTTGCCCGCGCCCGCCGTGGTCGAGCTGCTGCGCGGCGTGCCCACCTACGGCATCCCGATTGAAGGCGAGACGGTGACGCCCACGGGCGCGGCGCTGGCGGTTGCCCTGAGCAGTGCGTTCGGCGTGCAGCCCCCCATGCGCTGGGAAGCCATCGGCTATGGCGCAGGCACAGCCACACGCCCGTTGCCCAACCTGCTGCGCCTCTTTCTGGGCGAAGCCTGCGGTGCGCTGCAATCCTACGGCGACTGGCAGAGTATCGTGCAGATTGAGACGAATTTGGACGATGCTACGCCCCAGCTGCTCGGCTATCTAATGGAGCGGGCGATGGAGACAGGTGCGCTGGATGCCTTTTTCACCCCTGTGCAGATGAAAAAGAATCGTCCCGGCGTGCTGGTAACGCTGCTTGCCCTGCCCGATCGCGCCAATGCCCTGATTAATCTCTTGCTCACGGAAACGCCCACGCTGGGTGTGCGCTACACTTTGCTCAACCGTCGCTGTCTGCAGCGGGAAATACAGACGGTGCAAACGCCTTACGGCACTGTGCGCGTCAAGATCGCCCGCGAGGGTGAGCGTGTGCTGCATGTCGCCCCTGAGTATGAGGACTGTGTGCGCCTCGCTCGCGAAAACCGCCTGCCGCTGCAAGAGGTTTTGCAGCTTCCGTGGCGGGAGTGGGTATCCCAATCGGGGTTTCTTAGGGTGCAAGACGAATAAGGGCACACTGGTTCAGACAAAACTCTTACTGATATAAGCCCAAAAGCAGGAATCCTGTCTGGAGGGCGGGAATTTAAACGATGTGGCAGGAATCTTAACCCTGCCAATTCCTTGCATAAGGAGGGTTACTATGCGAGGTACGATACGGTTCTTTGGGCTAATTGCGCTGCTGTGGCTCTTCAGTGGCGCAGCGCTGGCGCAGAATGACGAGCTGCCGATGGAGCTGATCCCATCGGATGAACCCGTGCAGTTCGTGCCCGGCGAGCTGATTGTCGGGCTGGACCCGGTCAATCCGAAGGCGCTGCCCCTTCAAGCCATGTCCTTCGCGGGTTGGGTTGTGGAGGTGCTTCCCCAAATCGGCGCCTATCGCCTCGTTCTTATCCCTTCGCTCGACATGGAGACGGCTGCCGCCTTCCTTCGGGCGATTCCGGGGGTGCTGTATGTGGAGCCGAACTACATCTACTACGCCCTTGCTACACCGAATGACCCCGGCTATAGCCAGCAGTGGGCGCTGCCCAAGATTCAGGCGAACCTTGCGTGGGATATCTGGCAACCGCAGGCGACCCGCTATATCGCGATTATCGACACCGGCATCGATTACAATCATTCCGACCTGCGCAACAAGTTGCGCCGCCACAGCGACGGCACAACCGTCTATGGCTACAACTTTGTCAGCAACAACACGAACGCTAACGACGATAACGGGCACGGCACGCACTGTGCAGGGATTGCGGCTGCCGAGATTAACAACGGCATCGGCGTGGCGGGGGTGGCGGCGTGGAACCCCGCTGTGTCGGGCTACAACCAGTTTATTCAGTTGATGCCCATCAAGGTGCTGGATGCGTATGGTTCGGGCACGCTGACAGCGGTGGCAAACGGCATCACCTGGGCAGCGGATAACGGCGCGCATGTACTGAGCCTGAGTCTGGGTGCAGGTTCGGGTGCCACCACGCTGCAAAACGCGGTGGACTATGCGTGGAATCGGGGCTGTCTGGTGGTAGCGGCAGCGGGCAACAGTGGCAGCTCGGCACCCATGTACCCTGCCTACTACACGAATGTGATTGCCGTTGCTGCTACTGACAGCAGCGATACGCTGACCAATTTCTCGCAGTACGGTTCATGGGTGGATATTGCCGCGCCGGGCGCGTCGATCTACTCGACCTATCGGGGCAACAGCTACTCCACTCTGTCGGGCACATCGATGGCGTGTCCGCATGTGTCGGGTGCGGCTGCGCTGGTGTGGTCACACGCTCCCAACCTGACCAATCAGCAGCTGCGCTCCATTCTGGAGACGAATGTGGATCCGTACAACCCCTATGCGGGGCGCACGATTGCATCGGGTGCGGGGCGATTGAATGTGTATCGGGCGTTGCAGGCAGCGGGTGGCGGCGGTGGCACGCCCGCGCTCAGCGGGCTTTCGATTAGCCCCAGCAGCGTGGTAGGCGGCAACCCGGCGACGGGCACTGTGACGCTGACCGCGCCTGCGCAGGCAGGTGGCTTTACTGTGCAGCTGAGCAGCAGCAATCCGTCGGTCGCCTCGGTACCCGCCTCCGTGACCGTGCCGCAGGGACAGACCTCTGCGAACTTCACCATCACCACCTCGCAGGTCTCCAGCACAACAACCGTCACCATCACGGCATCAGCCGGCGGTGTGACGCGCCAAGCGAACCTAACAGTCAATCCGCCGTCGCCCGCAACGCTTCAGTCGCTGACGATTAGCCCCACCTCGGTCTGGGGTGGTAATTCGGCAACAGGCACGGTGCGATTGAGTGGTCCCGCGCCCTCAGGCGGTGTGGTGGTGACTTTGCGCAGCAGTCGTCCCGATCGCGCCATCGTGCCGAGCAGCGTTACCGTCCCTGCAGGGCAGACCCAAGCCAGCTTCACCATTCGCACCACCTCGGGTCTCTCGACAGGGGAGTTGGTCGTAACGGTGACCATCACGGCAACGCTGGGATCCACCTCGCGTTCAGCATCACTGACCATCTGGTTCTGACAGGTTGAGGGGTGCAGGAGCTGCGCCTCTCAAAGACCCTGATTAAACAACCAGCCCCCGCCGGGGGTACGCGGGGGCTGGTTTCCGGTGTTCGCCCGATGGGGAGAAGCTTTTGAGGTGGGGGTATTAGCCCCCAAAGCCGGCGCCGCCGCGCCCGCGTCCTCCCTCACCGTCGCGTGGTCTGCCAAAGCCCGGCATCCAGCCGCGTCCGCCCTGAAACTCGAAGGGCTTGCCCAGCAGCTGCTGCCACCGCTCACGCTGGGCAGGGGTGAGGACTTCCAGTATCTTTTTCTCAGTCTGTTCACGCACCCTCTGGATTTCCTGCATCCGCTCACCGGGTTGCTCAGGGGGCTGACCGGGTTGGAACCGCTCCCGCATCGCCTGGAAGGACTCCTGAATAATGCCGCGGATTTTCGCCTGCTGCTCCTCCGTCAGGCCGACTTGCCTGGCGATTTCGGGGTCGAGCAGGGCAGAAGGTCCCTGCCACTGCAGTTCGAGTTCGCGCAAGCGTTTGCGCTGCGCATCGGTTAGCACACTGGTCGGGTCATACCTCTGTTGGAGTGCCTGTCTCTGCTCACGACGCTGTTCGGGGGGTAGGTCGCGCAACTGCTGCATCGCATGCATCATCTCTTGGCGCATCTGTTCCAGCTTCGCCTTCTGGGTCTGGGAGAGGTTCAGCTCCTTCTGCACATCCTCGCGCATCAGCAACATCATGCGGATGTTTCCGCCCATCATGCGACCGCCGAACCCGAAACCGGGCTGCCCTTCTCGGCGAGGTCGCTCCGGCTGCTGTGCGAGGGCGACGCTGGTCAGCGCCATCGCCGCGATTCCAAGCCATAGCCACTTTGTTCGCATCGTCATACCTCCTCCTTATGGGATGGGAGCGTCACCTGTGGGCAAGATGCCCAAGCCACGCTCCTATGGCTTTAGACGAAGGAGCGCACCGTTTGTTCGGCAGGGAAAGCCGTTGCCGAAGCGAATTGGCAAACTATGTTCAAACGGGAGGTTTGGCATGTCCCCATAGGGATGTGGGTGCTGTGCGCGATCTACACGCTGCTTGCCGTGGTGTTGCGAGCGTACTATGTGGATGCGGAGGGCGTTCGCCAGGCGGCGGCGCTGGCGCTTGGACCCGATCGCAGCCTGCTGGCGTTCTGGAATAGCCATGCACTGCTTGGCATGATGTTGATGTGGCTGATTGTGAAACCCCTCTCCCTGCTGATGCCCGTACTGGAAGCGACACAGCTGGTAGGCGCGCTTGCGATGGGATTGACGGGACTGGTACTATTTCGCCTGCTGCGTCTGACTGGGCTTGGCGTAGGCTTGTGCGGTTGGCTCACCTTTCTCTTTCTGACAGCAAATGTGGCGCTGGTCAGCGCCACGATGCTCGGTCTCGCTTCGCTGGCGCTGCTGCTAATGGGACTATGGGCGCGTGCGGCGGTTGGTTTCCTCCTGCAGCGGGATGTCGAAAAGAACACCGCTGTGCGGATGGGCTTGCTGAGCGCACTGATCAGCGCGGTGAATCTGTTCGCGCTATTGCCCGCGCTGGTGCTGGGGGCGCTTACGGCGCGTCGCACGGGCGCCAGTGCCTACTGGATGGGGCTGCTGATTCCTCTGCTCCTGCTCTATCTGGCTATCTACTTTGTGGTGCTGCCTGCACGGGTGCAGATGGGCGGGGTGGAACATCCCAAGCCCTCTCTAATAACCTGGCTTTGGACAGGCGACGGCGGCTCCCGGCTGGACCCGCCCGCTCTTTCGGGCATCTATTGGCAGGCAATCGGCGAGCAGGTACAGAACGCACTGCTGGCGCTGGGGCGACCCTTCCGTGTACGGGATGTCTATCAATATTTTCTGGGCGGTGGGTTCATCACGCTACTCAAAGGCGCGTTCATGCTCTTGCTGATGATTTTTATTATTGTGCTGTTCACGATTCGGGCAGGGGGTGAGCGCGTGTTGGCGGAGCGCCCCGTGCGCGCATTGCGTCAATTGGCAGGTTGGAGCCTGCTGCCGATGGTGCTTGTGATCCTGCTCTGGCAGGGCGATCGGCAGGCGTGCTACCTCTGGGCTTATTTCTGGGCGATTGTGGCGCTGGCGGGTTGGCTTGCTAGCTACACAGAACTCGATACGCAGCGCGTTGTCTATGTGCTGCCGCCGCTGGTGCTGTTGATGGCACTGTTCGGGGTGATTAAGATGAGCACGCTGCGCCTGAGTGAGTACGATTCGGAGCGTCAGGAGGCGGAAGCGGTGCAAGCAGGCATCCACAAGGGCGACATCCTGATTGCGGCGGGACGGCTGGCAGACCTGTTGCGCTACTATGCTGCGGGGCAGGCGCAGGTTATCGCCACCGAATACTGGCAAACGCCCGATGCCGACTTCCAGCAACTGCTGGAACAGGCGCGTCAGCAGAAACGGCGCGTGATTATCTGGGACTACGCGCTCAATCCCGATTATTACCGCCACGCCCGCACCAATGTCCCCGCCAGGTGGCTGACCGCCATGGAGCGCACCCAGCAGCACTGGCGACAGCGCGGCGGTGCCTACCTGCGCCGCTACAGCAAGCTGGTCGCCTACCCTACGCTGATCGAATGGACGGGCGAAGTACTGACTTTTGAACCGTAGAAAAATGGTGAACTAACCGGGGTTAATTGGCGCGGAGGTGACACCGTGCGACTGAAACTCTTTCTGGGCAGGCGAGGGGAGCCATTTACCGTCCCCGCGCACTATAACTACTTCCTGCAGTCGCTCATCTACCACCACCTGGATGAGCATCTGGCGCAACGGCTGCACGACGAGGGCATCGGCGAGGGCACCAAACGCTTCCGCTACTTCACCTTCTCACGCTTGATGGGCGACTTCGAGCGTCACGATGACCAGCTGACCTTTTCGCGGGGTGCGATTTTATACATTGCTTCGCCGAACAAGGCTTTTCTCGAATCACTGCTGATCCATTTGCTCTCGAAAAGCGAAATCACTATTGGTGAACAGCGTGTGCCCCTACGCAAGATTGAAGTGATGCCGCAGCCAACTTACCAGCCCGCGCTGATTCTCCGAGCGCTTTCGCCCATCACCTTACGCGAAACGCTGCGCCAACCAGGCGAGCGCTACACCTACTATTTAGCACCCTGCGATCCCGACTTCAGCGAGCGCATCATCAGCAACCTGCGCAGTAAGGTGCGCTTCTGGTATGGGCGCGACATCCCGCCCGGCAACGCCTATTGCCTGCCCTATGCCGTCGACTCGCAAAAGAACTATCATCTCATCAATTTCAAGGGCACCTGGGTCAAAGGGTGGAGCGGATTGTACCGTTTCCACGCCCCACCCGAGTATTTCCAGATGGCGCTGGATGCGGGGTTGGGCGAGCGCAACTCTGGTGGCTTCGGCTGCGTCGAGGTGTACCAAAAGGTTGACAAAAAGCCCACCAAAAGTCCTCTAAAACAGGCACAGACTGATGAATAGTACGGCATTTAGACTTTACAGGGGGTTAATATGAGTTTACTTGAGAAAGCGACGGGTAACTTTTGGATTGATAATGGGCTGGTTGCCCTACACCGCATGTTAGGGGGTGCCGACCTGCCTGAAGATGTGAACACAGTGGTCCAGCAGATTGTTGGTCGCATCTATGTGGAAACGGGCAAAACTGCAAAGTACTGGGACAAAGCAATAGGAGAGCTGCTTACCTATAACAAACGCAACTGGAAAGAGCCGACAGGGCTATTCATCAGCGTGGTCGATGCTGTGCCCAAGGTAGAGATTGAGGGAAAACAGTATTACACGCGCCCACCTGAACCCAAGATCCAGATCCAGCCGAAGGGTAAGAATCAGCGATGTGACTTCTGTGGGGCGCTGGGTGCTACGGTAGACGCTAAGCTGTATTTATTTCCCTTTGTTGTGGATCCAGGCAAGTTTGGCAATTTCTACTCCTCAGCGCGTCGCGGACTGAAGATGTGCCCGCGATGTGCAGTGGCAGGTTTCGCTGCTTTTGAGAGTTGGCTCTGGCGACGACAAGGCAACACTTATCACTTCTTTCTGTTCCACACCGATCTTGACCGTCTGGATGCACTGCAGAACAGCCTTGTCCTTCCCCTTCAGCAGGAGGCAGAGGGGCGTAGCGGCAACTTCAACGCGCCCTTCTTTGGCGAGTACCCCTTCGAGAATCTGTTTGGGTTGCTCCTGTGCCTGTTTGCCATAATTCGCCAGCGTGAATCGGAAGGTCACTTAGACCCGATCTTAGCGGAGCTGACGGGGGCACAGGCAGTCGTGGGTAGTCCGATTGTGTTGTACACGATCAGCGGCGCTTACGGCGGTCAGAGCTTTTCCATGCGTGCCCTAAACCAGTTCGATCGGTTCCAACCCATGTATCGCCTCTACTGCCGCTGGCTGGAACGGCTGGGCACAGAGAACCCGCACAGAACCTTGGAGCAAGTGTTCCGCCAGTTCCAGCATCGCCGCCAACAGTCTGTTGAGACGCTCTGGCGTGAGCAGATCTGCCGCGCGATTCTCCAGCAAGCTGATCCGATGCCAGTGGTGGAATCCTTCTTGTATGATGTGAGCGTCGAGACGAGGCGAGCGTTGTCCTACGGAACACTGGAAGTGTTCCAAATCTATTCGCAGGAGGTCATGAAGATGGAGGAAAAACTGCTAAACATCCTTAGCGGCTTTGGCTACCATCTGGGCAGTCAGGCTGCCCAGAAGTCGGAGATGGGGCTACTTTACGCCCTACGCAACGCGAAAAACCTCGATCAGTTCCTGGAGGTGCTAAACCAAATCCAGTTCACCCTTGAGATGACCATCAACCCTGAGCTGTTGCGCGTGGAGCCTAATGAGCGCATTGCGGGAGCGCCTTGGAACCGCGTCAAGACGCTGCTCGCAATTCACGCGATGAACGCCTATTTGCGCACAAAATATCCCACATCCACTGCAACTTCAGAAGGAGGAGAACCATGAGCAAAGCGATTACGCTAACCTATCTGGTCAAAGTCTCTGCGGCAAATGTGAACGCCTCGCACACGGAGGGCAACATCCAGACCATCAAGCGTGTAACGCTGCCTGATGGGGGCATGCTGCCCTACATCTCTGGGCAGGCGGTACGACGCATGCTCCGCGATCGGTTAGAAGATCTTGGGTGGACACTTTCAGAACCGTTCGCGCGGGTCAGTGGACAGGAGGTCACTCCGCCCGTAGAGCCTGACAAGTATATTGATGAGGATCTTTTCGGGTACATGGACGCCAGTGGGGCGCGGCGTCGCACCTCCCCCACGCGCGTTTCCGCCTTGGTCGGACTATTCCCCTACTGGGGTGATCGTGACCTGGGCACGCGCTCCTTTGAGCGGTTCACAGGCACACCCGCCGAAGGCGGCAACCTGTTCGAAACCGAGCTGTACTACAATCTGTTTCGCGGCACGATGCTTGTGGAATTGGATCGGGTCGGCATTATCCCTGCGAATGAGTTAGGCAAGGGTGCAAATCCACTTCAGCTGCCCGTGGAGGAGCGCCGTCGCCGTGTGCAGGCACTGGTGCAAGCCTTGAGCCTGCTATGGGGCGGCGGACGCACTGCACGGATGTTGACCGATCTTTCGCCGCGTTTCCTTGCCTACGCACGCTTGGAGGTCAAAACACCCCTTTTCCTTGAGGCAGTGCAGGTGACCTATCAACAGGGAAACTACCTCCTGCAGACAGAGCCAATCCGCCATGCGGTGGAGCGGCTCCCTGCGGACTGGCGCACCGTGGTGCTGTTCGGCTACGAGCCGGGCTTTTTCGCCAACGAGCAAGCCCTGCGAGACGCGCTTAGCCCCGTCGGCACCGTGATGCCGATGGCTAACCTGTTCGAAGCGATCCTGAAAGATATCGAAGAGGGCATCGCATGAATCGGGCGCTTGCAGTTCAGGTGGCGGCGCCGGTAGCCTCGTTTCGGCGTCCGCTGGATCATACCTATCAGCGCACGCTGCTTCTACCGCCGCCCACTACCTTGCTGGGGTTAGTAGGGGCAGCGCTGGGGCTTGATGCTGCCCAACTCTGGAGCGACGCTAGCCCGCTCAGACGGCTGCAAGTGCAGGTACTCGCACACAACACACCTGCGCGTGCAACCGATATGTGGACCCTTCTCAAGATCAAGGCGGGCAAGATGGAGCGCTCACCCTATCTGCGCGAATTGCTGTTCCACGCGCAGTTCACCCTGCTCTACGGCGGCGCAGAAGAGCTGCTCAGCCAGCTCAGCGATGCCTTCCAGCAGCCCGCCTACCCGCTCTCACTGGGGCGTGAGGATGAATTGCTGTGCGTCGTCGCGTGCGAGCAGGTTGAGTGCGCACCCGCTTCTCCACCTTACCTATTTTATGGGACGATCCTGCCTGGCGACCTGCGCATGCTCAACGCACAGCCTGTGCTCCGCGAGGGGATGGTGTTAGAACCTGCAGTAGTAGAACGCCTTCCCACACGCTTTCAGATCGAGCCGAACGGTGTGCGGCAACCGCTGGATGTCCAACCCTTCACATTCCTACCGTATAGCGTGCAGGTGCAGCTGAATGCGTGGAACCGCCCCGTCTTTCAATATGGTGAGCGCCAGTTCGTATGGTTACCGTGATGGTGCGCGATGGAGAAGGATATCGTGATCCTTGCCAAGCCAGACGAAACCTTAGAAGCCCACACGCAGCGTGTAGTCAAAATCGCGCGGGCGATATGCGCCCAGCTGCAGCTTCCCAACGAACTTACTCAGCGTATTAAGCTGGCATGCTGGCTGCACGATGTGGGCAAAGCGACAAAATCCTTCCAGCAGCGGATGCAAGCTGCACAGCAGAACCGGGCAGGTCCCACGAGCGCCTACCCCCACGCGCTTGCTTCATTTCTGATTGCACTGGCAATAGAAAGCCGGCAATTCGGTCAGCAATCACCCAAACTGGCGACAGCTGCCGTGCTAAGCCATCATTCGCCTCTACATCCCACGCTCTATCATGGCTACGAGCAGTCGCCCGATTTTCTCACTGCAGCCCTGCGTGCGTGGTTGCAAAAGATGCTGCCCGATGTGGCGCACCACATCCCTGACTCGCTGCTGCAGCAAACCCCATCTCAGTGGCTCCATCGAGAATGGCGCTACCCTGACGGGAGTCGCACCTTGATGGAGCACTTCCAGCGGCTTCCTGTGCGGGAGTTCTCCACAGTGAAGGCGGTCCTTTGCCTTGCCGATTGGCTCGCCTCCGCCCAGCACGATACCCCCAAATGCCTGTTCCTGCAGCATGCTTCTGCACGCCTGCAACAGTATCTTGAAGCCAGGGCGTTTCGCCTTCACACCTATCAGCAACAGGTACAGAAACATTCTGGGGCGCGTCTCTACTTGCACGCGCCTACCGGATCGGGCAAAACGGAGGCACTGCTACTTTGGGCAGGTGAGAGTGCACGGATCGTTTACCTGCTGCCCACGCAGGCGACCGTCAACGCGATGTGGCGACGCCTGCAGCGCATCTACGGGGGGAAGGCGGTCGGGATTGCCCATGCGCGCGCCCTGCTGGAGCTGAGTCGCGACGAAGAGGAGCCACCTCTACACGAGAAGCTCTTTAGTAGCGTGTTCGCCACGCCAATTACTGTCGCAACATTGGATCAGTATCTGCTGGCACACCTGCATGGACGACACTGGGAGATTCGGCGTACCCTTACGCGCCATGCCACCCTCCTGATAGACGAAATCCACGCTTACGAACCCTACACGCTGGGGCTGTTGCAGGCGGCGTTGGAGCGTGACCCGCCTGCCCGTCTGGCAATCGCCAGCGCGACTCTGCCTTCACCTCTGTGCGAAACTCTGGGCGATGCGCACCTCATCACCGCAGAAGACACTCTCTGGCAGCAGCAGCGTCACCGCCTCGCCTTAGAAGACCGCTCCCCGCACGACGCACTGGAAGACGCTGTTAGGCATGCAGCACAGGGCGAAACGGTGCTGTTCGTGGTGAACCTCGTGCCCTTGGCGCAGCAGCTCTATCAGCAGGCAAAGGTTTTGGTGCAGAAGATGCGCCGCCCGCTAGCCATTCACTTGCTTCACTCCCGCTTCATCTATCGTGATCGCCACCAAAAGGAGCAAGCGATTCAAACACCTTCCTCTGGCACACTGCTCATCGCTACGCAGGTGGTGGAGGTCAGCCTCGACATCTCCTATCAGCGGCTCTACACCGAGCTGGCGCCACTGGATGCGCTCGTCCAGCGCATGGGGCGTGTGAACCGCAGGGGTGAACAGCCGCAGCCTGCCACCGTCCACATCCTGCTCCAGTACGACCCACGCTCCGAATATCTCTATGAAAAGCAAAACCTTCAGCAGACCCTTGCCATGCTGCAACAGCTGCCCGCAACCCCAACCAACCGCGAACTGGCAGAGGCAGCTGACCAACTCTATCGGTATCTCTGGCAGACTGAGGAGTTCCAGCAGCAGCTACAGCAGGGGCGCCAAACCTTGGAGGAAGTGCAGCGCATCTGTGGCTGCTACACGATTGATCTCAAAGATGAGCAAATGCGTCAGCGCTTTGCCACACGCCGCGGCGAGATCCAAGTAGAGGTACTCCCCAAACGATTCTATGAAGAAGCCTGTCGCTTGCGAGAGCAAAGAGCGCTCTGGCGGCTACCCGAACTACTGGTGTCTGTGCCCCTCTGGTGGATTTATCAGTTTGCTAACTACTTTGACCCTTCAAACGACTTGGGAGTGCCGCTCACAGACCTACCTTATGAGAGTGACATAGGCTTAGCTCACCCCGCAACTGTGCAAGGGGCGGCAGAAAGCCTACCGGAGTGGATCTGGCTATGAAGGAGGAAATAACCCTTGTTGACCTTCCCGATGAGGGATGGGAGGAGCGCGCCGTGCGCGGGTATGAACTGAACGCCTGGGTCATCTGCCCGCGCAAATGTTGGTTCCTGCAACGCCAGCTGCTGATGGAACCCCACTCGCCGTATGTCGAACTGGGACGCCTGATCCATCAGGAAGCGCTGGCGGAACCCGCCCGCCGCGAACCGACCTTCACCGAGGTCTCCATCGAGGGCTTCGCCCGCATCGATAAACTCGCTGGCGAGCTGGTGTACGAAATCAAACGCAGCCCGCGCAAGCAGGAAGCGCACCGCCTGCAACTGCTCTACTACCTCTACTTGCTGCGTGAACGCGGGCTGACCCTCAAAGGCGTGCTCTACTACCCCGAACAGAAGCGCCGCGAAATCGTGGAGCTCGACGAAGCGGGCTTGCAAACCTTGCAGCGCGCCATCGATGCCCTCAGGCAACTCCGCGAGCAACCCTTGCCGCCCCATGTGCCCAAACCGATGACCATCTGCCGAACCTGTGCCTATCAAGAACTCTGTTGGTGTGAGGAGGAAACGCCATGAAAAAGAGCCTTTACATCAATAGCCACTGCACCCTGCAGCGTGACCAGAATACGCTGCTGCTGGAGATGGAGGACGGTACCAAGCGCTATATTCCTATTGAAAGCGTGCGTGAGTTGCACATTTTCGGAGAGGTCAACCTGAACAAGCGCGTGCTGGAGTTCCTCAGCCAAAACCAGGTGCTGGTGCACTTCTACAACTACTACGGCTACTACACAGGCAGCTACTATCCGCGCGAGCATTTCAACTCAGGCTATATGCTGCTCAAGCAGGCGGAGCATTATCTGGACGCGGCGCGTCGGCTGGAACTTGCCCGCCGCTTCGTACAGGGCGCGCTGACCAATCTGGAGCTGGTCGCCCGCTACTATCACCGCCGTCGAACCCCTTTAGACCAGCTGCTGCAAACCCTGCAGACCCTGCGTGAGGCGTGCCAGCAGTGTACCCAGATTGAGGCACTGATGCAGATCGAAGGCAAGGCACGCGAAGCCTATTACGCGATCTTCGACCAGGTGCTGCAGAACCCCGATTTCGCCTTTGGCAAGCGCACGCGCCGCCCACCACGCAACCGCCTGAACGCCCTGCTCTCCTTCGGCAACAGCCTGCTTTACACCGTTGCACTCTCTGAAATCTATCAAACCCACCTCGACCCGCGCATCGGCTACCTCCACACGACCAACTTCCGCCGTTTCACGCTCAACCTGGACATTGCGGAGGTGTTCAAGCCCGTGCTGGTAGACCGTACCCTGTTCACCCTTATCCAGAAACGCCAGATCCGCGCCGAACACTTCGCCGAAGAGACCGCTGGCATCTACCTCAACGAGGAGGGGCGCAAAATCTTTCTCAAGGCATGGGAGGAGCGACTGCAAAGCACCTTCGAACATCGCACGCTCAAACGCCATGTGTCCTATCGCACGGCGATCCGCCTCGATCTCTACAAACTGGAAAAGCATCTGCTGGGCGAAAAGCCGTATGAACCCTTCAAATTGAGGTGAAGCGATGTATGTGATTATGGTCTATGATGTGAATGTGGCGCGGGTGCAGAAGGTGCTCAAAACGGGACGCAAATATCTGACCTGGGTGCAGAACTCCGTGTTTGAAGGCGAGCTGAGCGAAGCGCAACTGGCACGCCTGCAACGCGCCCTGCAAAAAATCATCAACCCCGAGGAGGACAGCATCCTGTTCTACCTGCTGCGCACCACCGCCTATCTGGAACGGTGCACACTGGGCGTGGTGAAAAACGAACCAACTCAGTTTTTGTAGCGAAGTGGCGAAGTGGCGAAGTAGCGAATGGTGAAATGGCGAACTGATGAGATAGTGATGTAGTGAATGGTGGAATGGCGAAGCGGCAAAATCACTCGCTCCTTGTCCCTCACTGCCCGATCGACGCCGTTTGGGTCCGATACCCACAACATCCTGTAGCCTTTTTCGCTTCAAAACCTCCACTTCTTGTGTGCGTATCACCCGTTCGTCGTCGATCGCCGGTCTTCGCGCCCTTGAGTTCAAATCCGTCCCCGATCGACGACACCCCTTGACTTCACTGGCATCCATAGGGTATAGTAAAGCCGCCAACGGGCAAAGCGCATGCACCTTGACAATCGGGCAATTTTGAGTTCGTGGAGCGCCCGCCTCTTGGGTGGAGCGCTTGGTTTGTAGCCTACCTGTGAGGGATTGAAACTGCTTCTTTGCACGGATTATATCTTTGATAAGCGGTTGTTTGTAGCCTACCTGTGAGGGATTGAAACTATGCCATCACCTTGCCGGATTATACCAGCCATCCATGTTTGTAGCCTACCTGTGAGGGATTGAAACAAGAAGCCAGATGGGAACGATGTGACTTTGATCAGTGTTTGTAGCCTACC
>JBCNVA010000041.1:0-48750 GCA_039630445.1 Armatimonadota bacterium
TGAGCCAGCCGCCTTTGTTGCGCAGTGCGCCTGAGCGCGCAGTGGCAACGGTTGAGCCAGCAGTTGTATGCGCAGTTGGTGGCGCCGGTGCAGGGGTGGCTCAAGGGGGCGCAGCGGGTGCTGCTGTGTCCTGATGGGGTGCTGAGCCAGCTGCCGTGGGCGGCGTTGATTGTGAAAGTGCACGACGGCAAGCCGGTGTACTGGGTGGAGCAGGTGGCGTTGCATATCACGCCGTCGGTGGGGGTGTATCGGCAGGCGCAGCAGGTGTCGCCTGTCTCGGCGGGCGCGGCGATTGCGGCGGTGTGGCGCTACACCAACGGCAAGCCGATTGAGCTGGCGCAGGGGCGGTCGGTGGTGGCGATGTTGTTGCGCCGTTCAGGGGCGGGCACGGTGCTGGAAGACCTGCGGCACGCGCCCAAAGAGCTGCAGGCGTTGCGAACGGCGTTTGGCAAAGGGGCGCAGGTGGTGGTGAACGCGCAGGCGACGCCGCAGCAGGCGAAGCGGTTGGCCGCGCAGGCGCGGGTGGTGCATTTTATTTGTCACGCGCGGGTGGATAATGCTGATCCGTTGGGTTCGGCGTTGTTGTTGGCGCCTGCGGGGGCGCCTGCGGGGCTGCTGACGGCGGGGGAGGTGTTGTTGGGGTGGCGGTTGCGGGCGGATTTGGTGATGTTGTCGGCGTGTGAGACGGGTTTGGGGGTGGCGCGTCGGTATGAGGGGGTTTACAGTTTGGGGCGGGCGTTTTTGGTGGCGGGCAGTCGGAGTGTGGGGATGAGTTTATGGAAGGTGGATGATGCGGCGACGGTGGCGTTGATGAAGGGGTTTTATGCTCGGTATGTGGGGGGTCTGGGGAAGGACGAGGCGTTGCGTGGGGCGCAGTTGGGGTTGTTGCGGAATGCGAAGTTTAGTGATCCGTTTTATTGGTCGGCGTTTGTGTTGATGGGGGATTACAGGCAGGGACGATAGGGCGAAAAACAAAAGGTTGGTAGCCCACGGGAATTCAAACCGCACGCCCAACCTCAGCAGCCGCACGAACCAGCAGGGGATCCTCGATGCCCGCTTCGGCAAAGCCCTTCGCACGCAGTCGGCAGGCGGGGCAAACCCCACAGGGCGGGAAACGTCCCTCATAGCAGGTGTGCGAGTATGCCAGCGCCTCCAGCGCACCCACCTCCCGCGCCAGCTGCACGCTCTGCGCCTTGCTGAGGAACATCAGGGGCGTGTGGATCCGAATCTCCCACTCCATCCCCAGCCGAATGGCTTGCTCCAGAGCGTCAATCGTCGCGCGTCGGCAGTCAGGATAGCCGGAATAATCGGTCTGGCACATCCCCCCAACCAGATCGTGGCACTCCAGTTGGTACGCCCATGCCGCCGCCAGAATCAGAAAGAGTAGGTTGCGTCCCGGCACGAAGGTGTTGGGCAGATTGCCGCGCCCTCCCGTCTCCTGGATCGGCATATCCGACAGCAGTGCCGAGCCGCCCAGCTCCTCCAGCTCACTGATTCGGAGGATGCGGTGCTGCTCGACGCCCGCCATGCGGGCAATCACCTGTGCCGCCTCCAGCTCGATGCGGTGTCGCTGCCCGTAATCGAAGGTGAGGGCGTACAGGCGATCGAACCGCTGTTTCGCCCAGTAGAGGCAGGTGGTGCTGTCCTGCCCACCAGAGAGCAGCACCACCGCGGATGGCGCGATCTTTTCTACTGTCATAAGCGTTCACCGCCCCCTTCGCACGGGATCGAAGGGGGCAGCGAGTCCGTTAGCGCGGGTACTGCAACAGGATGTCGCGGATGCGGTTGATCATCCGCATCGCTTCGTCGTAGGGACGCTGCCAGATGTTGCGCCCGAAGATCAGCCCTGTCGCGCCCGCCTCCATCGAAAGGCGCACCTTATTCAGCACATCCTCATCGTTGCCTTTCTCGCCACCCGAAATAATCACGAAAGTGTTCGGGGCGGAGGCAATCACACGGCGGATGCGCGCCTCGTCGTCCTCCTCCAGCTCGTTATAGGGTTTGGGATGCAGGGCACGCTTTTCGGGGGGTGCGAGCTTGGGGAAGTTGATTTTGACCACATCGGCGCCCAGTTCGGCAGCCACACGCGCGGCATAGTCCACTGCCCAGAGGCTGTCACGCCCCCCTTTGGCTTCCACCGCTTCCCCGCGCGGGTATGACCAGACGATGAGCGGCATGCCGTAGCGCTCCGCTGCCTCGCGCACCTCCATAAACTGGCGGAAATCCTCGTCCTGCCGAGGCGAGCCGACATAGAGCGTGTAGCCGACCGCATCGGCACCCAGGCGCACCGCGTCTTCCACCCGCGAGTTCAACGGCGAGAGGGCATGCGCATCCGAGGGGATCTCGGTCTTGCCGTTCAGCTTGAGAATCAGGGGGATTCTGCCCGGAAACTTCGCGATGAACTTCTCGGCGATGCCGTACTGGAACGCAACTGCGGAGAAGCCCCCTTCAATCGCCAGCTGGCAAATGTATTCGGGGTCGCCCGAAGGCGGGTACGGGAAGAAGTCGCGCGGCCCATGCTCCAGCCCTTGATCATAAGGGAGAATCATCAGCGTACCGTTGGCGGGTCCGTACTGATACAGCATGCGATACAGGCGCGTGCGCTTGCCCGTGTTGAGATGCACCATTTCGTTCAGCGACACTCGCTTCACAGGGGTCGTCGTTACCATCGCTCTCACCTCTCTGGGAGTGATTATACCTGCTCATTCCCGATTTCTCACCCGCTACAACGCCCTCATGCTGGCGAGATAGAATGTTATAACCCAAGTTGCTACCTGTTGTTTTTGAGCGGTGAGATTCCTCGCTTCGCTCGGAATGACACGGCTTTGCTTGGAATGACCCGGCTTCGCTCGGAATGACAACGCGGGCTTGGTGAAAACGAACCTGTCATTCCGAGCCGAAGGCGAGGAATCTCAGATAGGTGGCAAGTTGGGTTATCATAGTATTTAGTCATCGCCTCCTCCAGAACTGCATCCTTTCGCCCACTTGCCCATCTTGGGGATTGTACCTTCTGAAGGGTATAATGCATATGGTGGTATCGTGAATGCGCTAAATCGGGTTCCATTATTCCCGTTGGAGACGGTGCTCTTCCCGCACACGATCATCCCGCTCCATGTGTTTGAGGCGCGCTACAAGGAGCTGGTCATCTATTGCTTGGAACACGATTCGCCATTTGGGGTGGTGCTGATTCGGGAAGGGGCAGAGGTGGGCGGCGGCGAGGTAGAGCCTTACGAGATTGGCACGCTGGCACGCATCGGGCGTCTGCGCCGCTTGGAGGATGGGCGGTTCCAGCTGCTGGCAGTAGGGGAGGAGCGGTTCCGCATTCGTCAACTCCATCGGGAACTAACCCCCTATTTGCAAGCCGATATCGAGCCGTGGCGCGACTTTCCGCCCTTCTCGCAAGAAGAGCAGCAGGCGCTGACCCAGGCAGTTACGGACTCTTTTGTTGAGTTCCTGCGTGCCGTGCTGGAACCTTACGGCTTGCGCCCCAGTGAGATTCGGCTGCCAGATGACCCTGTAGCCCTTTCGTTCTTTGTGGCGGGTGCGCTGCAGGCAAGCCTGCCGTTCAAGCAGTACCTGCTGGAGCTGCAGGATACCTGCGAGCGACTGCGACTGCTGCATCTTGTGCTGCAAGAAGTGGCGCACGCCTACGAGACCAAACCCTTCAACCCAGACAACTGGCCAGGCTTTTTCTCCAACAACTGAGGATGGCATCGCGAGAGCCGTGCGTCGAGCTGGGCTTGAGGGCGAACTGGCGTCCGTTTGCGATGCTGGTGCTGATCAACGCCTTCGTGGGCGCGATGGTGGGTCAGGAGCGCACCCTGCTGCCCCTGATTGCCGAGCAGGAGTTCCACCTCACTACCCGTACCCTCATCCTCACCTTTCTAATCAGTTTTGGCATCACGAAGGCGTTGGTCAATTTTTTGGCAGGCTTCTGGGCGGATCGCTGGGGGCGCAAGCCCGTGCTGGTCGCTGGCTGGTTGGTAGGGCTACCCGTACCTGTGCTGCTGATGGTTGCCCCTTCCTGGGGGTGGATTGTGTTTGCCAATGTATTGCTGGGGGTGCAGCAGGGGCTGTGCTGGACGCTGACCGTGATGATGAAGATCGATCTGGTGGGGCGACGGCAACGAGGGCTGGCGATGGGGCTAAATGAGTTCGCGGGCTACCTCGCAGTGTCCGCGATGGCGCTCGTGACGGGCTATCTGGCAAGTGCCTATGGGCTGCGCCCTGTGCCCTTCTTGCCCGGATTGGCGCTGGCGATAGCGGGACTGATCCTTTCACTGGTCAGTGTGCCAGAGACCCAGCCGTGCGCCCGACTGGAACAGGCGCAGCACGCGGACGATCATCCCCATCCGGGCTTGCTGCCTGTGCTTGTGCAGGTGAGTGGGGGTGATCGGCGGCTGTTCGCTCTCTCGCAAGCAGGGATGGTCAACAACCTGAACGATGCGGCGGTGTGGGGATTAGTACCCCTGCTGCTGGCGCAGGCGGGCGCGAGCGTGGAACAGATCGGGTTGGTGAGCGCGTTCTACCCGGCGGTCTGGGGCGTGATGCAGATCCCACTGGGGGCACTGAGCGACTATTGGGGGCGACGCGGGCTGATTGCGACAGGGATGGGGGTGCAAGCGATAGGCATCTGGCTGCTACTCAGCGAGCAAGGGCTGCCCGTTTGGCTCACGGGCGCAGGGCTGCTGGGATTGGGCACGGCGATGGTCTACCCTACGCTGCTGGCAGCTGTCGCTGATAGAACGCCGCCGAGCTGGCGGGCGACCGCCGTGGGTGGCTATCGGCTCTGGCGGGATGCAGGCTACGCTGTGGGCGCGCTGGTGGGCGGGGCTGTCGCCGATCTGGTGGGCATGCGCACCGCGCTTGCCTTCGTCGCCACGCTGACCCTGCTGTCAGGGATCTGGGTCGCTGTTGCCTTGCGGGGCAAGGGTTATACCCATACTAAGAAACATCAGCGCGGTTGAAAACCGCTTCTACATTTTCCGTGGCAGGAATCGAGCGGGTATTATAAAAATCGAGAGAGCGTGCAGCGAGGGTATCTGGTGGTGAACCCCAGCGCGGGGGGAGGGCGTGCCACACAACGGTTGCGAGCGGTGCGCACCGCGCTGGAGGAATGGCGAACGGTCTGCACCCAATCGCTGGAAGACGGGATCAGAGTCGCAAAACAGATTGCCAAGGAGGGTGCAGTCTGCGTGGCTGTGGGTGGCGACGGCACACTCAGCAGTGTGGTCGGTGGCTACCTGCGCGCGGTCGAAGCGGGCGAAGTAGCGGACACCACGCGCATCGCCTGCTTACCTGTGGGTACAGCCAACGACGCGGCACGAGAGCTGGGCGTGCCCAAACGCCTGCAGAAGGTGCTGTCCGGACTTGCCCGCCCCACCTGCCAGACGCTGGATGCCGGCTGCATACGCCTCCCTGACGGAAGCGAGCACTACTTTTTCAATGTGGTGGGTGTCGGCTTCGACGCCCGTGTCAACGACGCCACCAGTGAACACCTCAAACGGCGATGGGGACGCCTCGCTTATATTGTTGCTATCCTGAAACAGCTGTGGCACTATCAGCCCGTGCATCTCCAGTTGGAAATCGATGGGCAGCGCATCGAGCAGTCTGCGCTGCTGGTGGCGATCGCAAACGGGCGTAGCTATGGGGGCGGCATCCGCATCGCACCCTTTGCCGAGTTCGACGACGGCTGCTTCGATGTGTGCTTGATCGAATATATCCCGCGGCTGGAGTTTCTGCGCCAGTTCCCGAAGGCGTTGCGCGGGGAGCATCTGGGGCATCCTGCGGTGCATAGCTGGCGGGCACGCAGCGTGCGCCTCTGGCTGCCCACCGTGGAACCCGTCTCAGTCGATGGCGAACTACTCTACACCAGCCACCTGCACTGCGAGGTGCTACCTGCCCGCGTGCCCTTCGCCCTGCCACAGGTATAATCCTGCCCGATGCAAGCCAATCACTGGGGCGAGATTGCAGAGCGCATTCGGCAGCAACTGGAGGAGCGGCATCTGGCGCGCGAGGATGCGCTACAGGCATGCCGCCGTGCGATTCAGCTATGTGCCCGTGCGGTGCGCAGCCTACACCGTCGCGAGTTCGACACCTGTCGCACCCTGCTCAGCGAAGCCCACCAGCAGATTCTGCATGCGCGCGCCCGCCTAATGCCCTATCCGATGCTCTATCATGCAGGCTTCCTGCAGGATGCGGAAAAGGAGTATGTAGAAGGCGAGGCGCTTTATGCGATTGTGCTGGGGAACGCGCTGCCTGAACCTGAGGAGCTGGATGTGGAGATTACTGCCTATCTGCACGGGATGGCAGAAGCGGCGTCCGAGTGTCGGCGCTATGTGTTGGACCTGCTGCGGATGGGCGAGCTGACCCATGCTGAGACACTGCTGCGCGTGATGGACGAGATTTACGACGAACTCATCACCTTTGATTACCCTGACGCGCTGACGATGGGATTGCGCCGTGCTTGTGATGCGCTTCGTGCCGTGCTGGAGCGCACCCGCGCCGACCTCACCGTCACGATGACCCAAAAGCAGCTCGAAGCCGCCTTAGCCAGTGCGATGGAAGCCCTCTCTCCCGAGAGGAGAGAATAGAGATGAACGCCCGTCCCTCCGCATCGATGGAGCGCGCCGTCGGCATCGTGGAGCAGATTGTGCGCGAGCGCGACGGCATCCAGTATCTCCATGTGCGTACCGAGCAGGGCATGCGCGATGCGCTGAACTATATCGCGCTGACAGGCAGGCTCCAGCCAGGTGTGCAGGTGCTGCTCAATACCACCGCTACGCGGTTGGAGCTGGGCACGGGCGGATATGATTTTGTCATAGCAGCTCATCTAAGTGAGCCAGACTGTTCTGCTATACCCGACCCGCGCGATAAGGAGCGCCTACTGATGCGCCTGCGCTATACGCCGTTGCAGCTGGCTTTGCCCGCTGCGGAGTGCCTCTACCCCGATGCGCTGGCAGGCACGCTGGAAGGCACACCCGTCGTAGCGATTCTATTGCATAGCCACCTTGCGCCCGTTGTGGGCACGATCCACTACGCCCATCCCGATGCGCGAGTCGTCTATGTGATGACCGATTCCGCTGCACTTGCGCTCGATTTCAGCGAGACGGTGAGCTGGCTGAAGGCGCGGGGCTGGCTCGCAGGCACTATCACGATTGGGCAAGCGTTTGGCGGAGATTTGGAAGCAGTCAATCTCTACAGCGCGCTGCTACTGGCGCGCCACACCCTGCATGCCGATTTTATCGTGGTGGGTCAGGGACCGGGTCATCTGGGCACGGGGACGCGCTGGGGCTTCTCAGGCATCGATCAGGGGATGGCGCTGAACGCGGCAGATACGCTGGGCGGGCTACCCATCGCTGCCTTGCGGATTAGCTTCGACGATCCGCGCGAACGCCATCAGGGGGTGAGCCACCATTCGCTAACCATCTTGAGCCGAGTCGTGCGCATGCCCTGCCATGTGCCTGTGCCCATGCTGCCAGAAGCTCAGATGGAGCGCGTGCTGCGCGATCTCGAACATGCGGGCATCCCAGAACATCACACGCTCCATTTTATGGATGCGAACGCCGCGTTCGAATGGCTTTGCCAGCAAGAGGTGCCGCTCGCCACGATGGGGCGCGATGCCCAGACCGAACGCGCCTACTTCTTAGCGGGATGCGCGGCGGGCTTACTGGCGGACGGTCTTTTCAAAGGCATGCGTTAGTCTGCGCGCACCGCTACAATTCGGAAGTTGCGTGCCCAGCGCAGGGTCAACGGCGTAAGCACCATCCCCAGCGCGTTCACCAGGCGAACCAGCGGATTGCCCCCTGCACCGCCCAGGTAGGCATAGTGGCGAGCGCAAAACCCGAACCTCTCGATCTGGCGTGCCAAAGCGGCTGGGTCAAACAGCCGCTCCAGCACCGCACCCGTTTCCGGATTAACGGGACACTCCACAGGCACATAGACCGAATCGGGCAGCTCGCCACTATCAAGATAGCGCTGCACCGCCTCAATAATCTGTGGGCGAGTCATTCGGCTGGTGCGTCGCGCCAACTCCTGCACTAATGCCGAGTCCAGTTGGGGAAATGCTTCCTGAATCATTTCCGCACGCATCACCACATAGGGCTTCTTGATCAAGTGCCCCTCAAACGCCCCTGCGGGACCATTTTCGAATCGGAGCCAGAGTTCGCGTGTGTGGGCAGCCAGTCGCCGATTGGCGCCATTATTGCCATCCGCAATCAGCAGAACGCCCCCGGGCTTCAGCAGGCGTGCCGCCTCCGTAAGAAAAGCGTCCACATCCTGATAATGCGAGATCGACTCGTTGGACAGGATCATATCAAACGAACCCGAGTCAAACTCCAGACGCTCTACGCTGGCAAGCTGGGCGTACAGGGGTGGGCTGAGTTGGAAATCCTCGATCATCTGCTGGAAGGTGGGCAGGCGCGTGGTGGAGATGTCAACCCCGTACACCGCTTTTGCGCCCATTAGCCCCAGAACAACCGCCAGCGCCCCAAAACCGCACCCCGCATCCAAGATGACTTTACCTTCGGGGTCAAAACGCGCCAGTCGGCAGAGGTCCACCACATAGCGGGTCAGCCGCTGGCAGCCTGCTAAATCGGCGAGATATCCGTAGTAGCGCCATAACTCCTCGTCATAACGCGCCTTGTTCGGCTCCGCCAGTGCCTGACTGTAGACGGCGTGCAAACGGCGGCTGACCCGCTCGAAGTCCCACATGGATACCTTTGCCCGTCGCTATTCGCTGACGATAGCCTGCACCTTCAGCCATGTAAGCGGCTGTCGGTGTCCCCAGCGCTTGCGCTCATTCTTTTTGGGTTTATACTTAAAGCCAATAATCTTGGGGGCTTTACCTTGCCGCACCACCTCGGCAATCACCTTCGCCCCTTCGAGATAGGGTGCGCCGACCCGCAGCTCGTTGTCGGTGCGAATCATCAGCACCTCGGTCAGCTCAATCTGGCTGCCTGGTTCCGCCTCGATTTTCTCCACACTAATCATCATGCCCGGTTCCACGCGATACTGCTTGCCACCTGTCTGAATGATTGCGTACATTCCTTGTCTATCCCTCCGTCTGCGCTGGGCATTATACCCGATAGGGTTCAAATGGCACAAGGCGACGGAAGTGCACGGATATAGACAAAATCCTGCCTGCGCGGGGTTTTTAGCTAGCGGAGGTTGGCTTCGTTTGAATGGGCGCGACTTCAGCCGACCAAGCTTACCTCTCCAGCAGGCTCCAGTCAATCGGCAAGGGTGTGCCGTCAGGAGTGCAGTTGTAGATGGAGAAATCGGTCACGCCCGCTTCGCGCAGTATATCCTCATCGAACCACACTTTGCCCGTGCAGGTGGACGGCTCGCGGCGCACCAGTTCATACACTGCATCCGCCATGATGTCGGCTTTGCGCCAGTAGCGCGGCTCACCCAGCTGAAACGCGATGGTCGCTTGACTCTCGATCAGCGTGCGGGGCCAAAGCGAGTTGACAGCAATATTGTGAGCGCGCACTTCCTCTGCCAGTCCATAGGTGAGCAGGGTCATGCCGAATTTGGAGATCATATACGCGATGCGCCCAGCCACGACCGAAGGCTCAATCGGGGGCGACATATTGATGATGTGTCCCCAGCGCTGCTCGATCATGGTGGGCAACACCGCCTGCGCACACAGGAACGCCGCGCGCACATTCACGCTCATCACAAGGTCGAAGCGTTTGGCAGGCGTTTCCAGCAGCGGTTTCCACCAGAGCGCGCCCGCATTGTTCACCAAGATATCGATGCGTCCCCAGCGTTGTAGGGTTTGCTCCACCATCTGCTGGATGGCGGTTTCGTCGCGCACATCGACGCGGATCGGCAGCGCTTCGCCACCCAGTGCCTGCACCTCCTCCGCTACGGTGTAGATGGTGCCGGGCAGGCGCGGGTCGGGTTCGGCGGTTTTGGCGGCGATCACGACGCGCACACCTTCGCGTGCTAGGCGCAGCGCAATCGCTCGCCCAATCCCCCGACTGGCTCCCGTGATGATCGCCACGCGACCTCTCAGTTCACTCATCAAAGATCTCCTTTGGCTTAAGGTGCAGTTCGGGTAGCACGGTCGATAACACTGCTTCCTCGCCCGTGAACCAGCCCAGCGAGCGATAGCTACGCTCCTCGTGCACCAACACCTCTATCTCACGCTTCTCGATATCGACCACCCACACTTCGGGCACGCCCAGGGCATGATAGTCGCGCAACTTATCTCGCCACGCGCTGTAAGTGTCGGAGGGTGAAAGCACCTCGATCACGAGATCGGGAGCGATTTCTAACCGCGATTGTTCTATCAAGGAGTCTAAATCGCCTGCTCGCTCATAGGACAGGTAGAACAGATCGGGCTGGCGTGTGCGCAACGGCTGACGCTGAATGACAAAATCGAAGGGCGCGGGGAACAGCTCACCTGAACGCTTTCCCGCAACGAACTCGCCGATTTTCAGGCTCAGGCGCATCACGATGCGCTGGTGCTTCAACGTGGGTGTGGGCAACTTAATGACCTCACCATCAATAATCTCGTAGCGTGTGAGCGGTAGGTTGAGATACTCCTCCCAGCTAACGACTCTATGCTTGACAGGTTGGGCAGCAGTCGCCATCTGTTTTTCACCTGACTTGTATTGTACCTATTGCAAAGTGAGGGCGGACTTTACCGAATGCCCATCAGGCGAAGCGCTGTGGTGCGGAGGCGAAACGCAATCAGCCCTTGAGCGCCTCCGCACCGCTGACCACTTCGGCAATCTCTTTGGTGATCGCTGCTTGGCGCAGGCGGTTCATCACCAGCGTCAGCTCCTGAATCATTTTGCCTGCGTTGTCGCTTGCCATCGACATGGCGGTCATGCGGGCGCCATGTTCGCTGGCACTGGCTTCCAGAAGTGCCTGTAGCACTTGCGTGAGCAGGTAGCGGGGCAACAGGCGTTGCAGCAGCACCTCGGCAGGTGGCTCGAAAATGAAATCGCGCATGCCGCCTTCCTCGCCCGTGGGCGGCTCGATGGGCAACACCTGTTGCACCGTGGGACGCTGCGTCACGGGGTTGATGAAGCGGGCATACACAAGATAGACCCGATCCACCTGCTCGGTCTGGAACAGTTCGCTGATGGCGTTGGTGACGGCGCGCGCCTCCTCCAGCCCTGCGCCGCCCGTGGGCATCGAGCGATAGAAGGCGATGGTATAACCCCGTTTGGCAAAGAATTGATAGCCGCGTCGTCCCACGCACACAAGGCGCACCTGCTCCTGACGAAGGTTCTGTTCCTGAATTGCGGTCTGCAGGGCGCGAATGAGGTTCATGTTGTACGCGCCGCATAGCCCGCGGTCGGAGGTTGCTAATACGAAGCCGACATGGCGCACAGGGCGTCGCTGGAGCAACGGATGGGCGGGCAGGTCGCCCGCACGCCCCAGCTCGCGCATGATTTCGTTCATCCGCTGGGCGTAAGGGCGCGCTGCCAGCACCCGATCCTGAGCGCGGCGCAGGCGCGCCGCGGACACCAGCTTCATCGCCCGCGTGATCTGCTGAATATTCTTTGCGGCGCGAATGCGCGACCGCATCGCCCGAAGGGTTCTCATGCCAGTCCGTGCTCCTGTTTGAAGAGGGCTTTATACTCTTCGACGGCGCGGCGCAGGTCCGCTTCGGTGTCGCTGTCGATCTTTTGCTCGCGGCGGATTTTCTCCCCGATATCGGGGTATTTCTCCCGCATGAAGGGGTGGAAGCCGTCCTCGAAGGCGCGTACCAGCTCCACTGGGATGTCATCCAGGTAGCCCTGTGTGCCCGCAAAGATAATCATCACCTGCTCCTCGACGGGCATCGGCTGGAACTGGGGCTGTTTGAGGATCTCCTGCAGGCGCAAGCCGCGTGCCAGCTGCATCTGAGTGGCGCGGTCAAGGTCGGAAGCGAACTGTGCGAAGGCTTGCACCTCGCGGAACTGCGCCATATCCAGGCGCAAGCGTCCCGCCACCTGCTTCATCGCGCGGATCTGGGCGTCGCCGCCCACGCGGCTCACGGAGATACCCACATTGATGGCAGGGCGGATGCCCGCGTAGAACAGGCTCGGCTCCAGATAGATCTGCCCATCGGTGATGGAGATGACATTCGTCGGGATATATGCCGACACATCGCCCGCCTGTGTCTCGATGATGGGCAGCGCGGTCAGCGAGCCACCGCCTAACTCATCCGAAAGCTTCGCCGCGCGCTCCAGCAGGCGCGAGTGCAGGTAGAACACATCGCCCGGATACGCCTCGCGCCCTGGCGGACGACGCAGCAGCAGCGACACCGCGCGGTAGGCTTGCGCATGCTTGGACAGGTCGTCATACACCACCAGCGCGTGCATGCCATTATCGCGGAAATACTCGCCCATCGCGCAACCCGCATAGGGCGCAAGATACTGCAGACTGTTCGGATCGCTGGCGGACGCCACCACGACGGTGGTGTACTCCATCGCGCCGTACCGCTCCAGCGTGTCAATAAAGCGGGCGATCGCCGCCATCTTTTGCCCGATCGCAACATAGATGCAGTAGACGGGCGAATCGGTCTCGTGCGTGTATTTCTGGTTGATGATGGTGTCCAGCACGATGGCGGTTTTGCCAGTGGAGCGGTCGCCAATAATCAGCTCCCGCTGTCCGCGCCCGATGGGGATCATCGAGTCGATGGCTTTGATGCCCGTTTGCAGCGGTTCTTTCACGGGCTGACGCTTGACCACGCCGGGCGCAATCACCTCCACACGGCGGTACTCCTCCGCCACGATGGGTCCCTTGCCGTCCAGGGGTCGCCCAAGCGCGTCGACCACGCGCCCCAGCAGCGCCTTGCCGACGGGCACCTCAGCGATGCGTCCCGTGCGTCGGACAGGATCGCCCTCCTTGAGTTCCTCATCCGAGCCGAGAATGATGCAGCCGATGCTATCCTCTTCGAGGTTCAGCACCAGCCCCATCACCTCGTGGGGGACCTCCAGCAGCTCGCCCATCTGGGCGTCGGGCAGCCCATAGACACGCGCCGTGCCGTCGCCCACCTGCAGCACGGTGCCGACGCTTTCCGCCACTGGCTTCTGGTCTAACGCCTCAATCTCTTTAGCCAGAATGCTCGTAATCTCTTCAGGTCGGATTGCCATGGTTGCACCTCGCCTTATTAGGAAGATGAAACCTTCTATTCTGCCCACATATTACGAGGAAGGGGCAGGCTCCGATTCGGTGGAGGCTTCTCTCCCTGATCCATCTGAAGCCCCCAGATAGACACGCCCACGGCGTGCAATTTCCAGGCGCACATGGTCATGGAGGCGTTCAAGGGCGCCGCGAATGCTGCCGTCAATCTGGTAGTCGCCAAGGCGCACCCGCACGCCTCCAATCAGGTTAGGGTCTACCTCAAAGGTTGCGATAATCCGCTTCCCCGTGCTGCTTTCCAGCCGCTGCAGCAGAGCGTGCTGTTCGTCGGGAGTAAGCGGTACGGCAGAGTAGATGGTGGCACGAACGACGCCTTCGTGTGCCTCACGCAGTCGCTGGAACTCTTCGCAGATGGCTTCCAGCAGTGTTTCACGCCGCTTCTCGATGACCAGCTCCAGCAGGCGTAGGGTGACAGGCTGAAGGTCGCGCGCGAACAGCTCCTCGACACGCTGTTTTTTGCGGTCGCGCGGGATGAGCGGGCTGTGGAGGAAGGCGCGCAGCGCGTCGATCTCTTGCAGCGCGCTCCGCAGTCGGTTCAGGTCTTCGCTCACCCGCTGTAGGGTATTGGTGTTCAGCGCGGCTCGGAACAGCGCGCTGGCATAGCGTCGCGCCACACGGATGTCTTTTTGCACTTAGCGTACCCCCACCGTCTGGATGAATTCGTTGATGAGCCGCCGATGGCGCTCCTCATCGAGGCTCTCGCCCAGCACGCGCTCTACGGCAGCGAGTGTCAGGTCTGCCACATAGGTCTGCAACTCGGTGAGCAGCTTTTCTTGTTCCAGTCGCGCCTGCTCCTGCGCGCGGGCAAGGATCTCCTGCGCTTGGCGGCGGGCATCCTGCAGGATCTGCTCGCGCAGCTGTTGTGCCTCGCCGACGGCATGCTGGATGCGTTCACGCGCCTCCGCTTCGATCTGCGCCAGCCGCTGCTCATACTCGGCACGCAGCTCTTCCATCGCGCGGCGGTCGGCTTCAAGCTTGTCATAGGTCGCATTGATGTCCTGCCGACGCGCCTCCAGCATCTGCTCGATCGGCTTCCAGAAGTAGCGCATCATTAGCCACAGCAGCAATAGGAACCCAACAATCTGAATGAGAATGATGTCAGGACGGATTCCCAGCTGCTCCAGGATGCCGCCTCCGCCGTGTGTTTCCGCCGCGATCAGGTTTTGTACCACTAAAGTCCACATGGTTTTCTCGGTTTATGCTCAGAGGCACGGGGCAGCGCAAGGGCGTCTACCCCCGTGCCAGGCTGACTATTTGCGCAGAAGGTTCACCAGCGTGTCGATGGTTGGCAGCTTACCCTGCAACAGGATGAACACCACGAACGAGAACAGCACCAGCGACTCGATAAACGCAAGCGCGATGATCATGCCCGTCTGGATGCGCCCTGCCATCTCTGGCTGACGCGCCATACCCTCCATCGCGCCGCGTGCAGCAAGTCCTTGACCGATTGCAGCACCGATCACGCCAAATGGCAAGAACCCTGCCGATAGCGCCAAGCCCAATAGATAGAGACCCGTTCCTATCTCCATCGCTGTTCCTCCTTGCTTTAGGGTTTGGTTCCGCACTCCTATGCGGAACTCGCTCGTAGATGCTCACCTTCTAGTGAGCCATCCGCGTTTTGCCCTCTTTCAGCCCCTACCAAGAGAGAGCTGTAAAGGGCTAAACCACTCCTCTCCAAGCCGAGAGGAAATCGCCTAATGCGCATGGGCAACCGCATGCGCCTCATGTGCCTCTTCGTGATGCTCCGTCGCCAACGCCAGATAGATTAGCGTCAAAATCGAAAACACAAATGCCTGCACAAAGGCGACCAGCGTGCCCAATAACAGCACGGGAAACTGAATAGGCAGCGGGAAGTAGTACTTATGCAGGAGCGGCGCGGCAAAGGTCACAATCAGCGCCAGCGTGACCTGCTCCTTACCCAGCATGTTGGCAAACAGACGGATCGAGAGCGAAACGGGCTTCGCCAGCTCGCTGACTATTTCAATCACAAAAAGCAACGGCGTGAGCCAAAGGGGTACTTCCCCCACACGCGCGAAGTGCTTCAGGTAGCCCACGACACCCCGCGCACGGATTCCCTCATATTGCACATAGATAATCACGATAAGGGCTAATGCAATCGTGGTATTCAAGCTGGCGGTTGGGGCAATGTTCGGAGGGATCAAGCCCATCAGGTTGCAAAACAGAATGAATAAAAAGATAGTGCCTGCCAGCGGCACATATTTGCGCCCATGTTCCCCAACCACGCTGACTGCCAGGCTGTCAAAGAATTCATAGATAATCTCTGCCAGATTCTGTAGCCTTCCTGGGCGCTTCTGCATGTTGCGGGTTGATTGCAGCGCAAAAAGGATCAGCGCTACAGCTGCAACACCAGAGAGCGCCGAAAAGACCCATGGCGGTGTGTGATGTTCCATACCCAGTTGCCTCTCTCGTCTCCTTACGCGCTCCTATTATACCCACCTCATGACAGCCGCGTCAAGGGGTTGTGCCTTTTTTCACAAAGTGGGCAGGAGGATCGAGGCTTTACGGGAATACTGGCTCCATGCGCAGAGTCAGGGCACGGATCGACTTTGACAGCGCATGGAAGTTCGCTGTCGAGACATTCCTTGAGCAGTGTATTGAGCTGCTCTTCCCGACGCTTCATACCCTTATTGACTGGCGACAACCTGCTGTCTTCCTCAATACTGAACTGCGCAAAATCCGTCCTGAATCGCGCACCCATAAGCGTTTCGTCGATGTGCTGGCGCGCGTTGCCTTCCGCGATGGGCAAGAGCGTTATGTACTACTTCATATCGAAATCCAAGCACAACCTGATCCCCAGTTCCCCTTGCGCCTGTTCATTTACTACTATCGCATCTTTGACACACTTCAATATCCAGAGATAGTCACTCTCGCCATCCTGGCAGATAGCGATCCGAACTGGCGTCCCGAAATGTTCGAGCGGTCGCTGGGTGGTTGCGAACTCACCTTCCGTTTCCCTACGGTGAAATTGCTCGATCTGGATGAGCAGGCACTGGAAACCCATTCTAATCCCTTCGCCCTGGTGGTACTAGCACATCTGCGAGCGCTGAAGGCGCGAGGGAATGCCCAGCTACTTTTTGAGGAGAAGGTGCGCCTGATACGGCGTTTGGCGCGCCGAGGGTATAATCCGAGCGATGTAGAAAATCTCTATCGGGTGGTGGATTATCTGATGGCACTACCAAAAGAGCTGGAGGAACAGGTAGACGAAATCGTGCGCCAAGTGGCTCGTGAACAGCGGTTGCGGAGACTCACGAACTTGGAGCGGTTTGCGCTGGAACGCGGTGCGCGTCAGGGTCTGCAAGAAGGCTTGGAACAAGGGCTGCAGCAAGGGTTACAGCAAGGGTTACAGCAAGGGCTACAGCAAGGGCTACAGCAAGGGCTACAGCAAGGGCTACAGCAAGGGCTACAGCAAGGAGCTGTGCGCATGATTCTGACGGTGCTTCGTGCTCGGTTTGGCGAGTTGCCACAGCAGATCGAGCAAGACTTGGGACGAGTGCAATCGCTGGAATCGCTGGAGATGCTGAGCATAGTCGCTGCGAACGCGGCAGACATAGATACCTTTGCACAGGCACTTGCACAGGTCATTCAGCAGCCGTCTACCTAAGCGCACCAAGCTGAGGGTACACTCTATCCCTGCGGAGGGAAAACGAATGGCGCAAACCGTGTTGCCCCGCTGGGATATGAGCGTGGTCTATTCGGGACTGGACTCGCCAGAGTTCGAGCGCGATTTTCGCGCCTTTGTGCGCGGTCTGGATGAACTGGAAGGGCTATTTGGCGAAGCCCGCATCGATCGAACAGAGCAACCGTTGCCCCCCGAACTTGCTGCCCATCTGTTCGATAGCGTCGTGCCCGCCTATAACGCGCTTCAGGAGCAGGCGTGGACGCTGGGTGCATATATCTACAGCTTTGTCGCCACCGATTCGCGTGATGAGTTTGCCCAGGCACGGATGAGCGAGATGGAGAAGCAGGGCGTGCGCCTTGCCAAACTCACCACGCGCCTCACCGCCTGGGCAGGCACACAGGATGTCGATGCGCTCATTGAACGCTCAGAACGCGCACAAGCCCACGCCTACTGGCTCCAGCGTAGCCGCGTCGCCGCCCAGCACATGATGTCGCCTGCTGAGGAGGCGCTCGCCGCTGAGATGAGCCTGACGGGTAGCAGCGCTTGGAACAAACTTTACGGCAACCTGACCTCACAAATCATGGTGGAGGTGGAGCTGCGTGGCGAGCGCCAGACGATGCCGATGAGCATGGTGCGCAATCTGGCGTTTGACCCCGATCGGGAGGTGCGGCGCGTAGGCTATGAGGCGGAGCTAAAAGCCTGGGAGCAGCATGCGCTGCCTCTTGCCAGCGCACTCAACAGCATCAAAGGTGAGACCAACCTGCTGGTGCGCAAGCGAGGCTGGCAGTCGGCTCTTGAGGCGTCCCTCTTTCGCAACGCCATCGACGAGGCGACGCTGGAGGCGATGCTCACCGCCGCCTATGAGTCATTCCCTGACTTCCGACGCTACCTACACGCCAAAGCGCGGCTGCTGGGCATCGAGCGATGCGCATGGTACGACATCTTTGCGCCCGTCGGCAAAGAGCCACGCCCATGGGACTATGCCGAAGCCACGCAGTTTATTATCGAGCAGTTCGCCACCTATTCAGATAAGCTGCGTGCGTTTGCCGAGCGCGCTTTCAAAGAGAACTGGATCGATGCGGAGCCACGCCCTGGCAAGCGCGATGGGGGCTTTTGCATGCGCCTGCGCCGCGACGAATCGCGCATTCTGGTCAACTATAAGCCAGCGTTCGGCGCAGTCAGCACCTTAGCGCACGAATTGGGGCACGCCTATCACAATCTCTGCCTCGCTGAGCGTACCTACCTGCAACGCCAGACGCCCATGACGCTGGCAGAGACCGCCAGCATCTTTTGCGAGACGATTGTCCGCCAAGCCGCACTGCAGCAGGCCGATCGTGAGGAGCGGCTCGCCATTCTGGAAGCCGCGCTTCAGGGTATGTGCCAAGTGGTGGTGGACATCACCAGCCGCTACCTATTTGAAAAGCAGCTCTTTGAGCGGCGGCAGGAGCGTGAGTTGAGTGTACGCGAGCTGTGCGAGATGATGCTCGGTGCGCAGCGAGAGACCTATGGTGACGGGCTGGATGAAAATGCACTGCACCCTTATATGTGGGCAGCCAAGCCGCACTACTACGGCAGCGCGTTTTATAACTACCCCTACATGTTTGGCTTGCTGTTCGGGCTGGGGCTATACGCGCTCTATCTGGACGACCCGCAGGGTTTCCGCGCTCGGTATGATGACCTGCTCTCCAAAACGGGCATGGCAGACGCGGCGGACCTCGCCCATGAGTTCGGCTTCGATATCCGCACACCCACCTTCTGGCGCGGCAGCTTCGATGTGATTCGAGCGGATATCGAGCAGTTCGAGCAGCTGGCAACCACCTCTTAGGTAAACTAACCGGCAGGGTGAAATCGGTGGCGAAAACGGCGGTTCAGCAGGCGACCTCTCGAATCGATGAGCGGTTTCGTTCGCTTCGGCAGGCGGGCGAAGCGGCGCTGATTGTCTATATCACAGCGGGCGACCCCTCACTGGAGCGGTTGCCAGAAATTCTTCAGGTGCTGCAGGATGCAGGCACCGATATGGTGGAGATCGGCTTCCCCTTCAGTGACCCGTTAGCCGATGGACCTGTGATTCAGGCGGCGATGGATCGGGCGCTGGCGAAGGGCACCACACCCCCGCGCATTCTGGAGGTGATCGCCCGCTGCCGCGAGCAGATTACGATGCCTCTCATCGCCTTTACTTACTATAACCCCGTGTTGCGCTACGGACTGGAGCGGTTCGCCCAGGATGCGCACGCTGCTGGCTTCGATGCATGCCTAATTACCGACCTACCGCCCGACGAAGCCGATGAATGGCTACCTCATGCCCGTGCCGTGGGGCTGCAAACCATCTTTTTGCTGACACCCACCAGCACCCCAGAGCGCATTCGGCTGGTGGCAGAGCGGGCACAGGGCTTTATCTACTGTGTTTCACGCACGGGCGTCACGGGCGCGCGCGACGAACTACCACCCGATCTGCCCGACCTGATTGCGCGGATTCGCGAACATACTGCCTTGCCGATTGCCGTCGGTTTCGGCATTTCCAAGCCGGAGCATGTGCGCACGGTGGCTCGCATCGCGGAGGGCGCCGTGATAGGCAGCCAGATCGTGCATTATTTGCACGAGTACGCCGATTCACCGCACTGGGCAAAGGTTATAGGCGATTTTGTGCGGGCGCTGAAATCAGCCTGCAAGCGGGGGTAGTTCCATGTCGCTGCTGTGCCCAGGGAACATCTTTGCGCTGGGGTCCAGCATGTGCTTGGCGTGATTGACCGCGATGCACACCTCGCCAACGCCCGTCGCCAGCAGCTTGAGCTTGCCCTCATAGGTGCAGCCATCACCTGCTGCGTAGACACCGGGCAGGTTCGTGCGCATTAGGTGGTCGACTTTAATCGCGTTGCCCTCCAGCTCCAGCCCCCACTGCTTGATGGGACCCAAGCTGGCAACGAAGCCGAGATTGAGAATCACGGCATCGACGGGAAGTTCCATCTCCTCTTGGGTTTTGTTGTGGAAAATGGTCGCGCTCTGCACCGTGCCGTCACCCTTCACGCGGCGCAGCTCGTAGGGTGTCAGCACGCGCACGGGTGATTCGAACAGCTGACGCACGCTCTGCTCGTGGGCACGGAACTCGTGCCGACGATGGATCAGCGTCGTCTCGCGGGCAATCGGATAGAGGTTGAGCGCCCAGTCAACCGCCGAGTCCCCCCCGCCGACAATCAGCAGGCGCTTATCCGTGAAGTGTGCCTTCTCGCGCACGCCATAGTAGACGCCGTTGCCCTCAAACTCATCGACGCCCTCTGCGTTGAGGCGGCGCGGCGTGAACGCACCCACTCCTGCGCAGATGACCACGGTGCGCGTGTGATGCTCTACCCCCTTGCTGGTAGTGATGACCCAGTGGTCATCCACGCGCGTCAGTTGCTCAGCGCGTTCCTCCAGACAGACCGTCGGCTGGAAGCGCATCGCCTGCCGAATCAGCTGCTCCGCGAGGTCTTTTGCCAGCACCTCGGGGAAGCCGGGCATGTCGTAGATGTACTTTTCGGGATAGAGCGCGACCAACTGTCCGCCCAGCTGGGGCAGGCTGTCGATAATCTTGGTACGCATGCCCCGCAGCCCGGCATAGAACGCACCAAACAAGCCAACGGGTCCCCCACCAATAAAGGTGATATCGTACAGCTCGTGATGCATCGCTCCCTTTAAAGTGTACCTGATGCACTCCTACGGAAAGAGCCGAGACACCCAAGCAGAAGGGGGAAACGCGCGAAGGAGGTCAAAAGATACACGAGATGAGCCGATGGCATAGGGCACTCTTTGTGGGCGTGCTGATACTGGGTGCGCTGGTATATGCCCCTCATCTCCCTGCACCCTTTGTGGCGGATGATCATTTCATCTTCTGGCGTCTGCAGGAGGGAGGAGCGTTTGGCTTCGCGACTCGCCCCCCTACGGGCTTTTATCGCCCGCTCATCTCGCTGCACTACTATTTAGACTATCTCCTTTGGGGGATACAACCGTTCTGGTCGCACTTAGTGGATGTGGGCTGGCATCTGCTGTGTGGAGGGTTGGTCGCGCTGTTTTGCTTGCGCTGGCAATTGGATAGGGGTTGCTCCCATGCGCAGGCAGTGCGCGCTGCGTTGCTGGCGATGGCGCTCTTTCTGGTGTTGCCTGCGCATGCGGAGGCGGTCGCATGGTTTGCAGCGCGGGCTGATATGGTGGCAACCGCCGCTGCGCTCGCTTGCCTGCTGCTCCTGCACATAGGCGTGCGCAGCGGGCGACCGATCTATCAGTGGCTGGCGTTGCTTCCGTTCGCGGGGGGCTTATTTGCCAAGGAGTCGTTGCTCAGCTTTCCCGTGATTGTCTGGCTATGGCTGCGATGGCTGGGTGTGTCGCGTGCAGGCTGGCATGTGTTGCCCTACTGGATGGTGCTGGGTGCGTTCTGGTGGTTGAGGTCGCAAGCGGTAGGCGGGCTGGGGGCTTATCCAGCGGCTTGGGAGACTCTCCACCAACCGTGGTGGCTGGTCGTCCATCTGGCGGTCTACCTCATGCAATTGCCGATGCCTACCGTCCTGTTCGGGCTGGGACGCGATCCGCTGGACACTCTACTCTGGCTTAGCTGGGCAATCGCCCTCGGTCTGATCCTGCTTGGACTTTGGGGTCAATCGCCCACGCTCAAATCCAGGCGAGAGCACCTTGTGTTGCTAAGTTTCGCCCTGCTGGCACTGTTGCCTGTATTGGTGTTTAAGCCGTCGCCTTGGCACTTTCTAAACAGTCGCTACAGTTACTTCGCATCAGTATGGCTGGTGGTGTGGGTGGCAAGCCTGATCGTTTCGGGATGGGAGCGTCTGCCTTTGGTGCGCTGGGGTGCGATAGTACTAATAGCCGTCTATGCCATAGGCACGGCGCATCAGGCAAATGCATGGGCGGTTGCAGGATCCATCGCACAAAGTACGCTGCAGTCGTTAGGAGATGTGCCCACTGACCGCTCTATAGTGCTAATTAGTGTGCCAGATCATTATCGGGGAGCGTATATCTGGCGGGCAGGGTTGGACGAGGCGCGAAGGCTCCTGCTGCCTGAGCGTGCGCATGTGCCTGTGTACGCTCTGAGCCGTTTCACCATGCGCCTCAAGCCCGATGCCGAGGTGATTTACAGAGCAGGTGAAGCCCTTCTCTCGCATCGTGAGGACATCTTTTTGCTACCTGAGGGCTTACCATTGCCCCCAAACAGTGCGGGTAGGTGGCATGTCAGACCAGAGCGCGTTCGAATTGACCCTGACTGGGCACAGAACTATCAGCTGTTGCGCTATCAAGATGGGCGCTTCATCCCCATCCACTAAATACCCCCCTTGAAAAATCGTCCTACCAGTGGGTAATATTTAGCCACTCTAAATATCGGAGGTGGAGTGATGAGCACGCAGGGGCTTTCTGAGGTGCTGGTCTCAACCGAGTGGGTGCAGCAGCACTTGAACGATCCAGCGATTCGGATCGTGGAGGTGGATGTCGACACGACAGCGTATGAGCAGGGGCATATCCCGGGTGCCCTTGCCTTCAACTGGCAAACCCAGCTGCAGGATCCGATTCGGCGCGACATCGTCTCGAAATCGGATCTGGAGCGGCTGCTGAGTGAACTGGGCATTGCTAACGATCACCTAATCGTGCTGTATGGCGATAACAACAACTGGTTTGCGGCGTATGCCTTCTGGTTGTTGCAGCTGTACGGGCATGAGCGACTGGCGCTGATGGACGGTGGGCGCAAGAAGTGGCTGGCAGAGGGGCGTCCGATCACGACGGAAGTACCTCGCTATCCGCGCACCGACTATCGCGCGAAAGACCCTGACCTCTCGTTGCGTGCTTTCTACCCGCAGGTACGCGAGAGTCTGGGTCGCCCTGATGTGGCGCTTGTCGATGTGCGCTCGCCTCAGGAGTATACGGGCGAGATCCTGGCGCCGCCCGGCTTGCTGGAAACGGCACAGCGGGGTGGGCATATCCCTGGCGCGCGCAACATTCCCTGGGCGATGGCAGTCCGCGAGGACGGCACTTTTAAGTCGCCCGATGAGCTGCGCCAGCTCTATGTACCGCAGGGCATCACCCCCGACAAAGAGGTGATCACCTACTGCCGTATCGGTGAGCGCTCATCGCACACTTGGTTTGTGCTGAAACACTTGTTAGGCTATCCGAAGGTGCGCAACTACGACGGCAGCTGGACTGAATGGGGCAACATAGTGGGTGCGCCGATAGAACGCGAGGTGCCGACCACAGTGCATGGTGGCAGCCAGAATGCCCCGTGCCCGCAGTCCGGGTGATTGCCCCAAAGGGGTTTTGGCTACGCCGCCTGTTGCTGCAGCCAGTTTTGGAGATAGCTTTGGAGCTGTGCCCACTGCGCGTGGAGCAGTGGTAGGGCTTCGGGTGCGCCTTGCAGCGTGCCCGATTTGCCTATCTGCTCCAGCGCTAGGGCTTTCTCGGCAAGCGATTCGGCGCCGATGGAGCGGGCGCTACCCTTGAGGGTGTGCGCGGCGCGGGTCAGCGCGGCGGCGTCGCCCTGCGCGATGGCTTGCTCAATCTGAGCGAGCAGCTCCGGGGCTACATTCAGAAAATCGCTCAGCAGCTCCGCGATGAACTCGCTATCACCGCCAGTGATTTCGTGCAGATAGTCCCAGTTCAACATCACCGAACCTCCTTATGCAGCGTGAGAGGACGGCTCATGGAGCCATCGAGCCAGCGTGCGTTGTAGTTCATCAGGCTTGATGGGCTTGGCGAGGTAGTCGTCCATGCCGCAGGCAAGGCATCGCTCGCGGTCGCCCTCCAGCGCGTTGGCTGTGAGCGCAACGATCGGGATGGCAACCCCTCGCGTCCGCAGCTGGCGTGTCGCCTCGTAGCCATCCATCTCGGGCATCTGACAGTCCATCAGAATTAAATCATAGGCGTTTGCGCTCGCTTTCTGCACCGCCTCAAGACCGTTCGTGGCGATTTCCACCTCCAGCTGGAGCTTGCTCAGCAAGTGCAGCGCAACCTTGCGATTCACCGCGTTGTCCTCCACCAGCAGGATGCGCTTGCCCGCTGGAATATCGGGGAGCGCAGCAGCCTGCTCCGATTCTTGAGCGTGGGGCGTTTCGGCAGGTGGCAGCGGCAGGTCCACATAGAAAGTGCTGCCCACGCCGGGCTGGCTTTCCACGCCAATCTGCCCACCCATCAGTTCTGCGAGCCGCTTGCAGATGGTCAGCCCCAGCCCTGTGCCGCCATATTTGCGCGTGGTGGAGCTATCGGCTTGGGTGAACGGCTCAAAGATGGAGGCGAGCCTGTCAGGCGGAATGCCGATGCCCGTGTCGCGCACTGCAAGCCAGATCCCGTGCGGGTAATTTCGTGACGGTTCGACCATCACAGCCACCTCGCCTTGCTCGGTGAACTTAATCGCGTTGCTGATGAAGTTCGCTAGGATCTGGCGCAAGCGCACAGGGTCGCCCATCACCGCGGGCGGGGTCTCAGGGGCGATGTGGACATTCAGGCGTAAGCCCTTCGATTCGGCACGCGCTCGGAATAGGCGCACCGTGTCATGCACCAGCTCGCCCAGAGCCACAGGGAGGCTCTCTATATGCATCTTGCCCGCTTCGATCTTGGAGAGGTCTAAGATGTCGTTCAGCAAGCCCAGCAAATGGTCCGCGCTCACCCGCAGCGTATCCAAGTAATCGCGCTGTTCCTCGGTGAGTGGGGTGTCAGCCAGCAACTCCACCATACCCAGAATGCCGTTCATCGGCGTGCGAATCTCATGGCTCATGTTCGCAAGGAACTCGCTTTTGGCGCGATTCGCCGTTTCGGCAGCCAATGCCATCTCTTGGGCATGCAGGATCTGCATCTCCAGCTTCATGTTCAGCTCGGCGAGGCGCAACTCAGCGTGCTTGCGCTCCGTGATGTCACGCACCAGTGCCAGTACCCGATCCTTTTGGTAGGGCACAATCCGCGCTTCGTAGAAGCGTTCGCCTGAAGGCGTCATCTTCTCATATTCCAGCGTGTAAGGCTTGCCCGTCTCCAGCACCTGTCGGATGCAGTGAAGGGCATAAGTGGCTGTGTCTGGGCTGAGGCATTCGTGCAGGGTGCTGCTGATGAGCGGTTCGGGTGGTGTGTCAGGGTTCCTCTGGTCGGTCTTGCGCGTGTGGCGGATCACGCCTTCCCGATCCAGCACGACAATCAGGTCGGGCAGGGCATCCAAAATGGAGCGGCTGTAGGCTTCGCTTGCGGCAAGCTGCTCTTGCATACGCTTGTAGCGCGTCCAACTTATACCGACCAGCAAGCCCAGTATCAGAGCCAGCGCCGTGGAGAGCGCCAATCCGCGCCAGAAGGCATAGGAAGCGGCTCGTAGCTCCGCCAAGTAGCGATCGGCGGAGATGTCGACGCCGACTGCCCCTGTCACGCGCCCCCGACGATCCCGAAGGGGCACATACGCGCTCAAAAAAGTGCCCCAGCGGTCCGAGACCAAAGTGAGGTCTGCCTGTGGGACGCCCTTGCGAATCGTAGCGAACATCGCAGGGGTGGCTTCAAGATACTCGTCCCAGAGGTAGGATTTGTCATCGATACCATCGCCGTCATGGTCGCCCGGCGGTGTCGGATCCAGCAAAAAGTAGATTTTGCCGTTGCGCTCGGTGAAGGTGTAGACATAGCGAATGGAAGGGTACATCTGCTGAAACCGCGCCAGCGGCTCGATCGCTTTCCGATAGCGGGCGGTGTTCTCCTCGCCGGGCTTAAACTGTAGATGCTGGTTCCCATCCACCAGCAAGGAGGCAGCCAGCGCCAGCTCCTGCAACCGCATTTTGACCGCCTCATCGAGGGTGTGCCTCGCTTGGCGGTACAGCGCATATTGACCCAGCGCTGCCACCGCGACGATGACCGTCGCCACCATCAGCCCCAGCCCAATCGCTTGCAGACCCGATGCCCTGCGTCGCCACAACCGCATCCAGAGGGGTTATTCCATAAGAGGGGCTGTTGAGGAAGCGTTCAGTAGGAAACCCGTTGAGGCAAGACACCTGCTCTGCCCCTGCAGGAGGGTTGTGAAAGGGGCAGAATCTGGATGCCCATCATGTCAGGCTGGCGGATTCACCGTTTGCGCACGGAGGGGCTAATCAACCCGCTGGGGATCGACCGCAACCCACCGCGTCTCAGCTGGCAGTGGCAGACTTCACGGCGCGGTGCGCGTCAAACCGCCTATCACCTGCAGGCTGCCAGCACTCTGGAGCGACTGCTGGCGAACCAACCCGATTTGTGGGATTCGGGCTGGCAAGCGGGTGAGGATCCGACAGGCGTTTGGTATGGGGGTGCGCCCTTGCAGAGCCGCCAGCGCGTCTACTGGCGAGTGCGAGTTCAGGATGAGCGCGGGCGCATCAGCGCGTGGAGCGAACCTGCATGGTTCGAGATGGGCTTGCTGCATCCCACGGATTGGCAAGCACGGTGGATTGCGCCTTCAAGCGCGCGCGAGCCAGCAGTAGGTGTGTGTCGTGACCCCTTGCATCGCCCGCCCGCAACGCTCTGTCCCCGATTTCGCCTCGAGTTCGAGCTACCTGCGCCTGTGCGTTCCGCTCGCGCCTATGCTACAGGACTGGGCTATTACGAACTCTATCTGAACGGGCGCCGGGTGGGCGATGCTGTGCTGGAACCCTCCTTCACGCGCTTCGAGCGGCGCGTGGAATATGCCACCTACGACATCACGCGCCTGCTGCGGGAGGGGCGCAACGCCGTCGGTGCGCTCGTCGGGCAGGGCTGGTGGCAGGGACCACCTTGCCTGCTGGTACAACTGGAGATCGAGCTGACAGATGGCAGACGGTTGGTGATCGCCACCGACAAGAACTGGTACTGGAGCGATAGCCCTATCGTGGAGAATTCGCTGTACGGGGGCGAGGTATACGACGCCCGGCGGGAGCAGCGGGGTTGGGCATTGCCGAATTTTCGCATGAAGCGTGGGGAGTGGCGACGCGCACGGCGCGTGCGGATGCCCCGCACGATGCAGCTCAGTGCCCGCATGCATGAACCAATTCGTGTGGTGGAAACGCTGACCCCGGTGCAGGTGCTGCAACCTAAGCCCGGTGTGCGGGTGTACGACTTTGGGCAGAACTTTAGCGGATGGTGCCGATTGCGGGTGCAGGGCACGCGCGGCGCGCGCGTCATCCTGCGCCATGCCGAACTGCTCTACCCTGACGGCACAGTCAATCAGGAGAATCTGCGCAGTGCGAAGGCGACCGATGTCTATATCCTGCGGGGCGGGCGTGTCGAGCAGTATGAGCCACGCTTCACCTATCACGGCTTCCGCTATGTGCAGGTGGAGACCGAACCCCCTGAAGGGCAGACCTCCGATCCCGCCCCGACAATTCTCGCGCTGGAGGGGCGTGTGGTGCACACCGCGTTTGCTCGCCGGGGCACCTTCGCCTGCTCCAATCCCCTGCTCAACCAGATTCAGCAGAACGCAGTGTGGGGCTATCGCACCAATTTCCACTCGATCCCGACCGATTGTCCGCAACGCGATGAGCGGCAGGGCTGGCTGGGCGACGCGCACATGACCGCCGCGATGGGGCTGTTCAATTTTGAAGCCGAGCAGGCATATCGCAAGTTCCTGCGCGACATTGCAGACGAGCAGGGGCGTGATGGCTCTGTGCCTGACACTGTGCCCTTCGTGTTTGGCTCGCGTCCGGGCGACCCGATGTGGTCGGTCGCGTACCCGCTGATTTTGTGGACGCTTTATGAGCATACGGGCGATATTGCCCTTTTGCGTGAGCATTATGCGGGTGTACGGCGCTATCTGCGCTCGCTGGTGCGCGAGGCGCCTGACGGAGTGCTCACGCGCTGCTACTATGGCGACTGGGTCGCGGTGGAGGAGGGCACGCCGAAACCGCTGGTCGCCACGGCGGCATATGCCCTCACGGCGCGTCTACTCGCTCAGATTGCGCACGCACTGGGCGATGCGTGGGAGGAGGCATATGCTTGGCGCATTTTTAGGCGCGTTGCCCGTGCCTTCCATCAAGCGTTTTTCAACCCCTCGATAGGGCAGTACAACGAGGGCACACAAGCTTCCAACACGCTCGCGCTCGCTATGGATTTGGTGCCGCCCGAACACAGAGCGACTGTACTACAGGGGTTAGTAGACTCGATTCGCGAGCGGTATGGTGGTCATCTGGCGACGGGCTTCATCGGCACGCGCTTCCTGCTGGACACTCTCACGCGATATGGTCAAGGCGAGCTGGCGTATACGATTGCTACTCAGCGCACCTATCCCAGCTGGGGCTTCATGATCGAAAACGGCGCGACCACTATCTGGGAGCTATGGCGGCTGGCGACTGGTCCTGGAATGAACTCGCATAATCACCCGGCGTTCGGCTGTATCAGCAGCTGGTTCTACGAGACGCTGGTGGGGCTGCGCCCGTTGCGGGGCTGGCGGCAATTTGTGGTGCAGCCGCATATTCTGGGCGACCTCACTTGGGCGGAGGCGCAGGTGCAGACCCCACTGGGGCTTGTCTTCTGTCGCTGGGAGCGTCAGCCAAGCCAACTAAGCTTGATGCTGACCGTACCGCCATGCGCTCGCGCCACGCTCTACCTGCCCACGCTGGAGTTCCAGCAGCCGATGGTTGTGGAAAGGGATATGGTTCTCTGGAAAGAGGGGCGGTTATGCCGTTCGCGCCCAACGATTCGAGGCGGCGAGTGGAACGTCCATTGGATTCGGTTCGAGATCGAATCGGGCGCGTATGCGTTCCAAGTCCTGGGAAGCATGGCGGGCTAAGTTTTTAATCAAAAAAGATTCCTCGCTTCGCTCGGAATGACAAGGAGCGAGTGTTTTGACGGACTGGAAGCCCAAGCCACGCCTGTCATTCCGAGCCGAAGGCGAGGAATCCCCGTTATCTTCTAACACCCGCTGCCGAAGTTGAACAGCACGGTCAGCAGATCGGCATCATCTACTATGCCATCGCCGTTGAGGTCATAGCGCGGGTCGCTGCCGCCGAAGTTGAATAGAACGGCAAGCAGGTCGGCGTCATCCACGCAGCCGCTGCCGTCGACATCGCCCCCCGGCAAAGTGGTGGTCTGCAAGCGCAGCTCGTAGCGCTGCACATCGTTGGTCGAACCGCTGCCCGAGAAGACCCGTACATAGAAGGTGCCCCCTGCCGGGTAAAGCACGAAGTTGGCGATTTGCTCAGCGACGCCCGTACCGTTCGCGGTGGCGGACGCCAGCACAGTCGTCCCGTTCGATGCGCGCAGCTCCACCTGCAGGTTCTGGATTGCGCGTGTATCGATGGTTGTTTGAGGCGGGTTGCCATCCTCACCACCCACCTGATAGGTACTACCGATGGGTGTCACTGTAATGGTAATCCTTCGGCTGGGCGGCACGGTCAGGCGGTAGAAGTCCACATCCGCGGTGCGATCCAAGCTGGGTGTGTTCAGCGTCACCAGGTTAGTGCTGGTCAGATCGATAGGTGTGGCGGTTGCCGCTGTGCCGTTCACCTCATATGGGTCGCCGTAGTTGCGATGTGCGCCGCGAATGTCGTCATCCTGCGGACCGTCGAAGCCGGTGTTCAGATAGGGTTCCATCAGTTTGGTGCCATTGATCGGGACCACATGCAGCAGCCCGATGCCGTGCCCATGCTCGTGCATCACGGTATTGCGCAGGAAGCGATAGCTACCGCTACTACTCTGCCAGTTTTCGCTGGTATCCAGCACCATGTCGCCCGTATTAGGCAGGTAATTGAAAGCCAGCACGCCGCCCGCACCATCCAGATTGCGCCCACCGATGCGCACATCGCCGCGCGGGGCAGTTGCCGAGCCGGGGCTGTTGGGAAAGGCGGCACCATCGTCCGAGACCTCTTCATACACAAGACCTGCCACCTGCGCCCAGCGGGCAAAGCTGTTGCGGAACTGGTTCTGCCAGAGGGTGGTGTTGCCCCCAAACTTGCTGTTCATGCTCGAGATGAGGTTGCTGGGAGCGCTGCCACCGCTTACACCAGGCACCAGCGTCCCATCGGGCACGATACTCCAGCGCAGGCGAATGGGAGTCCCCTGCGAGCCAGTAGTGCCATACGAAGTCGAGGTCCAGCGCCCACCGATGTCATATGCGGGCGAGAAGTCTCCAAAAATCAGCCGAGAGATATATCGGACATACCATTCCGGGGTGCCAGGAGCGAAGCAAACATGCATCGCCAGCCCCTCGCGATTGACGCCCTCGATGCAGCAGGAACCAACGCCGCGAACCCCTGTCAGCTCGCTGAGCAGCGCGTGGCGCGCCGTCATTGAGTTCAAGGGATTCCAAGGTGGGGTCGGATTATCCCAGCTCCAGATGGGCGCCCAGTGGGGCAGGAGCCTGTTCAACCCTGCCATCTCAAAAATGTCAGAGCTGATATGTGCATGGCTGGTCAAAAGACCAAGCAGCCCTGCAACAGCCCAGAGCTTTGTATAGATCCTCATACGCTTACCTCCAAACTATTGGCTATCTGCTTGCGCATCAATGATTTAGGGGCGCAAGTCCGTCCTATTATACCACAGTTGCCCCTGCCGATGCGACATTCTGCAGTTGGATGCGGGTATACTTTCTATGGCGACCATGCGAGCAGAGCTGAGACCGGCGGATCGGATGCGACAGGCGCTGACGGCGCACTTGGATCACGAAGGGGTACAGACCCTGCTGGAAATGGCGGCAACCTGCGACGAGGCGAACGACTATCTCCAAAATGGCGACTATGAGCTGGCGCTTCAAACGGCACTGCCCCTTGTATTGCTGCAGACCCCTGTGGTGGCTGAACGGGCACGCGAGATTGCCCTCAACGCTTTAGACCATCTCGTGGATCAGGCGATGATGCAAGGCATGCCGCGCCGTGCGCTGGACTATCTCCAGCAATGGTTGCGCCTGGAACCGAATGCGCTCTATCCGATGGTGCGCCGCGCCGAGATCCTGCAGTTCGATATAGGCGATTATGATGCCGCTTGGACCGCCTATCTGCAGGTGCTGCGCCACCATCCGAACAACATCGAGGCGCTCATCGGGCTGGCAGAGCTTTCGCTGATGGAGGGCAACCCAGAGCGGGCTTATCCCTATGTGCTGCGGGCATGGCAGACCCTGGCGCAATCGCGCTGGGCGTACACGCCCTCCGTGCGCACCTTCACTGCCCTGTTTGAGGGGCTGTACGATGTCACGGCAGGCGTGCTGGCGTGGCTCGGTCCTCCTGAGGAGGCGGAACGCTTACTGGAAGAGGCAATCCGCCGTCTTGGGGGCAGTGAAGCACTCAGCCGACGCCTGCAAAGCCTGCGGGAGATCCTCGCCCGCGACGCAGAAAGCGATGATAAGCGAGACCGCCCATGAAAGCTGAGCAGATCCTTGGACCCGAGTTGATGCCCATCTATGAAAAAGTGTTAGAGGGCAAGCGGCTCTCCTTCGAAGAGGGGCTGCTGCTCTTCCGAACGCCCAACCTGACAGGCGTGGGCTACCTTGCGAACCTCGTGCGGGAACGCCTGCACGGCAATCGCGCCTATTACATCCGCAATCTGCACATCAACTACACCAACATCTGCAATAAAGGCTGCAAGTTCTGCTCCTTCTATGCCAAAAAGGGCGGTCCGAAACCCTACACGCTCACGATGGACGAGGTGCGTGAGCGCCTGCGTGCCTATCGCCACATTCCCTTGAGCGAAGTTCATATTGTCGGCGGCGTGAACCCGCGCCTGCCCTATAGTTACTATCTCGATCTGGTGCGCACAGTCAAAGAGGAGCGCCCCGAAGTCCACATCAAAGCCTTCACAGCGGTAGAATGGGAGGAGATTGCCCGTGTTGCCCGCAAGCCGCTTGCCGAAGTGCTGCAGGAGATGAAAGAAGCTGGGTTGGGCAGCGTGCCCGGCGGCGGCATCGAGGTGCTGAGCGACCGCATCCACGCCGAACTGTTCCCCAAAAAGATCGGCGGCAAGCGCTGGATGGAGATCGCGCAGGAGATTGCCCGTGCGGGTCTCAAACAGTACGCCACGCTGCTATACGGCATGGGCGAGACAATCGAGGAACGGGTGCAGCACTTTATCGCCCTGCGCGAACTGCAGGATGAGACGGGGCATTTCCTTGCACTGACCCCGCTGGCATTCCACCCAGAAGGCACAGAGCTGGAGCATCTGCCTCACACCACAGGGTATGACGACCTGCGCACGATAGCCGTCGCCCGCCTGATGCTCGATAACTTTCCTCACATCAAGTCGTTCTGGATTATGAACACGCCTGCCGTCACGCAGATTGCGCTCTGGTATGGGGCAGACGATGTGGATGGCACGGTGCTGGAGTATGAAATCGTCTATCAGGACGATGCGCCGGGCGTGCGCCAGCAGGTGTTGACCCATGGTCAGCTCATCCGCCTGATCCGCGAGGCAGGGCGCGAGCCAGTGGAACGGGACAGCCTTTATCGGGAAATCGCAAGAGCATAATCCGCCCCCTGCCTCCCTGCAGCGGCTGGCTCGGTCAGGTTATGCCCGTATCCCTCTTTAAGGTAAACTGAAGCCCGCGGAGGTACGCATGACACGCTACGATGTGAAGGACCTGGCGCTGGCGGAGCAGGGCATGTTGCGCATCGAATGGGCAGAAAACGAGATGCCCGTGCTGCGCCTCATTCGGCAGCGATTTGAACGCGAGAAGCCTTTGCAAGGCGTGCGCATCGCCGCATGCCTGCATGTCACCACCGAGACTGCGAACCTGATGCGCACGCTCAAAGCGGGCGGGGCAGAGATTGCACTTTGCGCCTCGAACCCACTTTCCACCCAGGATGATGTCGCCGCCGCACTGGTCAAGTACGACGGGATCGCCGTCTTCGCCATCAAGGGCGAGGACAAAGAAACTTATTACCGCCACATCCATCAGGCGCTGGGCACCCAGCCCCAGATCACGATGGATGACGGCTGCGACCTGGTCTCCACGCTGCACACGGAGCGGCGCGAGCAGCTCAACGGCGTGATAGGTGGCACCGAGGAGACCACCACAGGCGTCATCCGCCTGCGGGCGATGGCAAAAGAGGGCGTGTTGAGCTACCCGATTATTGCCGTAAACGATGCCCACACCAAGCACCTGTTCGATAACCGCTATGGCACGGGGCAAAGCACCATCGACGCGATCCTGCGAGCGACGAACCTGCTGCTGGCAGGGCGTAAATTTGTGGTGGCGGGTTATGGCTGGTGTGGGCGCGGCGTAGCGACCCGCGCACGCGGCATGGGTGCGCATGTGATTATCTGCGAGGTGGACCCGCTCAAGGCGCTGGAGGCACTGATGGACGGCTTCGAGGTGATGCCCCTCGCGCAAGCCGCCAAGATCGGCGACATTTTCGTGACGGTCACGGGCAACCTGCATGTGCTGCGCGAGGAGCATTTCCGCGTGATGAAGTCGGGCGCCATCGTGGCGAACTCCGGGCACTTTAATGTGGAGATCGACATCCCTGCGCTGGAGCGGCTGGCAACCGCCAAGCGCGCTATTCGCCCCTTCGTGGATGAGTACACCCTTGCCGATGGGCGACGAATCTATCTGCTGGGCGAGGGACGGTTGGTGAACCTCGCCGCGGCGGAGGGACATCCCGCTGCTGTGATGGACATGAGCTTCGCCAATCAAGCGCTGAGCATAGAGTATATCGTGAACCATCGGGGCGAGCTGCCGCGTGCGGTGTTCCCCGTGCCACGCGAGATCGATGCGCAGGTTGCCCAACTCAAGCTGCAGGCGCTCGGCGTGCAAATCGACACACTCACGCCCGAGCAGCAGGAATATCTGGAATCGTGGGAGATGGGAACCTGACATCGGGTGAGGTGCAAAGCCCCACCAGCCGATGGGGGCTGTGGGCGGGGTTGACGCTGCTGTTTGCGAGCGCGTTCGCTGCGTATGCCGCCCTGCCCACCGCCTACTACACCTACGATGCCATCAGCTACGCCCAGCAGATCCGCACCTTCATCGAGTCGGGTGATGCGAGGCACCTGTTTCATCCGCACCATCTGCTGTTCAACGGGTTGGGTGCACTGACATGGTGGATGCTGAACTCGATAGGAGTAGCCGTTGACCCGCTGCGGGCGCTGCAGGGGATGAACGCCTTTTTCGCGGCGGTGGGGCTGACGCTGCTTGCGTGGCTGGGCGTGCGGGGCGGCTTACTGCCTATCCGTGCCTCGGCGCTCCCCCAGCGGGCGCATCCGCTGCTGGTAATGGCGTTCAGCGTGCTGCTGGGCAGTGCCTATGGCTACTGGGCATGCGCCACCGATGGGCGGGTGAACATGCCCGCGCTGGTGAGCTTCATAGCCACGCTGGGCATGGCGCTGAGCCTCCTCCATCAGCCGAGCCTGTTCAAAGTGCTGATGCTTTCCCTGCTCGGCGTGCTGACCGTGGCGCTCCACCAGAGTTATGGGCTGCTTATCGTGGGCGGCACAACCGCCATTTGGCTGACGCGCGGGCTTTCTCGTCAGCAACGGCTGGGCTGGACAGTGCTGTTCTGGCTCACTTTTGGGCTAGGCACGCTGGCGCTCTACCTCGTGGTTGGTATCGGCATCCGAGGGATCCGTACCTTCGAGCAGTTTCACCAGTGGATGTTTGCCTACGCGCACGATGGGCGCTGGTGGGATTGGAATATCGGCAGGAACCTGCTGCTTGATGTCAAGGCGTTGCTCCGCGTGTTTATCGGCGCCACGTCGTCAGGGAGTGCGCGAGCGCTTCTCCTTCTATTTGCGCTGGGCGCACCGCTCGCTGTGCTGGTTCCGCTGCGATGGGGTGTTCATCAACTCGCCCAACGGGACACGGAGGATGACACTTGGCGCGTGTTTGTGCTGCTCTTTTTCACAGCGTTGCCATTCGCTGCCTTTTTCACCGTCTGGAATCCGGGCTACTTTGTGTTCTGGATGCCTGTCGCGGTGGTGCTGGTGCTTTGGTGGCTGTTTCTGAGTGCGCAGACGGGCATGCGTGCCCGGCTTGCTATCTCAATAGGTGTCCTGCTGGTGGCAGCGTGGCTGCTCAAGACCAACCTCGAAACCACGCTGCTGAGCCGCACGGTGCGGCAGAACAATCCTTACCTCAGGCTGTGTGATCAACTCACGCGCCATGCGCGGGCGGGCGATCTGTTGCTGTCGAGCGGCTTTGGGGCACTGGCGCCGCTGGAGACTTATGCGCCCTACTTTGCCCGGCTGCGCGTGGTCTCGCTGAATATCGAGTTCAAGCGGGCGAAAGGCGACGCGCAGGCAGCCACAGCCGCAATTCGCAAGCAGATAGAGCAAGCTTGGCAGCGCAATCGGCGGGTGCTGGTGCTGGATGAGTTTGAGAGCGCAACGGCGAAGCGAGAGCTGAAAAAGCGCTATGGCACGCCCCCTGAAGCGATTGATGCCGTCCTGCACGGCTACCAGCGCCAGCTGCTCTTTACTTCCGCCAGCACGCAAGTCTTTTTGCTACAGCCTATGGACAGAGTGCACGGTTCCGGCTCCTCACGCTCTAAGAGGGCTTTGGTGCCCCGCAGGATTCTCCGTGCCCACAGCGAATCGCTTCCCTTGCGAGGTGCGCTATGACGACCAAGGAGGCTTTAATTGAAGGGCTGAATGTGGATCTGGCGAACGAGTATCAGGCGATTATTACCTACATCACCTACGCGGCAACCGTGATGGGCATCTACCGCGAGGAGATGAAGGAGTTTTTCCTGCGCGAGGTGCCCGATGAGCTGCGCCATGCCCAGTTCTTGGCGACCAAGATCGCCGCATTAGGCGGCACGCCCACGACGACGCCCATGCCTGTCCTGCCTGCCAGCGACTTGAAGCAGATGCTGGAGAATGTGCTGCGTGCCGAGGTGGAGACCATCGAGCGCTACACGCAGCGGCTGCGCCAGGCGGAGGAGCTGGGCGATTACGGGCTGGCGAACGACCTGCAGCAGATTATCTCGGAGGAGACCCAGCACAAAGAGTCGATCGAGATGATCCTGCGCGGGCTATAGGGGCTATTCGTGGCGCAGGGCTTCGACAGGGTCGCGCGTGGCGGCGCGATAGGCGGGCACCGTGCCGAAAATCAGCCCGACCAGCCCGCAGACGCCCAGCGCTAGCAGGATTGTGTCCAGCTCCACCAGGGGGCGCAGCACCGTGTAGCGATCGATCAGCCAGCAGGCGATCCATGCGACGGCAACGCCGATAGCACCGCCTACCAGCGCGATCAGCGTCGCCTCCAGCAGGAACTGCCCAAAAATATCGCGCTGGCAGGCGCCTACCGCCTTGCGAATCCCGATTTCACGCACGCGCTCCGTCACGCTCATCAACATCACATTCATCACGCCGATTCCGCCCACCACCAGCGCGATTGAGGTGATGCCCGTCAGCGCGACCGACACAATGCGCAGCAAGCTGAACAGGCGTTCGAGCAGGTCCTCCTGCGTCAACACGGAGAAGTCCTCGCTGCCACCCCGATTGCGGCGCACCGCATCCCGAATGCGCTCAACCAGCCGACGCGGCTCGACCTCTGGCTCCGTCTGAGCAATAATGCGGTGAATCTGGCGACTGCCCATCGCCTGCTGCAGACTCTGAATCGGTGCATAGATGGCGAATTCGAACCCACCGCTGCCAAACAGAGAGCTTTGTGTTGATTCTTCGGTTACTCCGATCACTTGGAACGGCACGCCATTCAAATTGACCGTTTTGCCTAAGGGGTTCTCTGTGCCAAACAGCTGGCGAGCAGGTTCAGGTCCCAACACGCAAACTCGCGCGTTGCGCTCCTGCTCGGTAAACAGCCGTCCTTTGGCAAGGCGATGCGGGCGCATCTGGAACCACTCGGGTGTCGTGCCCAAGATCAGCGCGGCGTCTGACCAGCGAGTACCTCGATTAGCCGCCCCTGCCACAAACATAATCGGCGCGACCCGTCGCACGCCTGCCAGCTGGCGCACCACTGCTATGTCGCTCTCGCGCAGCGTGCTTAGCCCAATAAAACTCATCGGGTTGAACGGGTTCTCAGGGCTAAGCCTGCCGGGCAACACAATCACCAGATTCACGCCCAGCAGCTCCACCTGCTGGCGCACATCCTGCTGCACGCCCCTGCCCAGTGAGATAAGCATCACAATCGCGGCGACGCCCACGGTCATGCCCAGTCCACTCAGCAGGGTGCGTCGTGGGGTCAGCCAGAGCGATTCCAGCGCCGCGTGGAAACTTTTCATGGCATCTGCCCGTATTATTAACAGGAAGGTGGACGGGACTCCAGAAAAGGCATCGACATGCCATAATAGAGAATGGGAACGAGTTCACCTTCCTTCCTTGGGGGTGGCAGGCTTTGCTCTCCTTTCACTGCCACCCTCCTTTTTATTTTAACCCCCTTGTAATGCTTCATACACCATCGCGGCGACGGCGACATCCTCCAGTGCAATGCCCAGCGATTTGAAAAGGGTGATCTCCTCAGGCGACTGGCGACCGGGCAGCAGACCGCCCACGATGTGCGCCAGCGAGTGAACCCGCTCCCAACTGAGCCGACGCATTTCGATGGGCAACAGCAGTTCTGCTGCTTCCAAACGCGCCTGCTCGGGGTCATCCACCACGATTCGGTCGCACCGCCCCACCGCATGGGTGTCCAGCTCACGCCGCGCCAGTGAGTTCGCGCCCGCCGCGTTGATGTGCATACCAGGGCGCAACATTGCGCCTGTCAAGAACGGCTCACGCGCGTTCGTGATGGTAATCACCACATCGGCATGTTGCACCGCCTCTTCGACACTGCCTGCGGGCTGCACGGGGATTCCCAATTGCTCACTCATCTGCTGGCAGAAGGCGTGCAGGCGTTCGGGCGTGCGACTGAAGGCATAGACCTGCTGAATCGGGCGCACGGCGCATACTGCCTGCAGTTGGGTCGCTGCTTGGTGTCCCGTGCCGATGAGGGCGACGCGCGTGGCGTCCTCACGCGCCAAGTAGCGTGTGGCAACACCGCTCGCCGCCCCTGTACGCATCCGTCCCAGCGTGTCGGCTTCGATCAGCGCGAGGGGCTGACCACTGACCGCCGATGCCAGCAGCACATGGAAGCGCGTGCCTGTCGGAAAGGAGAGATACGCCTTATAGCCGATGTAGCCCTTGCTATGCCACGCTGCGCCCATTAGGTGGAGTGTGCCCTGCGGGGTATGCACGCGCTGGCGCGGGCTATTGGTGGCGCGCCCGTGCGCCCAGTCGCGGAACGCCGCCTCCACCGCCTGCAGCGCACGCGCCATCGTCAGCACCTGCGCTACCTCCTGCTCCCGAATGAGCCACACAGGCTCGCCATTCAGCAGAATCTGCTCCGCCATGCACCCTTGAGCATACCCTAAAGGGACAGTTTGTGCCTTTGTGCTGGCTGAAAGCGGGTATCCTAATCGTGGAGGTGATGCCTTTTGGCATTCACATACGCTGAGGAGGAGAAGTTATTGCAGCGGATAACGACTAACCCTGCCATCTTTGGGGGTAAACCCATCATTCGCGGGCGTCGGCTGGCTGTTGAGCATGTGCTGGCTATGCTTGCAGCGGGCGATACGCCTGAAACGATTCTGCAAGGCTATCCCTGGCTAGAACTCGATGATATTCGCGCCTGCCTGATCTACGCTCGCCGACTCGTGGGGCGCGAGCGCGTCGAACCCCTTGTATTGGAACCGAGTCGATGAAGGTGCTGCTGGACGCCTGCGTATGGGGCGGAGCCAAAGCCGTCCTGCAAGCGGATGGCTATGATGTGATATGGGCAGGTGATTGGGAAACAGACCCAGGTGATGAAGTGATCCTTATGCGCTTATTGCGAAGCTTTCTGCGACGAGGCTAATCATCATGAACAAAGGCATTATCGCGCGGTATCGGGCGCATCTACCTATCACGGAGCGGACGCCCATCGTGACGCTGAACGAAGGGAACACTCCCCTCGTTGAGGCACCACGTCTGGCAAGCCTCATCCATCCTGAAGTGCGCCTCTTCCTGAAGCTGGAAGGGGCGAACCCGACTGGCTCGTTCAAAGATCGGGGCATGACCGTCGCGGTGTCCAAAGCATTAGAGGAGGGCGCCCGCGCGATTATCTGCGCCTCCACAGGCAACACCTCAGCGTCCGCCGCCGCTTACGCTGCCCGCGCAGGGCTGCACTGCTTCGTGCTGCTGCCTCACGGCAAGGTCGCGCTCGGCAAGCTCACGCAGGCGCTCATGCATGGCGCCCAGGTGCTGCAGATAGAGGGCAACTTCGACGCGGCGCTGGAGCTGGTGCGCGCCATCAGCGAGCAGTATCCCATCGTGTTGGTCAACTCCATCAATCCCTATCGGGCGGAGGGGCAAAAAACCGCCGCGTTCGAGATTTGCGACGAGCTGGGCGACGCGCCCGATTATCACGCAATCCCCGTGGGCAACGCCCGCAATATCGCTGCCTACTGGCAGGGGTTTCGCGAATATTACGCGCTGGGCAAGACCACGCGCCTGCCCAAAATGCTCGGCTTTCAGGCAGCGGGCGCGGCTCCTCTCGTGGAGAACCGTGTGATCGAATCGCCCGAAACAGTGGCGACCGCTATCCGTATCGGCAACCCGGCAGGCTGGCAGGAGGCGGTGCAGGCGCAGCAGCAATCGGGCGGGCTGTTCGAAAAGGTGAGCGACGAGGAGATTTTGGAAGCGTATCGTCTGCTGGCGAGCTTGGAGGGCATCTTCGCGGAGCCTGCCAGCGCCGCGCCCGTCGCTGGGCTGCTCAAACTGGCACGCGAGGGCTACTTCACCCAGCCGGCGACTATCACCGTCACGCTGACGGGGCACGGCTTGAAAGACCCCGACACCGCCTTGCTTGCCAGCGCGTGCGAACCGCTGCGTGTGCCCGCCCGCTACAAAGAGGTGGTGCGCGCACTGGGGCTAAAAGCGTGACGATGCGCTACTTAGCGATCGATCCGGGCACGCAGAAAGCGGGCGTTGCGATTGCTGACCTGCCCGATCAGCCCTTGCCTGAGGGGCAGCTGTTGAACACCGTGCAGGTGCTTCACCGCGCTGTGGTGCCTATTGAGGAGCTTTTTGCTCGCCTACCTGAGTGGCTTGCGCAGTACGCGCCCCAGCGCCTGTTGTTGGGCACCGGCACAGGGAGCAAGGCGCTGCTAACTCGCCTAAAGGAGCAGTTCCCCCAACTGCGCTGGGAGTTGGTTGAGGAGCGCGACACCACGCTGCAGGCGCGACGGCTCTATTTCCATTTCCATCCGCCGCGCGGCTGGCGACGCCTGCTGCCGATGGGCTTGCGCATTCCACCAGAACCCTACGATGACTATGTTGCGCTGTTGCTGATTCTGCGGGCAGCGGGCGGCACCCGTTGATTCTAAAACTCCAAATCCCGGGTACATTTCCGCGCTTCGATGCATTATATGCATGAAGGCGAAAAAGACCTCCGCACCATAGCCCGACGAAGGGGCAGGTCCTGTAGCCTGCCTCTCTATTTTGGCTACCACCAGCCCCAGCCTTTGCGGTAGGGCGGGCGCACATACCGCTCGGCGTCGGGCACATTTGTCACGCGCCCCTGTCGGGCATCGTAGTAAATCTTCTGCCCCACGCGGAACGCCACATTGCCCAACAGCACCGTTTCCGTGAGCAGCGTTGCGTATTCGAAGTTGCTAAAGGTCGGGCTACCCGTTTTGCACGCCCGAATCCACTCGGCGTGGTGTCCTTCGGGTTCTCGCGGGATGCTGGGCGCAGGCGGCTGGAAGTCGGCGAACTTCGCCCGCGGAAAGAGATAGCAGCGGTCGGCGTGCGGGAAGTAGATGACGCCCTTCTCGCCCACGAACAGCGTGCCGTTGGGCGCAAGCGGACGCCCCTCCACCAACTCATTACTGGGCTTGCGGTTGCCATCGTACCATATCAGGCGCACCGGTGGCATCCCCTTGCGCGCGGGGAACTCATACCGCACGATGCTCCACTTGGGACCCGTTTCGGGGTGGCGCGGCTCGCCCTCCGCCTCCACGCTGGTAGGCAGCCCCAGCTCCAGCGCCCAGAACGCTGTGTCCATAATGTGGCAGCCCATATCGCCCAACGCGCCCGTGCCGAAGTCCCACCAGCCGCGCCACGCGAAGGGGTGATAGGCAGGGTGATAGGGGCGTGCCGGCGCAGGACCCAACCATAGATCCCAAAACAGTGTGCTGGGCACAGGCGGGGTATCCTGCGGGCGGTCGATGCCCTGTGGCCAGAAGGGGCGATCCGTCCAGCAATGCACTTCACGGATCGCGCCGATCACACCCGAGCGCACAATCTCCACCGCCTGGCGCAGGTTGTCGCTGGCATGCGCCTGATTGCCCATCTGCGTGGCGACCTTTGCGCGGCGCGCTGCCTCGCGCACCACCCGCGCCTCCCACACCGAATGCACCAGCGGCTTCTCGCAGTAGACATGCTTGCCCAGCTGCAGCGCAATCATGATGGGCAGCGCGTGGGTGTGGTCGGGGGTGCTGATGACTACAGCATCGATGTCCCGCTGGCGTTCCAGCATGCGCCGATAGTCCACATAGACCGCCGCCTTGGGGAAAGCTTGCACCGCAGGCGCAAGACGCTCCAAGTCGACATCGCACAAGGCGACGATGTTCTCGTTGCGAACCTCCTCCAGGTTGCCCCAACCGCGTCCACCTGTGCCGATGATGGCGATGTTGAGCTTATCGTTGGGCGATTTCCCCTTACCGAAGCCGCTCTTGAGAAAGAGCAGCCCCATGCCTGCCGTCAGCGTTTGCTTCAGAAACTCTCGCCGTGTCGTCTTCTGCGCCTCCATCGCAGGCAACTTATTTCCCTGCTTAGGGAAAAGTTCCTGCAGGCTCCATAAGCGCGATCGACGGGCGAGGTTCCTCGCTCCGCTCGGAATGACAAGGCTCTGCTCGGAATAACGGTGCTCTGCTCGGAATGACAAGGCCTCTTCAAGCAGCAGCGAACTTGTCATTCCGAGCCGAAGGCGAGGAATCTCAGATAGGTGGCAGCTTGGGTTACGGGTATACTCTCACATGGCTACGCAGGCATGACGGAGCGTGCCGCTGCATCACAAGGAAGGAGGTTCAGGCGATATGGAGATAGCCCATCTCGTTCCCTATGTGGCGCCCGCATTAGGTGGCGCGGGCATTTTGATTGCTGGGCTGAACTATTATTCGGTCATTCGCCGTCCAGACGGCACGGAGGCGATGCGCACCTACGCGCAAGCCATTCACGACGGCGCGATGACCTTTTTGCGACGCGAGTACATCGCGATCAGCCTCTTTGCACTGGTGCTGTTTGTGGTTTTGACGGTAGCGTTTTATCAGCAAGCACCCCTGATTGGCGTCGCCTATCTGTTTGGCGCGATCAGCTCGATGCTGGCGGGCTATATCGGCATGAAGGCGTCGACGCGCAGTGGGGTGCGCTCGACGGAGGCGGCGCGTCAGGGTGGGATGGGCGCGGCGCTGGTGGTGGCGTTCACGGGCGGCTCGGTGATGGGGCTTGCCGTCGCCGCGCTCGGCTTGCTCGGCATCGGCTTGATTGTGCTGCTGGGGCTGGGGCTGGACACCAAGACGCTGGTGCAGTACCTGACGGGCTACTCGATGGGCGCGTCGTCGGTGGCACTCTTTGCGCGCGTGGGCGGAGGTATCTACACCAAAGCGGCTGATGTGGGCGCAGACCTGGTAGGCAAGGTGGAGGCAGGCATTCCGGAGGATGACCCGCGCAACCCTGCTGTGCTTGCCGATAATGTGGGCGATAATGTGGGCGACACGGCGGGCATGGGCGCGGATCTGTTCGAGAGCTATGTCGGCTCGGTGGTTGCCGCGGCGGTCATCGGCGCAACTATAGCCGTTGCAGGTGGGCAACCGCTGGCGTATGTCATCCTGCCGCTTGCCCTGATCGCGCTGGGGCTGATCGCCTCGGTGATCGGCGTCTTTTCGATACGGCTGTTCCGCCAGATGGATCCACAGTGGGCGCTGAACGGCGCGACGCTGGTGGCGATCCTGCTCTTTCTGGTGGGCGCGGTGTGGCTGACACAGGCGATGGTGAACTCGCTGGCGCCCTACTGGGCGGTGCTGGCGGGGCTGTTCGCGGGCGTGTTCATCGGCGCGGTCAGCCAGTATTACACCAGTGGTCCTCCCATTCGGCAGATTGCCCGTTCCTCGCGCTACGGCACTGCGCCCAACATCTTGTCGGGCATCAGTGTCGGTTATCTCAGCACGGTGCTGCCGCTGCTGGGCATCGCGGCGGCGATTTGGCTTGCCTACGCTACAAACGGGCTATACGGGATTGCACTGGCGGGTGTCGGCATGTTGGCAACGATCGGCATCGTGATGAGCACCGATAGCTACGGTCCGATTGCCGACAACGCGGGCGGGATTGCCGAAGTCGCGGGCTTCGGTGAGAGCGTGCGCAAAATCACCGACCGACTGGACGCGCTGGGCAACACCACCGCAGCGATCGGCAAGGGCTTCGCGATTGGCAGCGCGGCGCTGACGGCGCTTGCCCTGTTCGCGGCGTATCAGAGCCAGACGGGGCTGAAGGCGATCAATCTGACCACGCCGCAGACGCTGATTGGCTTGCTGATCGGGATCGCGATGCCGAATCTGTTCGCGGCGCTCACGCTGAAGGCAGTGGCGCGGGCGTCCGACCAGATGGTGGAGGAGGTGCGCCGCCAGTTCCGTGAGTTGGGACTGCTGGAGGGGCGCGGCAAGCCCGACTACAACCGCTGCATCGACATCGTGACGAGCGCTGCGCTGCGCGAGATGATCCTACCCGGTGCGATCGCCGTGATTGCGCCGCTGCTGGTAGGCTACTTCCTTGGGGCAGAGGCGCTCGGCGGCTTCCTGGCAGGCGCGCTGGGCATGGGCGTCGTCACGGGGCTGATGATGGCGAACGCAGGCGGCGCATGGGACAACGCCAAAAAGTGGATTGAGGAAGGGCACGAAGGCGGCAAGGGCAGCGAGGCGCACAAAGCCGCTGTCGTGGGCGACACGGTGGGCGACCCGTTCAAAGACACCACAGGACCCAGCATGAACATCCTCATCAAGTTGATGAGCATCGTTGCGCTGGTGTTCGCCCCGCTGCTGGGATAGAGACCTTACTGCCCGCGCTTTTTCAACTCGGCGGCGACTCCTGCCAGCGCATAGGTGCGCCATGAGGGATCGGCGATGCCGCGTGTCCATCGCGCCGCCGCGCGAAACTCGCCTTTCCTTGCCAGCCCGACGGCATAGCCCGCCTCATAGATTGCGTTCAGATACCGATCGACGCGCCCCGCCTCCCGACGCAGCCGTTCCGCCTCCTGAAGTCGTCCCACCTGCGCTGCTGCTGCCGCCGCGTACATCAGATATTTCCGACGCGCAACTTCGGACCATCTGGGATCACCTTCAGAATATGCCAGCGCGGCTTCGCCCAAAAGCGGGTCATAAAACCGCTGATAAACCGCTTGTTCGGTCATCTCCTGCAGCGTGTAGCTAATTTGGATACCCAGTTTTTCCGCGCCCAGCCGCTGCTGATAGCGCAGTACCTGTAGCAGGTAGGGGTAGTAATCCGCCTCATGCAGCTGCAGAATGTTGTAAGCGGCGAGGGAGATGAATCTGGCAAGCAGCTCGTGCAAGGTTGATTCCGAGGCAATGAGTTTTTCAGGTTGCCAAAAAACAGCAGCCGTTTCGAAGGCTAACTCGTCGTGGTGTATCAGGGCATAGATAGGCTCTATCAACTCGGCAGGAAGCGCAAGCGGGGGCTGTTGCAGCGATTCGAGGGCGCGCCGTAGCCGTTGCGCCATACTGGGAGATGGCGCCATTTGCAGCAGCTGGCGTGCCTCCTGCACACGCCCCGTACGCGCATACCGAAGCGCTGCTTCAAGCCGCAGGCGCTCCTGAGCGATGGGCGATTCAACCTGACTTAGCAGTCGCCTCACCTGAGCAGTACGCCCTTGTGCTGCCATGCTTAGGATCAGCAGATCACGCGCCCTGTTGGCTATCCATGGGTCATTCAGAGCAGCGAGGAATTGCTCCAGCTCGCGCTCACGCCCAGACAGTGCCAGCCCATAGCAAAAGCCCGTCTCCAGATGGACTTCGGCGCGCTCATAGCGCTCGACGGGGAGGCGGTTCAGCATCCGCTGCGTTGCATCGGAGGGTAGGGGAGCCGTCAAGCGCGCCGTAAGACGCGCTAACAGCTTGAAATCGATGGTGGACGGATCGTGGCGATTCAGATAGTCGCGCAGGGTTCGCTCCGCCAGCATCAGGGCACGAGCCGTTTGCCCTCTCTGTGCCAGTGCATTCACCTGCCGCACTCGATCCTCCCATTCAGGAGGCAGGGGCGCGGAAATGTCCCCATCGAGCAGATTGCGTTCAGTGGAGGGCAGTTCTTCCAATCGTTGCAGCCACTGTTCGGCTCGGTCGTAGTCACCCGCCTGCAACGCCAGCCGTGCGAGGCGCAACCCCAACAGCAGATCGAGCGCTTCTTGAGGCGACTGATCCATCACACGGGCTGCTGCTCCAAACTGATCCACTTCGGCGGCGCGGCGAACAATTGAACGGAGGTAGAGTGGAATCTTATCTTTTGCTTGCTTGTCAGCCTGCAGCATTTGCACGACTTCCAGCGCGTCGTTGAAGCGCCCCGCCTCTATCAGCGCACGGATCAGTCGCTGGAACAGAAGCGCGCTATTCGGTAGGTCGTCGTCATCCACCTGATGGCCAGCCACATTCTGCCGTGCATGGTACGAGCCGTACTGCCGATGGATGTGCCGCGCCACTTCAAGGGCATCATCCAGCCGATTGGTATCGAGAAGGGCGTGCCCAATCGCGTGCCATGCAAACGGCTGCACTTCGAGCGGCGCGTTCTGGGCGAACCGTCGTGCGCCTCGGAGGTCATTGGCATGGACGAGTGCGCGGGCAATATGCGCCATCGCCACCGCCCGATTGCCTGCAGGTTCTATCGCCTCGGCAGTTGCACGCGCTTCCCGCATCATGGAGCGCGAGTTCACAGGCAGCAGCTCACGATAGAGACGCGGAAGCATCCACCACAGCAGTAGCAAGATTGCCGTCCCGATGACCAGCCATTTGCGCTTTCCTTGCCACATCCAGCGCATGATAACCCCCCTTATCATATTACCCCGTGAGTGCCCCGTTGCCGAGCTGTGCAACCACCCTATCGCAGCAATAGCCAGAGGAGCAGCGCGGCGGTGCCCCCGACCACCAGCAAGCTCGCCAATAGCTCCTGACGGCTCAGGCGGAACTCGCGCCAGTTGACCGCCAGCACTACCACCGCCATCGGCACCAGCGCAGGCAGCGCCGCTGCCACGCCCAGCATCACCACCACCAGATACGCCCATAGCACGAAAAAGAGCGCGATTGCCGTCGCCCCTGTGCGCAGCCCGAATCGATAGAGACACGCTGCATAGAGCGTTAGGAACACGAAATCGCCCACGCCCATCAGCACAATTGGCACCACGCGTTCGACAGTGGGCGCTGCTGCAGGTGCGGTCATCACAGCCACTGCGGCACGCTCCACCACCGCGGGCGCCTTCTCCACCATCTGCTTCACAAAGCCCATCGGAGTTAGCACCGTGATGGCGTCCACCAGCGCAGCAAAGGGCGCAACGGGCACAAGCAGGTTCCTGTCCCGAATCAGGCGCGACAGCAGGCTGCCCAACCCAATCGCCGTGAGAATCAGTAGATAGCCGTGAAAGGCGCGATAGAACACGGCAAGGGCGAGCGGAAGGGGACGCGAGGGCGAAACGCCCCACCACGCAGGCAGAAAGAACCAAAGCACCAGCGCGGTCGCACCCCCGCCCAGCAGCACGAACACCAGCCAGCGACGCGCTTCGCACATACGCGCCAGCGAAAACACCAATCCCAGCATCGACGCCATCAGCGCCAGCGTGCTGAGCAGCGTTCCAATCCAGACCCAGCCGATGGGCACACGCACAAATGGCGTGAGCGTCTGCAACAGCAGATAAGCCAAGCTCCAGCCTAACCACGCCCAGCCAGACCCGATGGATAGACGCGCGGCACTCCCCGTGGTCGCCATCTCCCAATCAGCGGGAGTATACCTGCTCAGGGTCAGGAGCAGCTACCCAGGTCGAACAGCACAGCGAGGAGATCCGCCTCGTCCACCACGCCATCAAGGTTCACATCCGCGGCATGATCGCCTTCAGAAGGGTCAACCCCCATCGCCAGCAGCACCCTTAGCAGGTCAGCATCGTCCACGCAGCTGTCACCATCCACATCAGACAGATAGATCACCTCTGGCAGCTCATCGGTTTCCACGCATCGCCCAAGTGGCGTGTCGGGCGACCAGAGGAAGCTGCCGCAGTTGTAGGGGGTACAGGGCGGTGTCTGGTTGGGTGGCAGGGAGCCGATGCTTACTGTGCCCAGAACAGGCGGTCCCGCATAGCCCAGCCCGCTCACCGTGCAACCCAGATCGACGCGCAGCTCCTGACCGCTCAGGCGAATGGCAGGGTTGTTCAGCACCTGCCGCCGCGCCCCCAGCGTCAGCGTGCTGCCCGAAACGGTGACCTCGCGAATCTCATAGTGCAGGTGCGGTCCCGTGGAGTTGCCTGTACTGCCCAGCCGGGCAATTGGCTGACCTGCCACCACATCGGTGCCGTTGCTCACCAGAAAGTAGTTCAGGTGGGCATAGATCGTGGCGAGGTAGGTGTTGCTTGTGCCACTCACTCGGACATTGCTGACCAGCACGATGTAGTTGCCGTAGCCGCTGCAACCGCTCTGGGCACGGGTGTAGGCGCGTCCTGCATGCGAAGCCAGCAACGGCTCGTTGCAATCCTGCAGCCAGCCCCCTGTGTAGGGACAGCTGGTGCGTGAGGAGGAGGCGCGGTTGAAATCGACGGCATGCAGAATGTTGCCCCCGCCATGCCCATCGTAGGTGGAAGGTGTCCAGTATTGTCCCTGTCGCCAGGGTGCAATCAGGTTCCAGAGGAACTGCTCCTCCGCCGTGCGGTAGACCGCGCGCAGCGTCTGGTTTTGGGTTATCGAAAGCGTAAGGGAACGGTTGCTGGTGTAAGGGACGCCGTTGCGCTCCCAGTGAACAAAACTGCCGCCATCGGGCGCGGTCTCAGGTGCGGTCAAGGTAATCTGGCTGCCCGCCACATAGGAGAGCGTGGTGGGTGTTGTTGCCGTGCCCGATGGGGGATTGCCCAGCAGGTCGCGCAGGCTGACGGTAATACCGACCCCGCTTACGCTCGATTCGAGGGTAAGCGTGTAGATGGGGCGGGCTGCTCCCAATTTCGCCAAGTAGACCCCGCTATAGAGGCGCGAATCGGCAGACCAGCCGACCTGTCCGCCGTTGGCATCGTCCCAGCGGATTTTCCACCACACGAGCCGATTTGCCGTGTCGATCACCACTTGATACGCCCAGCCTGTCGCCCCTGCAGGCTTCTGGGTGAGGATGCCGTAGTTCAAGCCGGGACCCGTGCGCACATTCAGCGGGTTGCCGTCAGGTGCGACCTGCACGGGATACGCACCCGATGCTGTGATATTGGGATAAGCTCCCTCACCCGGCATCGGTAGAAACTGCGGTTGGTTCATTAGCCTCTCGATGGACCAGCCGCGCTGACCATTTGACCACGCCACCTGCCACCAGGGCACACGGTTGCAAAGATCTGCTTCGCTCAGCACGATGCCGTCAGTGCCTGCAGGCGGACCGGGTTCGCGAATGGAGCCGCACGCACGCAGATGCACCCACAGCCGATTGCCTGATGCGGTGATACCCACGCGATCGCCTCGCTGAACCCCCTGTGCCTCCAGCCGCGGCAGGTAAACGCTTATCCCGATCAGCAGCGTTAGCCGTAGCCACCGCCCAGTGAACACCCTTTGTTGCCTCCTCATCGGGATTATACGCTGCCCAAAGGCGGTTTCCTTGCCTGTAAGGTATCATTCGCCCGCATGGAGCGCGCAGCAGCGAGTGTACGACGGCTGGTCGCTGGGCTTTTAATCCTGTGGCTGAGCGTGGCGCTGGCACAAAGCGTGGAGGTGCAGATGCCGCGCGTGGCGTTGCAGGGCGTGCCGTTCGAAGTGAGCGCTTCGGGGCTGCCCCCCAAAGCCCAATTCACCTTGCGCGTTATCCACGAGGGGCGTCCGCCTTTAACCTGGGAGCAAACC
>JBCNVA010000042.1:0-7360 GCA_039630445.1 Armatimonadota bacterium
AACCCGTGGACGGAGCCGCTCCTTTGGCACCGCCAGGCGGTGCAGGTGCGCGTGCAAGGCGTGGCGCGCCCGCTCGCTGAGGCAACCGACTTCGTGGAGCCGTATCTTTGGGGCTGGGAGCCGAACACCAGCAATCCGCAGCAGGGACGCTATCAGTTAGTCTATGACGCACAAGTGCTACCTGGTATTCAGAACCGTTTGCGCCCGTGGCGAGGCTATTGGATTTTCGCCAAGCAAGCCTGCACGCTGGAACTACCCACGCCTGAGGAAGCTGCGCTCTTTGAGAGTCTTACGCGCAGCTATACGCCCCAACGCAACGGGGGCTGGAGTTTCCGCATCGCGGCTCAACTTGATGATCAGTATGATGAGGTGTTGATGGGCGTTTCCAGCACCGAGCAGGGGTTGCAAATCGTGATGCCCCCTGTACCGCCTACTCGTGGCGCGATAGGCGGAGTTCAGCTGCGCCTGACACGCAATGGGGCAGCGATGGAGGCGGACCTCCAGCCGCGCTCGCGCCGAACGCCCACATGGACGCTGGAGGTGCATGTGCCACCCGCGGAGAGCGAGCGTCCGCGAACCCTCTGGATCACTACTCCCGATATAGCTCACTTGCCGCGCGGCGTTAATCCTGTGTTGCGTGATACCGTCACAGGCGAGCGTCGTTTCCTGCGCAACAGCGCAGGCTGGCAGCTCACAGTGCCGCCAGAGGGTCTAACCCGAACCTATGAGGTCAGCCTTGCTAGTACATCGCGACTGCTGCGCATCCTCAACTTACAGGTGCAGACCAATCGTGGCACACGCCAGCACACCGTTCAGTTCACGCTTTCGGACAGCGCCCGAACCAGTGTGATGGTGCAGGCGGGAACACAGGTAGTGCGTGTTCTGGAGCAGGGGCGCAGCCGAGGGCGCGGTGTGCAACAGGCGGTCTGGGATGGACGCGATGCGGACGGGCGCATGCTGCCACCCGGCAATTACCTCGTTGTCGTTCAAGCAGAAACGGATGATGGGCAGCTTGTGCGCGCCGTTGCACCCATTCTGCTCACTCGCTAACAGGAAGGAGGCTTTCGATGCGCCGATTGGGGTTCTGGCTTGTTTTGAGCGTGCTATTGACAGGCTGTGGCGGTGGTGGCGGTGGCACAGAGGTTCGTGATAGTAACGCCCCGCTCCTCAGCCAGATCGAACTCCAACATATGGGTAACAGCGTGATGCTTAGCGTGGTTGCGCAAGATGCCGAAACGGGCATCGCCAGCGTGATTGCCATTGCCACAGTGGGGCCGTCCACCCAGACCTTTCAGATGAGCGCTGCCGATGGGCAGCGGTATCAGGTAGGGCTGCCTTCGAACACGGTGCGCGTGAATGTCCGTGCCACTGATCGGGCAGGCAACTCTCGTGAGAGTGGCTCGATCCCTGTGCCGCCTCCGCAACCGCCGTTCCCATAGTTATCCGTACTTCGGGTAGCAGCACTTTTTGTACTTCTTGCCGCTACCGCAGGGGCACGGGTCGTTGCGCCCCACTTTGCCCGAAGTGCGTGTGGGCGTGCCTGAATCGTCCAGTCGCTGGATGCCGCGCGCGGGAGCCTGCCCTGCAACGGCGGGGTTGCGGTCGGGTGTATCGAGTCGAATCACTTGGCGAGGTTGCGGCGGCACCACCTGCGCGTGGAACAGATACATCACCACATCGTGGCGGATACTGTGGAGCGTCTCTGCGAAAATCTGCGCCGCCTCCTGCTTGTACGCCACCAACGGGTCTATCTGCCCATAGCCGCGCAGCCCGATCCCCTCGCGCAAATAGTCCATCGACGCCAGATGCTCCACCCACTTGCGCGTAATCACCTGCAGTATGAAGAAGCGCTCCAACTCGCGCATAACCTCAGGCGTCAGCTCCTGCTCACGCATCTCGTAGGCTTGCTGCACCCACTCCTGAACCTGATTGACCAGCTCGTCGCGGCGCATGAAGTGGAAGTCGTCTGGCTTGACGAAGAACTCCAGCGGGAAGATCGTGTTGAGCCGACTATAGAGGCCCTGCATGTCCCACTCGGTAGGTGGTAGATTGCGTGGGGCAAACTCGTCGATAATGTTCGTTACCACCTGGCGGGCGAACTCCAGCGCGGTCTCGCGCAAATTCTGCCCTTCTAAGATTCGGCGGCGCAGGCGGTAGATTTGCAGACGCTGGTTGTTCAGCACATCGTCGTATTGCAACACATGCTTGCGGATGGAGAAGTTGTGCAGCTCGACGCGCTTCTGTGCCCCTTCGATGGCTTTGGTGAGCATCTTGGCTTCGAGGGGTTCATCCTCAGGCCAGGTGCGCAGCAGGGGGCTGTTGCGCAGGTTCTCCCCGAACAGGCGGATGAGTTCATCCTCCAGCGAGATAAAGAAGCGCGATTCGCCTGGGTCGCCCTGTCGTCCGGAGCGTCCGCGCAGCTGGTTATCGATGCGGCGGCTCTCGTGGCGTTCCGTGCCCAGAATATAGAGTCCGCCCAGCTTGCGCACCTCTTCGGCGGCAACGGAGCGCTCCTGCTCGCTCAGAGGCAGGGGTGGGGCCGCCCGCACTCTGCCTCCGCGTCGGAAGGAGAGCGCCTCCTCTGTGGTTTGGGCATCCTGCCCATCCGCCGAGTCGGCCCCATCCGCTTGCTCAGACGGCTCCTTTTTCACCACCGAGCCGCCCAGCAGGATGTCCACGCCGCGTCCCGCCATGTTCGTCGCGATGGTCACTGCGCCTTTGCGCCCCGCCTCCGCGATAATCAGCGCCTCCTTCTCATGGTACTTGGCGTTCAGCACATTGTGCGGGATGCCATGCTCCAGCGCCTCCTGCAGGTAGACCCGATTGTCAGCAGGCAGCTCCCAGCGCTCGAGCAACCACCGAACATGCGCCTCGTGAAGGGGGTCAGCGGGCAGATCCAGGGCGCGACAGATGGGCGCAATCTGGCGCATCGACAGCGAGGGCAGCGGCATCAGGATCGTCTTGCGCCACTCCTCCCGCTGCGGCTTGGGAATGTCCTTGCGCTCCTCTAAGGCGTGGCGGATGCGTTCGATAAGCACCAGCAGCTGCAGTTTGTCAAAAGTGAGACGCGAGGAGACCACTTCCGACATCTCGATGGAGCGTGTGCCAACCAGCACGGGCTGCTGCTTCGTGTAGAGGCGCAAAATCTCCAGCGCGATCCCGCGCAGCTTCGCCTCCATCGTCTTGTAGACCACATCGGGGTGATCGATGCGGATCATCGGGCGGTGTGTAGGGATCACCACCACATCCATGCCGTAAATCTTGCGGAACTCTTCCTCTTCGGTCTTTGCTGTGCCCGTCATGCCCGCCAGCTTTTTGTAGAGGCGGAAGTAGTTCTGGAAGGTGACGACAGCAATCGTCTGGCTCTCCTGTTTGATGGGCACGCCCTCTTTTGCTTCGATCGCCTGGTGCAGCCCGTCGCTATAGCGTCGCCCATGCATCAGGCGACCCGTGAACTCGTCCACGATAATAATCTCGCCGTTGCGCACCACATAATGCACATCGCGCTTGAACAGCCCGTGCGCCTTGAGGGCAGCGTTGATGTAGGGCAGCAGCTCCACCTCATCAGCGAGGTTCTTGATGCCCATCATCTGCTCCAAGCGTTCGGTGCCCTCTTCGGTCAGCGTCACGGCGTGGTGCTTCTCGTCCACGGTGTAGTCGCGCCCCGGTTGCAACCGACGCACATACGAATCGACGCGATAGTAGATGTTCAGATCCTCCTCTACCTGCCCCGAAATGATGTGGGGGGTACGCGCCTCGTCGATCAGGATGCTATCTACCTCGTCGATGATGGCGTAGTTCAACTCGCGCTGCACCAGTTCATCTACCGAAAAGACCATGTTATCGCGCAGGTAATCGAAGGCGAACTCGTGGTTGGTGCCGTAGGTGATGTCGCACTGGTAGGCTTCCTTGCGGCTGATTTCGCGCAGGTGGAGGTAGCGTGGGTCAGGGTGTTGATAGCCCGGCTCATAGATATAGGAGCCGCCCAGCTCGTCGCTTTCTGCGCTGCGTCCCTGAATGACGCCGACAGTCATGCCGAGCAGGTGGTAGATGGGTCCCATCCACACGGCGTCGCGGCGTGCGAGGTAGTCGTTCACCGTCACCAGGTGGACGCCTTTGCCCTCCAGCGCGTTCAGGTAGAGTGGCAAGGTAGCGACAAGCGTCTTGCCCTCGCCCGTTTTCATCTCGGCGATGCGCCCCTGATGCAGCACAATACCCCCCATCAACTGCACATCGAAGTGACGCATGTTGAGCGTGCGTCGAGCGGCTTCACGCACGACGGCAAACGCCTCGGGCAGGAGGTCGTCCAGTGTCTCGCCGTCCTGCAGGCGCTTTTTGAATTCGTCCGTTTTGGCACGCAGCTGCTCGTCGGACAGCTGCTGCATCTCAGGTTCGAGCGCGTTGATGCGGGCAATTAGGGGCTTCATGCGCTTGATGTCACGCTCGGTCGTGTCCATCCATTTTCTGAGCCATTCCCTGACTATCATCGCTTATCTCCACCTCGCGAGGCTGAAGGGATTATACCCGAAAGGGGCGAATTGTGGAGAAGCAAGGCTAATACCTATTGGGGTTTCAAATCGCGTAAAGCCCTGACGGCTGAAGCCGTTCCTTTGCAAACCAAGCCCGCCTTCGCGGGCTAAAACAGCCGATGCAGGTCGGCTTCGTTTGCACAAGAACGGCTTTAGCCGTATGAGATTTGAAAACCCAATCGGTATAAGCTCCATGCGACACCCCTGCGGCGAGAAATTGGGTCATGGACAGCGCGGAGGTGATTGTTGTTGGCGCGGGGATAGCGGGGCTGGTTGCCGCGCGCGAGTTGACCCGTGCGGGCAAGCAGGTGCTGGTGCTGGAGGCGCGCGATCGGGTCGGCGGGCGGCTGCTCAGCCGTGAGATTGCCCCCGGTGTCTGGATCGATCTGGGCGGGCAGTGGCTTGGTCCCACGCAAGACCGCGCCTACGCGCTCGCGCGGGAGCTGGGCATCGAGCTGTTCCCCACCTACCATGAGGGCGACAGCTTGGTCTATCAGGGTGGGCGGTTGCGGCGGTACAAGGGTGTGGTGCCGAATCTGGGGTTGCGCGCGCTGCTCGATTTCGGGCGCGGCATGGCGCGGCTGGATCGCCTGGCGCATGAGGTGCCGCTGGAGGCGCCCTGGAACGCCCCTCATGCTGCCCGCTGGGACACGCTCACCTTTGCGGCGTGGATCGAGCAGACGATGCGCACGCCCATCGGACGCTGGGGCTTGACCCTGTTTGCGGAGGCAGTGTTCGCGGCGGAGCCTTACGAGTTCTCGCTGCTGCATGCCCTGTTCTACATCCATTCGGGCGGTGGCGTGGAGCGACTGAGCGGCACGCGCGGCGGGGCGCAGCAAGATCGGTTCGTGCAGGGCGCACAGAGCCTCGCCCAGCGACTCGCAGCCGAGTTGGGCGACCGCGTGCGTCTGAACAGCCCCGTCCATCTCCTGCAGCAAGACGCGACCGGTGTCACTGTGCATGCGGGCGGCGCGACCTATCGCGCACGCGCGGTGATCGTGGCGATCCCGCCCACACTGGCAGGGCGCATCCAGTATGACCCGCCGATGCCCCCCGCGCGAGACCAACTGACTCAGCGTCTGCCCAACGGCTCGGTCATCAAATGCTTTGCCGTCTACCCGACGCCCTTCTGGCGGGAGCATGGGCTGAGTGGCTTTGTGACGAGCGACACAGGACCTGTGCATCTAGTGTTTGACAACTCGCCACCCGACGGTTCGGTGGGCATCTTGTTGGGCTTTATGGAGGGTGCGCACGCGCGGCGAATGGGGCGCGTCGCGCCCGAGGAACGGCGCCGTGCTGCCCTGGACTGCTTCGCCCGCTACTTTGGCGAGCGCGCTGCCAAGCCCGAACTCTACATAGACCATGACTGGAGTGCGGAGGTGTGGACACGCGGCTGCTACGGCGCCCACTTTCCGCCAGGCGCATGGACTCAGTTCGGGCATGCGCTGCGCCCACCTATCGGACGCATCTTCTGGGCAGGCACCGAGACCGCTACGCGCTGGATGGGCTATATCGACGGCGCCATCGAATCGGGACAGCGCGCGGCGCAAGAAGTACTGCACACGCTGTAGCCCTCAAGGTTTACGCCGCAGCATTCGCCCAGCGACTGATCTCTGCCAGGTCAAAGATTTCGGGCAGGTTGATCAGAATCAGCACGCGCTCGCCCAATTGCACCAGCCCGTTCAGGAAGCGCTGGGTCTCCTCCGAGGCGATCGGTGGCGGGGGCTGCACCTCGCTCATCGGCACATCCACCACATCGGAGACCGAGTCGACGCGCAAGCCGAAGGTCTTGCCCCCCACCTGCGCCACGATAATCACCGTCGCTTGCTCGTCCTCGGGCGGTTGCAATCCGAAACGGGTGCGGGCGTCCAACACCGCAATGATGTTGCCCCGCAGGTTGATGACTCCCAGCACATAGGGGGGTGCGCCGGGCACGCGCGTCGCCGGCGTGTAGGTGCGGATCTCCTGCACCTGCAGTAGGGGCATGCCGTAACTCTCTGCACCAATCTGGAACACTAAGTACTTTTCGGTGCCCGATTCGTTCACCGCTTGCCGTTCCTGCACAGTTTGTGTTTGCATGGTTTATCCTCCTTCTATGCTGCCTTTAGAGTTTGGGTCTCACTCATGTTGAACGCGCTGAGCGCGTTTTGCAGGTTGGCAGCAATCTGGCGCAGATGGTCTGCCAGCGAGGCGATCTGCTCCATCTGGGCAGCGATTTGCTGCGTGGCGGCACTCATCTGTTGCGACGCCGCGCTCGACTCCTCGCTCAGCTGCACCGTCTGATCCATCACCTGCTTCACCTCGTCCGATTGGCTTGCCAGCTGCGTCGCCATCGACTGGTACTGGCTGACCACTGTCGCAATACTCTCCACCGCTTGAGTCAGCCCGATCTCTACTTCCTGCACCGCGTTTTGCATGGAGCGGACGGCGTCTTGCACCACGCTCTGCATGCCGCTAATCAGTGCGCCGATCTCTTTGGCGGAGGTGGCGGAGCGCTCAGCGAGGTTGCGCACCTCCTCGGCGACGACGGCGAAGCCGCGCCCGTGTTCGCCCGCGCGTGCTGCCTCGATCGCCGCGTTCAGCGCCAGCATGTTGGTCTGGAAGGCGATGCTCTTGATAATCTCCACGATGTTGCTCACCTGCTGGAACTGCCCGCCCATCTGGTTCACCTTGGTGGAGGCATCGGCAATCAGTGTCTGCAGGTTGCCCGCGACCTGCTGGGCGTGCTGCACGGCTTGTGCCTGCTGCTGCGCACCGTCGGCAATCTGGCGCGACGCCTGCTGAATGCCCGATACTGCCTGCGACGCCCGATGCACCTGCTCCAGCTGGCG
>JBCNVA010000043.1:0-3171 GCA_039630445.1 Armatimonadota bacterium
GACAGTGGATGGCGCGTGTGCCAAACTGGCAGCGCGTTGGCAATGAGATCGAGCGCACCCTCACCTTCAAAAACTTTCGTGAGGCGCTCGCCTTCGTGGTGCATGTGGGACTGCTTGCCGAGCGCATGGATCACCATCCCGATATCGAGATTCGCTATCGGCAGGTGACGCTGCGCCTCAGCACCCACTCCGCGGGCGGGCTGACCGAGAAAGACTTCCTGCTTGCTCAACAAATCGATGCACTGGTCACAGCATAAGGGATGGCAAGCGATTGAGCGCGAAAGCTACCTGCCTCTGCAGGAATCGAAGCGGTGCAGGGGTATAAGAGGGGGCGAGATGCGCACACGACGGGAGGTTGATGGGTGGTTAGCCTGAGCCATCTGGCAGAGGCGACAGCGCGAGTGCAAGAGCAGATCGGGCGCGTGATTATCGGGCAGCAGGAAGTCGTGCAGCAAGCGCTGTGCGCCCTGCTGGCAGATGGGCACCTACTGATTGAGGGCGTGCCGGGTATCGCCAAAACCCTGCTGGTGCGCGTGCTGGTACAAACACTGGGACTGGAGTTCCGCCGAGTGCAGTTCACACCCGACCTGATGCCCTCCGATTTGATTGGCACAACCATTTTCGACACGCGCACAGGGGAGTTCCGTGTGCGCTACGGACCCATTTTTGCGAATATTGTGCTGGCGGACGAGGTAAATCGCACCCCGCCGAAAACGCAGGCTGCGCTGCTGGAAGCGATGGAGGAGCGGCGGGTGACCATCGATGGCGTGTCGCATCCTCTACCCCGCCCCTTCATGGTGTTCGCCACGCAGAACCCCATCGAATATGAGGGCACTTACCCTTTGCCCGAAGCCCAGTTAGACCGATTCCTGCTGAAGGTGGTAATGAGCTATCCGGCTGAAGAGGAGGAGCGCGCCATTTTGCGCCTGCACGATGAAGGCTTTCGTGCCCATCGGCTGGAGGAGGTGGGGCTGGAAACGGTGCTGAACGCGCAAGAGCTGGAGCTATGCCGCGAGATGGTGCGCGAGGTACAGGTCGCCCCCGAAGTGATGGAATATATCCTGCAGGTGGTGCGTCGCACCCGCCAGAGCGACTACCTGTTGGTGGGCGCCAGCCCGCGTGCAGGGATTGCCCTGCTGCTGGTGAGCAAGGCACTGGCGGCTATCCGCGGGCGCAACTTCGTCACACCCGACGATGTGAAGCAGATGGCGCTACCCACCCTGCGCCATCGCCTTATCCTGAAACCCGAAGCCGAAGTGGAAGGGCTGACCGCTGACCGAATCCTGAGAACCTTGTTAGACCAGATCCCTGTCCCCCGATAAGAGCAGGCTGTTCGAAAGGGTTTCCCCACCAGGGGAGAACCTGCAGGAGGGGGTTCAATCGGAAACGATGGCAACTGTATTGCTGGAGAAACCAGAACTGCGTGTGGAGCCTGCACCCGAATGGGAGGAGCCAGGCATCAGGCGGACTCCTGTGCTGCTTGTGGTGCGCCCCAGCAGCAGCGGGATGCTGCGCCATGTGCAAGGACTCATCAAATATCTGCCCGAACACCACTTCGCGCCTACGCTCACAGGTCCTGATTTCATTCGCGATCGGGTTGGGCTGTTCGCCGATTCGCGCGCAGTGCGCCTCCTGCGTGAGCAAGCAAAAAGCTTTCCAATTGTGCACTGTCATGGAGTGCGCGCAGGCTGGATCTGTGCCTGGGCACTGCGCAATCGTCAGCCGTGGGTCTGGACGGTGCATCATCTGTTGCTGCACAAAAGCGCACTGGTACGCGCCGTGTGGCGCTGGATCGCCCGTTACCCGCGCCTAATCACCGCCGTCTCCGACAGCGTGAAAACGGGGCTGGTGCGTGGCGGCGTCCCAGAAGAGCGTATCGAGGTAGTGCATGGCGGCATTGATCTCGCACTGTTTGAGCGGTTGCCAAACTGCATCGCGATGCGGATGCAGTTCCATGTACCGCGCGACCGCCCGATCGTGCTGGGCGTGGGACGCTTCGTGCCGCATAAGGGGTTCGATATCGCGCTGATGGCGATGGAACACATCTGGCGGGCGCTGCCCGACGCCGACCTGTGGCTTGCGGGCGATGGACCCGATAATGCGCGACTGGTCAAACTGAGCCTGCAGAGCAGCCAGCCGCATCACATCCGCTTCTTTGGCTACTGGAGCAATGTGGAAGAGCTTTATGTCGCTGCCGATGTGCTGGTTGCGCCCGCGCGCGATGCGGGGCTGGGGCTGGCAATCATGGAGGCGATGGCGTGCGGGCTGCCTGTCGTTGCCAGCCGCATCCCGCAATTAGAACGCTTAGTGAAGCACGAGGTGAACGGGCTGCTAGTGCCACCAGGCGACCCGACGGCGCTGGCGGAGGCGGTACTGCGCATCCTGAAAGACCGCGAATTGGCGACCGAGCTGGCGGCAAATGCCCGCGCCCTCGCCGACCGCTTCGACATCCGCCACACCGTCGCCCAAACCGCGCAAATCTATCGAAAGTTGCTATAGCAAGGTATAATTGGTATGCCTAATCCCCTATGGTCGAGGCAGGTGAAGGTGATGAGCAAGGCGGTCCAATCACGATTAAGTGTCGAGGAGTTCGAACACCTCTATTTGGGTAAACGCGCCGAGCTGTGGCGCGGGGAGGTGCGCGAATATATGCCTGCAGGTCCAAAACACGGGAAAATAGCCGCTGCACTAACGGTTCGTCTTGGCGCCCGGCTACTCAACACGCGCGAGGGTGTGCTGTTTGCTGCAGAGACTGGCTTCGTGGTGCCGCGCGGCGAGGAGCACGATGTCCTCGCCCCTGATGTCGCCTTCATCCGCAAAGAACGCCTGCCCGAAGGTGAGTTCCCGCCCGGCTTCTGCCGCGTTGTCCCCGACCTGGTGGTGGAAGTGGTCTCCCCGAACGACCCCTACACAGAGCTGCGCCAGAAGGTGGCGGACTGGCTGGCAGGGGGTGTGCAGCTGGTGTGGGTGGTAGACCCGGAGCGTCGGGTGATTGAGGTGTGGCGTGCGGAGGGGTTGGTGCAGACGCTGCGAGAGGGGGATGTGCTGACGGGCGACCCGGTACTGCCCGGCTTTCAGGTCAAGGTGAGCGAGCTGTTTGAGTAGAGGGTGGGCGAATTAGCATCCTCTACCAAAATTCGACAGCACCACCAGCAAATCCTGCTCATCTAC
>JBCNVA010000044.1:0-8948 GCA_039630445.1 Armatimonadota bacterium
TAGCGTCGGCGTCTCGCCGACGACCTCCGAGGTGTATTCGTAGCGTCGGCGTCTCGCCGACGCAACACAAGGTGTGTTCGTAGCGTTGGCGTCTCGCCGACGCAACACAAGGTGTGTTCGTAGCGTCGGCGTCTCGCCGACGCAACACAAGGTGTGTTCGTGGCGTTCGCGTCTCGCCGACGCAACACAAGGTGTGTTCGTGGCGTTGGCGTCTCGCCGACGCGACACAAGGTGTGTTCGTAGCGTCGGCGTCTCGCCGACGCGACACAAGGTGTGTTCATCCTCGTAGGCGTCTCGCCGACGCGACGCAGGGTGTGTTCGCAAGTTCAAATCAAGGCTCGCAGGTACGACAGGAAGGGACAGGCTAATAGGGAATCTCGATCTGCGATGGAGGCATGGAGGCTGGTCGCGGGCGTGGACGAGGCGGGACGCGGTCCTTTGGCAGGTCCTGTAGTCGCCGCTTGCGTGATCCTACCTCCCCATCACCCCGTCAAGGGCATCAAAGACAGTAAGCAGCTCTCCGAAGCGGTGCGTGAGCAGCTGTACGAAGCGATCCGACGCGAGGCAGTGGCTTGTACTGTCGGTATCGCCACCCCGCGCGAGATTGAGCAGCTGAACATCCTGCGTGCGAGCCTGCTGGCGATGCGCCGCGCCGTAGAACAGCTTCCTCTCCTACCCGAAGTGCTGCTTGTCGACGGACGCCATGCAATTCCTGCCTGCCCCTTGCGCCAGCAGCCAATTATCGATGGCGATGCCCAAGAGGAGTGTATCGCGGCAGCCTCCATCGTGGCGAAAGTGGTGCGCGACCGCCTGATGCAGGAGTATGACCGTCTCTACCCGGGCTACGGCTTTGCCCAGCACAAGGGCTACGCTACCCCTTTTCACCTACACCAACTGCAGCGATTAGGACCCTCTCCCATTCACCGGCGCACCTTCGAGCCGATTGCCCGACTGATTGAGTTCTAACCCTCCCCTTCAAAGTGGCTTGGCGGTTCAAGGGGTGAAGGGCGGTAATGCTCGCTGCAGCGTCGTTGCTGGGCTTCTTCCTCCAGCGCCATCAGCAGGGCGCGCTGTTTGCGCTGGATCAGTTGCTGACAGCGGAGGTCGGCGTCCATCGCGCGGCGCAGCTTCGGCAGCCATGCCGGGTCAGGCTCCAAGCACTCCAGTGTGCGCAGCACCTCCTCCCGCCGCTGCAGCAAGCCAATCACCTGATCCCAGTCGTCGTCTTGGAGCGCCTGCTCCAGCGACAGGCTCAACAACCAGAAATCGTCCAGCAAGGTCTCTATCAAGCTCTTAGCCATGTAAGCTCACCCTTTCTGGCGTGCCTGCCTGAATTGGCGTCTCTACCTGTGCTGCAACCGCGTCCCACGCCTCGCGCAGCTCGCTTAGCAGCGTAATAGCGTGTTGAACTTTTGTTGAATCATCCTCAAGGTTTGCCTGCACCAGCTGGTTGTAAAGGTAGGTATATATCCGAAAGAGGTTCTCAGCGACCTCGCCACCTTTTGTGAAGTCGAGGCTGCTAATCAGTTCGGCAAGGATGCGCTGCGTTTTTTGCAGATAGAGGTTCTGCTGCTCATAGTTGCGTTGTGTCATCGCCTCCTGCGCCTGGTGAAGGAAGCGGATCGCACCGTCGTAAAGCATCACCACCAGGCGGGCAGGATGCGCCGTCTCAATAGCCGTTTGCAGGTATCGCTGGTGTCCATTCACGCCACCGTACATACGCTCCTCCAACTAACTCATATCTAATTTAGATTGGCATAGTCTATTCGGTTTGCCGAGCGGGGTGTGGTCTTAGGCGGCGCGCGGGATGGGGATGCCGCTCATCATTGCTGATAGGCGCATGCTTTGCGCCTGCATCTGGCTGAGGGCGCGTTCCAGCCGAGCGAACTGCTGGCGCAAGCTCTGCTCCCGACGGCTCACCTCCTCGCGGATCGCCTGCATCTGCTCATCTAACGCTTGAATTTGGTCTCGGAGGGCGTTGTTGGCAAGGGTCAGGTCGCCGTTCACAATGTCGGTGACCGATTTGGCATACTGGCGTACCTGGTCGGCGACGCCGCGCGTGAACACCACGGCGCCATAAACGCCCGGCGCCGTCGCCATCACCCGAATTTGCAGCCCTGCCGTGTTCGGATTGCCACTGTTGCCCGTCAGGAACTGTCCCTGCCCCGTGGCAGGTTCGCCGTTAATCGTGCCTGCCACATCCTGTCCCTGCGCTTCGAGGGCGGTTGTGCCGATGCCAGAGTTGTTCGCGCTGGCGGCTTGATCGGAGACCACGCTGAAGCTGCTTGCCGAGCCGTAGTTCCGCGCCTGAATAACCAGCCGACCGTTGCTATCCTTGCTGGCGACCACCAGATTCTTGAGGCGAGCATCGCTATTGATACGCGCGATGGTGTCGTCGATGGTACTCCCCGCTGGAATGACCAAGGTGTACGATTCGTTGCCGAACAGTCGCCCGCTGAAGGTGAGCCGTTCCTCCACGGTGCTGGCACTGGTTTGGGCGACGGAAGCCGTCGCCGTCGCACGGGTTGCTACCTGCGTGATGACCACCTCGTAACCTGTGGACGAGGAGGGGCGCGTCGCATCTGTTGCCGAAACAAAGGCAATATTCGGATTAGTTGTGTAGCCGTTCGCAATAAAGAGGCGACTCACCCCATTCAGATCGCGGCTGAGCGCCTCCATCAGTTTGCCCTCATCCAGAGTGAGCTTGCCATCTCGCCCCAGTTGCACGCCGACCTGGGTGAGTGCACGCAGCGTGCCGTCCAACCCCCGCACCACATCGGTAATCTTGCGCACCAGCGTATCCTGAATCAGGCTGACCGTCGTGTCGCCAAACAGTACGCCGCTGCGCAGCGTCTCCTTGTCAAAGGAGGCGTTCTGCTTCAGAAAATCGACAAGGCTGTTGTAGGCGTTGATGAAGTTATTGATGGAGCCTTTGATACCGTCATAATCGCGTGAGAGTGTGATGGTCGCCCTTTTGGGGTTGGTAGCATCCGCGCTCAAGAGCGTCAGCGTCACCCCTGGGATCACATCGGTGATCTGGTTCTTGCTGCGCTTGAAACTGATGCCGTCCACTGTGAACTCGGCATCTTGTGCCTGCACCAGCTCGCGCTCGTACTGGTTCTGCAGAATGCCCAGATTCTTGAGGATATTGTTGTTATCAGTGAAGGTGGGCAACGCGCTTGCCCCTTCAATCTTGAGGCGGTAATAGGTTGTGCCGTTGACAGTCTCGCTGACCACCGAAGCCGTCACGCCCGGAATGCCCGCGCTGTTGATTCGGTTTGCGATGGTGTTCAGGCTATCCGTCGCAAAATCGATGTGGACTGCCACGCCATTAATCTGGATGGTGCCGCTGGTCGGGTTATTCATGCCGAACAGCGTGCCAAGCGGGGTGGTGGAATCGCGGAACCGTTCGGAGAGCGCCGCGTTGTTTTGCTGGTTACGCACGAACTCGGCATAGGTAATCAGTTTGAGTGTGGGTATGAGGATATTGTAGCCACCTACATCCGCCAGCTGGATGCGACTGCCTGCGCCCGTCTCGTTGGCAGTCAGTGTGAGGAACACCTGCCCATTATCCCCGTTCAGGATGGAGGCGGTGACGCCCGCGTTGGCGGCATTAATCTTGCTTGCGATGGAGGTGAGGGTGTCACTAGCGACCACTTCGATCACTTTGCCGTTCACCATGAACTGCCCCGATACGCCCAGCTCGGCAGTGGCGGAGGTATGCGCGCCGCTGATAATCTTATGGGCTTGGGCGAGCTTGCTCACTCGCAGCTCATAGGTGCCTGGCTGCGCATCGGTGGATGCCGAGACGGTGGCGACCTGAGTGTCAGATGAGTTTGCCCGAATCAGGTTGAAGGCGTTTTTGACCGAGAGTGCGCCCGCTGCCGTCTGCAGATTATTGACCAGCCCACGAAACTGGTCATACGCGCTCATGCGCGCGCTCAGCTCCGACTTGCGCACCATTAGCCGCTGCAGTGGGCGCTTCTGCAGCTCGATCAGCTTCTGGATAATCGCTTCGGTATCGATGCCCGACGCTAATCCTGTAAAATTGATGCCCGTGATGTTCCCTCCGTACATCGCGCTGACACCCCCTCATGGCGCGGAAAGCGTTCCGCTTCTATATCGGGCAAGACTTCCAAGCTCTATGCCTACTCTGGCTTCCTGACCGATTATCGGCAGCTTGCTCAGCCTGCTGGACTCCTACTTTTGCGGGGTTTGTACCGTTTTGGCGCGGGAGTGCCCAGCGGCTATCGAACAGAGCGGGATCGCGTAACAGCGGATGCGTCAGCCAAAGACAGGTAAAGCGGGCTTGGGCGCGAATCAAAGCCATTTGATGGGGAGTTGGCGTATTCAGCCAGCGCGTGCGGTGCGTGGCAGGTGGCGACCGCCGGGCGATAAGTCGATCAGCCATCGGGCAGCTATCTTGGGATTGCTGGCGGAGGGCACTACCGAGATAAGGCATTTTCTGGAAGCAGACGACTGCCTGCGCACGCTGCAGATGGTGCAACAGCTGGGCGCACAGGTGGCGTGGAAAGGGGAATCGCGCCTTGCCATCACAGGGGTAGGACGCCAACCTCTGCGCGAGCCGTCCGAAGTGCTGGACGCGGGCAACTCGGGCACCACCGCGCGCCTGATGGCAGGCGTATTAGCCTCCGCGCCGATTTTCAGCGTGCTAACGGGCGACGAGTCGCTGCGCCGCCGCCCCATGCGTCGCATAGTAGAGCCGTTGCAGCGGATGGGCGCGCAGATCGACGGGCGCGAGAACGCCTCGCGCTTACCGCTTGCCATTCGCGGGGGTGATTTGCGCGCGATACAGTACCTGACGCCTGTCGCTAGTGCGCAGGTCAAGTCGTGCATCCTGCTGGCGGGCTTGCGGGCTGCAGGCATCACGGAGGTCATCGAGCCGTGCCTCTCGCGTGATCACACTGAGCGGATGCTGCAAGCCTTTGGAGCGGAGTTAGAAATGCAGATGAGCGAGAGCGGGCAGCACCGAGTGCGCCTGCGCGGGGGTCAGACCCTGCACGCCTGCTCGCTGACTATCCCCGGCGATTTCTCGTCGGCAGCGTTCTGGATCGCCGCGGCGCTGATGCTGCCCAGCTCCGACCTGATTATAGAGGGTGTGGGGGTCAACCCAACGCGCACGGGGCTGCTGGAGGCGCTCGCCAGCGCGGATGTGCATCTCCACTGGGAGGCACTGGACGAACAGAACGGCGAACCCATCGCTACCCTGCGCATTCAGGCGCAACCCCTGCGAGCGATGCAGATAGGCGGTGCGCTCATCCCGCGCCTGATCGATGAGATCCCACTAATTGCCGTGTTGGCAACGCAGGCAGTGGGTGAAACAGTGATTCGCGACGCCGCTGAGTTGCGCGTCAAAGAATCGGATCGCCTTTACGCAATCAGCACCGAGCTAAGCAAGATGGGCGCACAGATCGAGTGCCTGCCCGATGGACTGCGCATTCTGGGACCCACCCCCCTGCATGGCGCGGAAGTTCACAGCCACGGTGACCACCGCATCGCGATGGCGCTGGCGATTGCCGGACTGGTCGCCCAAAGGGGTGAAACGGTCGTTCACGATGTGGGCTGCGTCCAGACCAGTTTCCCCGATTTCGAAAAGGTCTTAGCGAGGCTCTGTGTCGCCCGCTGATGCGAACCTGCCTCAAAAATATCCCCGTTCCTCTTCAGGTACAATTTTCCATGTATGAGCGAGCAGCGGCGCATTCGGAACTTCTGCATTATCGCCCATATCGACCACGGCAAATCCACCCTGGCGGATCGGCTGATGGAGTTCACGGGGGCGATTCCGCCCGGCACGACCGTGGAGCAGGTGCTGGACACGATGGACTTGGAGCGCGAGCGCGGCATCACGATCAAGATGACCGCTGTGCGCCTGCACTATCGCGCCCGCGACGGACAGACCTACCAGCTCAATCTTATTGACACCCCAGGGCATGTGGATTTCACCTACGAGGTCTCGCGCAGTCTCGCCGCGTGCGAGGGGGCGATTCTGGTAGTGGACGCCTCACAGGGGGTAGAGGCGCAAACGATCGCTAACACAAACCTCGCCTACAATCAGGGGCTGATCATCGTGCCCGTGATTAACAAGATCGACCTGCCCGCTGCTGACCCGGAGCGGGTCAAGGAGGAGATGGAGCATGCGCTGCTGATTGACCCTGCCGATGTGATCCTCGCCAGCGCGAAGGAGGGCATCGGCATCGAGGAGATTCTGGAGGCGATCGTGCAGCGCGTGCCGCCGCCTTCAGGCAATCCGAACGCGCCGCTACGTGCCCTTGTGTATGACTCGCATTACGACCCCTATGTGGGCGTGGTGGCGTATGTGCGCGTGGTGGATGGCAGCGTACAGCCGGGCGATCGCATCCGCTTCATGTCCACGGGCAAAGAGTTCGAGGTGGCACAAGTGGGCTACTTCACGCCCCAGCTGCGCCCAGCGGAACGGCTGAACACGGGCGAAGTAGGCTACATCACAGCGGGCATCAAATCGGTGAAGGACGCGCAGGTGGGCGACACGATTACCTCTGCGGAGCGACCCGCGCATGAACCGCTTCCTGGCTTCCGCAAGGTGAAGCCGATGGTGTTCTGCGGACTGTACCCTGTGGAGGGCGACAAGTATCCCGATCTGCGCGACGCGCTGGAGAAGCTCAGCCTGAACGATGCCGCCATCACCTTCGAGCCAGAAACCAGCGCAGCGCTTGGCTTCGGCTTCCGCTGCGGCTTCCTCGGACTGCTCCATATGGAGATTGTGCAGGAGCGATTGGAGCGCGAGTTCGGACTGGAACTCATCGCCACTGCACCCAGCGTGGTCTACCGCGTCGTCCTCAACGACGGCACCGAGCTGGAAATTGACAACCCAACGCGCTGGCCCAACCCCGGTCAGATTGCCCGGGTGGAGGAGCCTATTGTTAAGGCGACGATAACCGTGCCCGCCGAGTATGTGGGCGCGGTGATGGAACTCTGCATGGGGCGACGCGGTGAATTCATCCGCATGGAGTATCCAACCCCTCAGCGCGTGATCCTCTACTACCGCCTGCCTCTGAACGAGATCCTGCTCGATTTCTACGACCAGCTCAAGACGCGCACACGCGGCTACGCCTCGTTCGATTATGAGCCAGCGGGCTATCGCGAGGCAGACATGGTCAAGCTCGACATCCTGCTGAACGGTGATCCAGTGGACGCGCTGAGCTTTATCGCACCGCGTGAACGCGCCTACCCGCGTGCCCGCGCCCTCGTGGAGAAGCTCAAGCAGGTTGTGCCGCGCCAGCAGTTCGAAGTGCGTATTCAGGCGGCGATAGGTACGCGCGTCATTGCCTCCGAAGTGATTAAACCTTATCGTAAAAATGTGATTGCTAAATGTTATGGAGGGGATGTCACGCGCAAGCGCAAGCTGCTGGAACGCCAGAAAGAGGGCAAGAAGCGCATGAAGCAGGTGGGCACCGTCGAAGTGCCCCAGGAAGCCTTCCTCAGCGTGCTAAAGGTGAGCGACTAAGGCTGGCGCCAGCAGGAGAAGGGGGAGCCATCCGCCGAGGGATACTCCCCATCCTCCTGGCTGACGGGTGGTTGGGCAGGAGGCAGAAGCTGAGAACCTCGGGATTAAAGCGAGCTTCCCCAATTGCGAGGAACGAAACAAGCCCCCATAAGGTTCCATCCAGCCGACCGGAATCCGCATCGTAGAATGGGGTATAATAGGGTGTAACCCGCCCAACGCGGGGAAAGGAGGTCTATGGCGATGAAGCGAATGACACTATTGATGGGTTTGGCGCTGGCATGCGCTGTCGCAACGGCGCAGCCAATCATCGACGGACGCAACATCCCTTCCGAGTTTGGCACGGCACTTGCCTCGCAGACGAACCACACAGGCTTTGGCGACCGCGTCAGTGGTGTCCACTGGGGTTCTGAGCTAAACCAGCTCTTTGTACGCTGTCAAGGCGGCGTGCTGTACATCGGCGTCACGGGTAACCTCGAAGGCAACGGGAACGCCTTCCACTTCTATATCGACACAGGACGCAATCCGAACCACACCTTCACGCTCACTACAGGCTGTATCAACTGCTCGGTGCAGGGCATGAGCGGTGTGGTGTTTGACCACAAGCCTGACTGGGCGCTGGGCATCAACCGCTACGATGACGGGCAGGGCAACGACAACATCTATGCCGACCTGCACGATTTGGTAAACAATGTCTCCACCTATGTGGGATACTCCCGAACAGATTCAGGCAGCGGTACGCTCATCGGTGGTACGAACCCCTTTGGCATTCAGGCAGCGCTGGACAATTCCAACACTGCAGGCATCACCAGCGATCCGAACAACGTCGGCAATCCTGCGACCGCCACCACGGGGATGGAGGTCGCCATCCCGCTGAGCGCTTTAAATTATTCAGGCGGGAGAATACGAATTCTGGTGGTGCTGACAGGCGGTGCCGACCTGGGCGATCCCTGCCGCGGAACCTATATGTCGAACCAGACACTGCCTGCGCTGAACATCGGCAACACCTCGCAGCAGTTCCCGAATGTGGCGTGGGTGCGCTGCCCAGACCCGCCGTTCGACTCGTTCCCCTTCAGCTTTCAGGTAAGCGCGCCGGGCGTGCAGTATGTGGAGATTGACTGTCCTGTGGGTCCCCCAGGCGATGTAGATGGCAACGGCTGTGTGGATGATGCCGATCTACTCGCCGTGCTGTTTGACTTCGGCTGCAGCTCAAACTGCGGTGCCGAGGATGTGAATAGTGACGGCGTGGTGGACGATGCCGACCTGCTGATCGTACTGTTCAACTTCGGGCAGGGCTGCTGATACCAATTGGTGGAGCCAACGCCGTGAGGTCGTCGGCGAGACGCCGACGCTACGAATACACCTTGTGTCGCGGCGGCGGGCCGCCGACGCTAACAAAAAACCATGTGTGGGGGAGGCGCACCGGCGACGCGGACGAATCAACAAT